>JAUYBY010000023.1 GCA_030692925.1 Candidatus Zixiibacteriota bacterium | reverse complement strand
TCAATTGAACGCCCCTACGGAGGTAGGTCAGACATTCCTGTCTGACATTTAAAAAAGACGTAGAGACGCATGGCCATGCGTCTCTACCGCTCGACCGTCCTCACGGAGTGAGGACGCTACATATTTGATTTAAACTAAACGTGGTGTCAGGAGTTACCTCCTGACACCACCAGAAGGACAGACTGAAAGTCTATCCTACCGCTATATCTGTTTAAACAAAAATCTTTTTATCTTCCTTGTCGAGGTCTTCTCGAACTCCTCTTTTCTTATCTGGAAATGTTTTACCCTCTTGTAATCCGCAATCCCCTCACAACATTTTTCAATTTCCTGTTTCATCAAGAGCCTAAGTTTTTCCTCATCTGGAATTTTGTCTCCCTGGAGCTGCTGAATGTATTCGAGATTCGGTACAACTACTGCCTCTACCTCTTCCCCACCAGATACCTTTTTGCCCAAAACTAAAGCTTCCAAAATACAAGGAGACTGGATTAGTTGATTCTCAATCTCTTCTGGATAGATATTCTTCCCTGCGCTGGAAACGATGACATTCTTTCTACGTCCTACTATATAAAAATACCCATCCTTATCTTTCCAGCCTGAATCTCCGGTATAAAGCCAGCCATCTTTCAAAACTTTATCTGTCTCCTCAGGGTTATTGTAATAACCTTTCATCACCATATCCCCCTTTGCTAAGATTTCACCCACCCCATCCTTATCCGGCTCAAAAATTTTAATTTCGGCTCCCGGAATCGGCAACCCAACTGATGAATATTTGGGCTTGACGTCTGGATTTAAAGTAAGAACCGGTGAGGTCTCAGTTAGACCGTAACCCTGAAGGAATTTAATCCCTAAAAGGTCAAAGCATTCAGGTATTATAGAGGGAAGAGGAGCTGCCCCGCAGATTAAAATCCTCAGACTGAAAAGTCCTGCTTTCTTCCTTAAACTTTTAAAGACATATTTCCCCAGGTTTATTCCAGACAGTTTCCTAAAGGTTTTTACAGAATTAAAGCTCAGGTTAAAAAAAGTCCGGGTTAGAAAGGACTTTTTCTGGATATTTTTCCTCAAACTGGTGAAAAGCTTTTCATACAAAAGAGGAACACCAAGTACGATAGTGACTCCGTTATTTTTTACATCCTCCAGAATCTCTTTGGATTTCAAACTGCGGGCATAGGTAACCCTGGAGCCACCAGAAAGAGGTATTAGAAATCCGGCTGTGCATTCAAAGGTATGATGCAAGGGAAGGAGTGAGAGGAAAACATCTTCTGGATAAAGTTTTAAAGCCTCTTTTGTTCCCCAGATATCGGACATAATATTCTTATGAGAGAGCAACACACCTTTGGACTTGCCAGTTGTGCCAGAGGTATAGATGATAACCGCGGTATCATCAGGAACAGCTCCGGGCAATTCAGTCTTATTCTCTTTACCTTTATCCAAAATCTCTGAAAAAGATAATATGCCATCCCCTTTATTTTCATCCATACAGATAAGAAAATCAAGCCCCGGTATCTTCTTTTTTATTTCAAATATATCAGTTATAAATTTAGCTGAGGTTACCAGACCCTTCATCCCTGAATCCCGGATCAGAACTTCTATTTCCGAACACCTAAGCAGTGGGTCTAAAGGAACTATAATTCCGCCTGAGCTTAAAATCCCCAGATAAGCTATCCCCCATTCAGGCCGATTTTCGGAAAGAAGCCCTACCTTATCGTTTTTCCTAATACCTGAGGAGTTCAAACCCCTGGCAAAAAATCCTACCTTATTTTCAAGCTCTTCATAGGTAATGGAATAATATTTCACGTCCTTCCAGGCAGATAAAGCAATAGAATCAGAGAAAAGCCTGGCGCTTCTTCTGAGCATCTGGGGAATGGTAAGTTCTTTTAGTTCTTTTTTATCCAAAATATCTCTCATTCTATTTCTCATATATAATTGTCAAGAAAACACGCGTAGCCGAGCCTTTAGGGCTCGGCAGAGGTTTAAAACCTCTGCTACGCGAGTTTATTTCCTATACTATTCTATTTCCTACCTCTTTTTGTCAAGAGATTTCTTCGAGAAATTAGACGAGCAAGGGTGCCCGACCTATCCTACGGATCCGTTTCTAGGACGCAAAATCAACACCCTTTGAACCCATAGGCGTCCCGCAATATGCGGGGCTGCCCGTAAGAGAAAAGGGATAGGAATACAACCCCTATCCCAACATAGAAGTCTATTTAAAAAGCTCTGAAACTTTAACCACAGATACATCCTCGGGCTTGATTTTAAGATCAAAAGCTTTGACCTTATCGTCCCCTTCTTTTAAAGATGCACCATCTACGCCTGAGGGGTATTCTATCACAGTTTGATCTGAGAAAAGCTCTTTTTTGAAATCATCGGCATTGCTGACTATTGCCACTATCGCAATGTCATCCGGAAAAATATACTTCTTAAGGTCTGAATTAACCTGGTCTGAGCTTACCCCTTTAACGTTTTTTTCGAAGTTGTCCACAAAACCATAATTACCATAAAACTCCTCATCCAAAAGGAGCCCTAATTTCCTCTGGGGTGTCTGAATCTCAAAAGGGAAATGGTTGATCTCGAAATTCTTGTATCTTTCCAACTCCTCTTTGGGAACTCCGTTTTCAACTAAATCAGTCAAATCTTTCAAGACCAGTTTCATAGTGAATTTGCCATTGATGCTTTTAGGATAAGTCCAGATGCTGAAGTACTGTTCCCTGCGCGGAATATTGGGCGAGGCTAAATTGGACCAGCCTGCCTGCCTGAAATACTCGATATAGCTGTAAGCTCCGTAGCTAAGCCCGTGCTCGGTTCGGACAGTCTGAAACAAAACCCCGAAAGATTCCCTGTGCTTGCCAAAGTAGGTATTTGCCACATACAAAGGGAAAAACATTTTTTCATCTTTTCGCGTGAAACTAACCGGATGACCAAAACAAAACTGGGTTTGACCTCTGCCTTCTTTTTCAACTAAAAGAAGTTTCCTCCCCTTGAGCGGTTGAACAGTTCCCTCCGGATGAACCACTTTCCCTTCTTTTAAAGCGGAGAAGTCTTTTCTTACCTTTTCCACTAAGTTTTCATCAATATCCCCGGCTAAGCCTATGACCAGATTATCCTTGACAAAATGAGTGTTATAGAAATCCTGAACGTCCTGCCTGGTGAAACTTTTTATGGAGGATAGACCTCCCACCACCGGGTGTCCGTAAGGATGGTCTTTGTAGATATAATCCTGCAGGCACTCCTTTACTAATTCCCCATCATCCTGCAGAAGCATATTGACCCCATCTTCCTGCTCTTTCTTCTGTTTTTCTATTTCCTCCTGTGGAAAAGAGGGTTTCAAAATGACCTCAGAGAAGAGCGGGTAAAATTTGTCTAAATTTTCCTTCAGGGTCGTTCCGCTCACCACAATAACCTGTTTGTCCACGCTTATGTCTATCCTGGCACTCAGGAAATCCAAAAGCTCTTCTAACTGTTCCCGGGAATAAGACTGGGTACCTTTTTTCAACATAGAAGAAGCAAAATAAGCTAAACCTTCTTTCCCTTTCTGGTCATCAGCCGAGCCGGAGAAAATCATCACCCGGAAATTGACCACCGGTATCTCGGTCTTCTTCACCTGAATGATCTTGAGCTTCTGGGTTTTGCTGCAATCAACTGAAAAAACCAGTAAAAGACAGATCAAACTTAAGAGTATGATTTTCAAACCTGTATTTCTCATCTTTTTCCTCCATCTATTTTTTGAGAAAGTTAAGCTACTTCTTGGGTAATAAGGTAAGCACAGTCCTGTTCTCAGGATTGAAATATTTCCTTGCCACCTGTTGAATCATCTCCGGAGTCACTTCCGAGTATTTCTTCTGAATCTCGAAAAGCAGATTGTAATCGCCACCTGCTGTCTGAAAATGCCCGATTGTATAAGCAACCGAGAGCGGGTTATCCATCCGGTAGATCATCTCAGCCTTTACGGAGTTTTTGGCTTTTTCCAGCTCTCTTTCCGAGACCGGCTCATTTTTCAGTTTTTCCAGCTCCTCTAAGATCAGGGGTTTCGCCTCATCTATCGATTTTCCCCTTTTTAAAGACGTGCTGATCTCGAAAAGCCCCGGGTCCTTTCTATCCCCCATTCCGCCGGAGATATATTCAACCAGTTGCAGGTCATTGTAGAGCTTTTTAGTGAGCCTACCTGAGGACATAAACAGAATCCGGGCTGCAAGCTCCAGCGCGCAAAAATCGTCATCTTTTATCTCAAAATTGGGCCCGTGAAAAGCGATTAAAAGCTTGGGAGAGATCTCAGAATCCTTCCACACGTAATTTTTCACCCTCTCCTTGGTCTGCTTTGGCTCAGCCGGTATGTTGAGATCAGGCGGAGGGGTCTTTTGCCAGTCCCCGTAATACTTTTTTATCAACTCCAATGCCTTCGGAGTATCGAAATTGCCGGTTAAGACGATGGTGGTATATCCAGGAGAATAGAAATTCCTCTTGAAATCCAGTCCATCCTGAACCTGGATATTTTTCTCCAGGTCCTCTTCAAAACCTATTACCGGATGGTGATAAGGATGCACCTGGTAAGCGGTCTGGACCAGCTCGTCCCAGATAAAACCATCCGGATCATCCACCACACCCCTTCTCCTTTCTTCCTTAACCGGACCCATCTCCATTCGGAAAGCCTCATTAGTAAAGACTAAATTTCTCACCCTATCTGCCTCGATCGGGATTATCTTTTCCAGATAATCCTTCTTCACATTCACAAAATAAGAGGTGTAATCCTCACCAGTTGAGGCATTGGTCTGCGCTCCGAATGAGGTTATCGCCTTATCAAAGTCCGGGTATTCTTTGGTTCCCCGGAACATCATATGCTCGAAGATGTGAGCTAATCCAGTAATTCCTGGCTTTTCCTCACGGGAGCCAGCATTTATAAAGGTCATATAGGAAACCGTGGGTGCGGATTTATCCTCGCAGGTCAAAATGGTCAGCCCGTTATCCAGGACATTTTTCTTTATGTCCAGTTTGAGTTCTTGAGCCAGAAGAGAAAAAAGGGGAATTAAAACCAGGAGCAGAGAAGAAAACATATTTACCTTGAAACTTTGTTTTTTGCTCATATCCTCTCCTTGATTAGATGTACAGTTATAAACTTGTTTTCACCTTACACTAAGGTATCCAATTTACAATTGCCTATATTTTTGTCAACCTTTTTCTCGGTTACCCAAAATTTCTGTTGAATTTCTCATATTTATACGTATATTTTATTAGGACTTAAGCCACTTTCTTGGGGGCGATCGGTTTCGACGGGGATCAAGGGTAAAGGAAAGCAGGCCGAGGTACCCAGTAACCTCGTTAATCCATTGGGAACAAATCTAAATGCAAACGAATACTCGTATGCATTGGCTGCCTAATAAAAGGTAGCTCGTCTTACCTGAGCCTGCCTGTTGGTTTGGGCTAAGGCGTCGAGAAAAACAGGATAGCCTTCTTCTATCTCCTGGGGGAAGAGGGCGAAACAAAACCGGGATAGTTCTGGGTTAGACCTGCTTGTCGGTCTTTCCTGGAGCGAAAGTCCCTCCTGCCAAAAGCGGGAAGGAAAAAAGACTAAGCTAAGCCTGTAGAAGTCCTTTAGTTCTTATCTTCGGACGTGGGTTCGATTCCCACCGCCTCCAGTTTTTTGAATGTTATTTTTAATCTCCCGAGTAGAATCCGTGATACTCCTTTCAGGTCTGAAGAAAAAGCAATCAAAAGGATAACCTTTGGATACTGAATTTCTCCGAAAAATCAAAAGGCTTGTTATAATCGCTATGTTTTCTGATGACTACCTAATGGATATGCTGGTTTTGAAGGGTGGGAATGCTCTTGATATAATTCACCAGATCGAACACCGCGCCTCAGTTGATCTCGACTTTTCAATTGAGAAAGAGTTTAGGCAAGAAGACCTCCCTATTATTGAATCCAAAATTCAAAAGATTCTGAAAGAAACATTTAAAGCAGAAGGCTACGAGGTTTTCGATGTTACCCTTGTCGAAAAACCAGAAAAGATCAGTCCAGAAATGGCTGGTTTTTGGGGAGGATATCAGGTTGAGTTCAAAATTATAGAGTCAGGAGACTATGCCCGACTGTCTGATAAAATCGATTCTTTACGACGCAATGCTTTAGTGGTTGGCAATAAACAAAAAAGAAAAATTAAGATCGATATCAGTAAATTTGAGTATTGCATCCCAAAACAGAAGCATGAGATTGATGGATATACTATTTATGTTTATACCCCTGAAATGATCGTCATAGAAAAGCTGAGAGCTATCTGCCAGCAAATGCCAGAATACGCTGACATAGTTACAGAACCATCAAGATCAGCAAGGGCAAGGGATTTCTTTGATATCTATATTACTATTGAACATTTCGGAATTGATCTCACAACGAGTGAGAATACTGAACTCTTAAAGAATATATTTACAGCCAAAAAGGTTCCACTACAATTTATTGGTAACATACAAAACTATAAAGAATTTCATCGTTCAGATTTTCCTGCCGTAAAAGATACTGTTAAAACAAGTACAGAGTTAAGAGATTTCGATTTTTATTTTGATTATGTAGCAAACAAATGTAAAGAATTAGAGGCCCTTGGGGTAGTATAGTCGCCACTTTTTGGAATAATCGGTTTCTTTCATTTGGTGAGTAAGATAAAAGTCGAACTCAAAATCAAACTTGCATAGTAAATCTACTTGGGATTGATTATAAACGCCTGCCTTCTCAAGATAGAATCCAATAGCTTGGTGATAAGGATAAGTATAATCCAGTTTTTTAAACATGGCGGTCAGCTTGTTTATCGATACGTTATCATGGGCAAACTGAAAAGCCTTTAAAACCTCAAAAACACCTCCAGAGTACTCAGGCCTAACAGTAATATCTATAAGTGTTCTCTCTATATTTGTGACTCGAATTTTCTCTCGTTGTAACCCAAGAATTTCAACTACTCCCAGCTTGCCGGTATACATACCATTCAGCAGGCATATTTTAAAATTGTTGTAGAATGCAATGTTTTTCGATGACCTAACTGGACGTTTGAAGGCAGAATCGATTCGATCTTGTTCCAAGTTCTCTTTATGCTTCCGCTTGGGAGATTGCTCATAATTTAAGTAAAAGGTATTTGGAATTTGCTCTGTAATTTCATGCAAATACATAGCAGTATAGTGTGTAAAATAGGAGTCAGGCCTCAATGACATAATTAATTCGTAATTAGATACTTCACCCCAGATATACCTTAGTTCAGGACGATAAGGAAAATTAAATTTTGCTTCCTTAAGTTTTGTTTGGTCTAATAGAAAAGAAATGAATTCATTGACGGTGGTAGTAGTAGTAACACGCCAATTTTTTCTGTTTATTAATAGAATGTTCTCGAGATCAGAATATTTCAGGATTTTAGAAGGTAGATTATCAAGTAATTCTATTATATCGTTCTTAGCGATTTTTAAGATATCTTCTTTCTTAATACGTGGCATAATTAGGAGTAAAAGTTTCTTATTATTGTATATATACAATAATAAAAGCCATCATTTATGTTAAGTTATCCGGACTAAGTTATTAAGTTTTAACACCTTAGTAGATCAGTTGATTCCGTATTAGATAAAGACTATAATGTATATATACATTATAGTCAAATTGTCAAGAGAAATCTTCAACTTTTGCTTAATTTTTTTTTACACGCAAATATCTTATGCATATTATGTAGTATATATACTACATAATATGCTCCATATTTTATGATAATAGCATTCTAATTCATTGTTCTATAATAGCTTAATATGTTATCGTGTATAATGGATGTACTATTTTAATATGTATATATACATATTAAAAGCCAACTTGTATTTTAAAAAAACATTCTTAAAAGTCATGTCTCGGCTATGTAACTTGATAATAAACTATACCTTTATACTCCAAAACTTGTAGTTAACTACTTAGAGGAAAAGTTACTTAAGATTTTTCACCAACGGATGCGAATTCTCATTAACCCCGATTATCTCGGCATTTCTTATATCATGAGCCAGGACCACAGAGGGTCTGGCATCTGCCAGGCCGAATCCTCTGCCTGCCAGGGTCTCCCGATAAACGATAGTGTGCAGATCGGTGAACCCTTCTGAGAATTCGACTTCCTGCCCGTCGATAGTGATTGAGCGGAATGTTACTTTGCCTTTGCTTTTACACTCTTCCGGCAGGTCTGTTTTCTCGATTGACAAAAACCATTTCACCCTGGCATTTTCAAGCTCCATATAGCCTGCAGTTCTGGTCGGTGTGGCAAGATGGACCTCAAAACCTTCTACTTTTCCAAATAGCCAGAGCAAAAGGTCAAAGAAATGAATTCCGATATTTGTGGCTAAGCCGCCGGATTTCTCCGCCTGGCCTTTCCAGGAGACCAGATACCAAAGACCACGGGAAGTAACATATGTAAGGATAATCTCTTTTTTGAAACTTGACTTTTCTTTTTGTAATTTCTCTTTAAGTGCAATCAGAGAAGGGTGTACCCGCAACTGCAGAACCGTGAAAATCTTTTTTCCGCTCTCCTTTTCTAACTCCTGCAGAGCATCGATATTCCAGGGGTTTAAGACCACCGGTTTTTCGCAGATAACATCCGCACCGACTCGTAGAGCAAAACGGCAGTGAGCATCGTGCAGATAATTAGGAGAGCAGATGCTGACGTAATGTACACGCTGGTCCTCACCCTGCCGGCGAAGCTTTTCAATATGCCGGTCAAACCTCTCGAACTCGGTGAAGAAACGCACGTCTTCAAAATAGCTATCTAAAAGACCCACCGAATCATGCGGATCAACTGCTGCGACCAATCTGTTGCCTGTTTCCTTTATCGCCTTAAGATGCCTCGGCGCTACATACCCTGCCACGCCGGTAATTGCGAAATTTTTGAACATTGTCTTTCCTCGATTATATCTCTTTTATTTTATCGACTAAATTACCCTTCATCTTACTTTACAACAGAGATAATAAACGCCTGGCGAACCAGATTGTCAAATGGAAAAGATTCCATACCTGTCATTCTGAACGAAGCGAAGAATCTACAGCGAAAGAAGGAGATTCTTCGTTCCGCCTTCGGCGGAACTCAGAATGACACAGGGTGCTTTTCCACATTCCGAGAAGACTGACCCATGTTGCGGGCAATGTGGGGCTAACGCTAATTGCCTCTCATAGTCTGTCATTGCGAGGAGTCTGTAGGACGACGCGGCAATCCCTTCAGAGTAAACGGATTGCTTCGCCCAACTGGGCTCGCAATAACTCGTAAGGTTCACCAATTTCTCAACTCAACTTTATCTTGACAATCCCTTTTAGAAACAATAACATATCCTCACATAAAAACCTTTTTTCAGGGAGGGAAAGATGAATTACAACAAAGTTGTCTTGACAGCTTTAATTTTGCTTCTGTGCGCTACTCTTTCGAACTCCCAGGAACTTAAATCTTATCCCTGCCACACTTATTCTATCGTTGCACGAGATAGTGTAACCGGCGAGATGGGGGTTGCGGTCCAATCTCATTATTTCTCAGTAGGACCAGTTGTCCCCTGGGCTGAGGCAGGAGTGGGTGCGGTGGCAACCCAGTCTTTAGTGGATGTAACCTACGGTCCTTTAGGATTAGATTTGATGAGGGCTGGCAGAACTGCCCAGGATGCCCTGAAAGCTCTGCTTGCCGGAGATAAGAATAATGCCGTTCGCCAGGTGGCGATGATTGATGCGTCTGGAAACGTGGCAGCTCATACCGGTGATAAATGCATACCGGCTGCGGGACACATCACCGGAAAAAATTATTCGGTTCAGGCAAATCTGATGCTGAATGACAAAGTCTGGCCTGCTATGGCTAAAGCCTTTGAGAATACCAAAGGGAGTTTAACTGAAAGGATGCTTGCAGCCTTAGATGCTGCTCAGGCACAAGGCGGAGACATAAGAGGAAAGCAGTCTGCGGCGATTTTGATCGTCAAAGGAAAATCGACTGGGAAGCCCTGGCAGGACAAGGTCCTGGATTTAAGAGTGGAGGATAATCCTGAGCCTTTAAAGGAGCTAAGAAGGTTGGTAAAGATAGCAGAAGCATATCATCATTCAGACTTGGGTGACCTGGCTCTGGAAAAGAAAGACCTCAAGACTGCGTTGAAAGAATATGCTGAGGCAAAAAGATTATATCCGGAAAGTATCGAGCTTAAATTCTGGGAAGCAACTGCTCTGGTAAACAACGGGCGAGTAAAAGAATCTCTCCCCATTTTTAAGGAAATCTTTGAAAAAGAGCCGATCTGGAAAGAGTTAGTCAAAAGGCTGCCTTCGGTTGATCTACTGCCAAAAGATGAAAAGGTAATTAAAAGGATTCTGGAAGTGACTAAATAAGCTGGTAGCAGGTAGCTTGTAGCTTTTCAAAAATAAAAAAGGATCGAGAATATGAGAAATCTGTTTCAATTATTCATAATTTTAATTTTACTTGTAATCCTAAACTCAAATTCACCTGATCAGATCAATAGAATCTGGTTTGTGGATGACCTTAAAGATAAGAAAGTCGGAGTCGGGTCAAAGCAGGAGCCGCTCAGGGATTTGCAGAATGCATTTGATCAGGCAAAAGATGGGGATACAATTTTTATCTTTCAGGGAACTTATGAGGCAAAACCGCAAGAATACATCGAGGAATTGTGCGGTAATTGCCAGGAGCATAAGACCAGAGTGAATGCCACCCGGGGCTTTTTGGTCGAGAATAAAGGGCTGAGCATAATCGGCAGTGGAAAAGATGCAACCACTCTGGTCACTAAAGCTGGATATGGAGTTTTATTTGAAAATAGCCGAAATTCCCTTATCACCAGGCTTAAGATAACCGGAGGAAAAAGAGACGTTGATGGGAATGCCACCGATGCTGGGATTGTTACTAAATTCAGCACTGTTACAGTTGAAGACGTGGAGATATCAGATAACATTCATCGACTCGAGAATGTTGTGGTCGGGATAGGCGGCGTATTCGGAAGAGAGAATTCGGAAATATCTATTTTGAATAACCGGATTCAGAACAACGGCTGGGATGGTGTGGCATTATATCGGGGAGCAACTGCCTATATCGCGGATAACGTCATCTGCGACGGCAGGGGTGCCGGAATCGGGATAACCTGGGATGCAACTGCGACACTGTACCGCAACGAGATCTCCGGCTACTGGAAGGGAATCGGAACTTTCGGCAACTCAAGGGCAGTGGTGAGAAACAATCTGGTGCACGAAAATCTGGGCTGGGGAATTATTGCTACTGGAACCTCTTATATGGATGCTTCGAATAATATCATCACCAGAAACGGTAACTGCGGATTTGCAGTCTGGAGCGCAGAATGCAAAGGGGTCTGCACGAACAACATAATCACTGAAAACGGCTGGAGAAAAGAATGGGTCTGCCCCTGCGTTGGAGTCTGGGCAACTGATATAAATCCAAACTTTCCAGTAACCTACAATGACGTCTGGAACAACAGCGCGGGCAATTACAAAGATATACCAGACCAGACAGAGCAAAACGGAAACCTATCTGTTGACCCTCTTTTTGAAAGCCAGACAGATTTTCACCTAAAGTCAAATTCACCTTTGATCGATAAAGGTAATCCTCTTTTAACTGACCCGGATGGAAGCATCAGCGATCCCGGATTATATGGAGGACCTAACGCTCGCAGATAATTACCGTTCAGGTGGGGGCGTATTCCAATGCGCCCCACTTGCTCTCCGTTGGTCTCCTGACCAATGGAGTATCTTTGTTGGTGAGGACACCAACAAAGAGCTTTAATCCGACGACCACATTTGTAGGGGCTTGATTTATCAAGCCCAGCGTTGATAATGAGCTTTCCAAAACCAAAAAAATTCAAATGGCGATATATCTTTTCAGCTTTGCTTTTAATTTTTGTTCTTATATTTCTTATGGAGTATCTAACCTTGCCAGATGTAAAATATCTTCAAAAAGAAAATCCCGAGACCACTTCCTTAATCCAGATAAGGAACAAAGAATATGAGAGAGAAGGCAAAAAACCCAGGGAATATCGCATCTGGGTGCCTTATAGCCAGGTTTCTCTGTATCTAAAAAAAGCTATTTTAGTAAGTGAGGACATAAATTTCTTCACTCACAGCGGAATAGATCTGCAGGAGATGAAAGAATCCTTAAAGATCGACTGGAAAAAGAAAGGATTCTCCAGGGGCGCATCCACCATTACCCAGCAATTAGCTAAAAACCTCTACCTTTCACCTTCCAAGAATCCTTTTAGAAAATTGAAGGAAATCTTAATCGCCTTCCGTCTGGAAAAGGCACTCAGCAAAAGAAGAATCTTTGAACTTTATTTGAATTTAGTCGAATGGGGAGACGGAATCTACGGCTGCGAGGCGGCTTCCAGATACTATTTTGGAAAATCATCATCAGACCTTACGCCAGATGAGGCGATAAGGATGGCTACCTCTTTACCTTTCCCTCGGAAATACCCGCCTACCTCAGATGCCCGAAGATTTGAAAGAAGAAGAAAGATAATCTTAAACCGGATGCTAAAATACGGATTCTTAACCTTAGAGGAATATGAAGCACCTTTGAATCCGCAAGTCGAGGAACCCAAAGATTCAGTTTGATAAATCGTAGCGCGACCCTTCCTTCTACACTTCTCAGGACGGTGAGTTTATCGAACCGTGTGGCCGTCCGTTGTTTTTCAATCGGACAGGGACAAGCCCTGTCCCTACAAGCTGTCCCCACCCATTAAAAATATCGGCGCCTCCTTTATAAGACTCGACTTTACCTTAGAACCTCACCCTTACCCTTGTATTTTGCAAGAAGAGGGAGAACGTAGGGGCGACCCTCGTGGTCGCCCGTGGGTATGTGAGACGGGAGGGGACAAGCCCCTCCCCTACAAAAGATCTTCCCAATAAACCGTTGACAAAAAGGCACTGAAAAACTATTATAAGCCATATATAGAACCGTCAAAGGATTAAATCCGGGGAGAAGAAATGCGTTCTTTAAGGGTAGGGATGGCGCAGATAAACTGCACCGTAGGGGATTTAGAGGGGAATACCAGAAAGATAATCCAGTATCTGGACAAAGCCAAGAAGATGGGGGTGGAGCTGGTATGCTTTCCGGAGCTTTCCATTACCGGCTATCCGCCTGAGGACTTGCTGCTCAAACCACAATTCATTGAAGACAATATCAAAGCTTTAAAGAAGATAATCCCGAAGACTGGCGGTCTGACTGTGATTGTCGGATTTGTGGATAAAAACGGAGAGGTATACAATGCGGCAGCCGTAATTCATAATAGGAAACTGGTGGACGTTTATTATAAAAGCAACCTGCCCAATTATGGGGTGTTTGACGAATATCGCTATTTCCAGCCAGGGGAGAAATTCTCTGTTTATCAGATAGGCGATTTTGTCTTTGGGGTTAATGTCTGCGAGGATATCTGGTATCCAGAAGGTCCGGCAAAAGCTCAGGCTTTAATCGGCGAAGCTGAACTGATAGTGAATATCAACGCTTCACCCTATCATATGGATAAGTGGAAAGAAAGAGAGAAGATGCTTTCCACCCGGGCGAGCGATAACCGGGTTTTCATTTTGTATAATAACCTGGTTGGCGGACAGGATGAGCTGGTCTTTGATGGAATGGGGATGATCTTTGACCCTGAAGGTAAAACTTTATACCGTGGCAAACAGTTTGAAGAGGATTTCATAATAGCAGACCTGGACTTGGATGAGGTTTTCAGGGCAAGGTTGCATGACCCAAAGTGGAGAACGGAAAAAGAGAAACTCAAATCTGAAATCGTCAACAGAATAATCGTCACAAAAAGAATTCTTAAGAGAAGAAAACCAAAGATAAAAAGGATAAATCCAGAACCCTTGTCACCTCTGGCTGAAGTCTATCAGGCATTGGTCCTGGGAACAAAAGATTATCTGAGTAAAAACGGATTTAGGAAGGCGGTTCTGGGTTTAAGCGGAGGGATAGATTCCGCGTTAGTAGCAGTCATTGCCAGAGATGCCCTGGGCAGTGAAAATGTGATCTCAGTTTTTATGCCATCTGAGTTTACCTCAAAAAGAAGTTTCGAGGATGCTAAAAAATTAGCCCGGAATTTAGGGATGAAGTTTATCGATCTTTCTATCCAGAAAATTCTGGAGACCTATATCTTGACTTTGTCTTCAGAATTTAAAGGTAGAAAGCCGGACGTAACTGAGGAAAACCTCCAGGCAAGGATAAGAGGGAATCTTCTAATGGCTCTTTCTAACAAATTCGGCTGGCTGGTACTGACTACCGGAAATAAAAGCGAATTAGCTGCAGGATATTCTACTCTGTATGGAGACATGGTTGGCGGCTTCGTGGTGTTAAAAGATATTCCCAAGACTTTAGTTTATAAGTTAGCCGGATACAGAAATTTTTTAGAGAAAAAAGAGCTTATCCCTGAAGATATTTTGAAAAGGGAGCCTACTGCCGAGCTTAAGCCCGGGCAAAAGGATTCTGACACTCTTCCTCCTTACCCGGTTTTAGACCCGATTTTAAAATATTATGTGGAGGAAGACAAGGGGTTCAAAGAGATAAAGGATTTAGGTTTTGATGAGGACACGATAATCAAAGTTATGCAGATGGTGGACAGAAGCGAATATAAAAGAAGACAGGCGCCCCCTGGCATAAAGATAACTGCCAGAGCCTTTGGAAAAGATCGCAGATTACCAATCACCAATAAATATAAAGAGTTCTAAGATGTCTGAGAAGTTAAGGCCGATTTTAGAGATAGCTGAAGAGCTCGGCTTAAAAGAGGATGAGTTAGAGCTGGACGGTAAGTATATTGCCAAAGTGTCTTTCAAGGTCTTAGACAGATTAAAAGAAAGAAAAAACGGTAAGTATATTTTCGTCACGGCTATCACCCCTACCCCGGCTGGAGAAGGGAAAACAGTTACTGCTATCGGTCTCTCTCAAGCATTGAATAGAATCGGTAAAAAAACTATCTGCACTCTGAGGCAGCCATCTATGGGACCACTATTCGGCCTAAAGGGCGGAGCTACCGGAGGCGGAAAAGCTCAGGTTCTTCCTAAGGAGGAGATAAATCTTCACTTTTCCGGTGATTTCCACGCAGTTGGTTATGCACATAACCTCCTCTCCGCTATTCTGGATACTCATCTGCAAAAAGGAAATAAATTATGCCTGAACATATCTGAGATTTTCTGGCCCAGGGTTGTGGATATTAACGATCGGGCTTTAAGGCATATCATCATTGGCTTAGGCGGTAAAGCTGATGGAATTCCCAGAGAATCTTATTTTGATATCACCCCTGCCAGTGAGGTTATGTCGATCCTGTCCTTGTCAGTTGATCTGGAGGATTTGAAAAAAAGGCTTTCCAGGATAACTGTGGGAATAGACCAGAATAAGAAAATGATAACTGCTCAGGATTTGAAATCCTCCGGCGCTATGGCTGCGGTTTTAAAAAAGGCTTTTAATCCGAATTTGGTTCAGACTTCTGAGGGAACCCCTGCCTTTATCCATACTGGTCCTTTTGCCAATATATCTCACGGTAACTCCTCTGTTATAGCTGACCTTATATCTTTAAAGCTTTCAGACTACGTGGTGACTGAATCAGGTTTTGGTGCTGACTGCGGAGCAGAAAAACTGATGGACATAAAATGCCGCGAAAGCGGCCTTACTCCTGATTTAGCAGTTCTGGTTGCAACGGTGAAAAGCCTGATGATGCACGGGATAGGCATCTATGATAAGAAAGCAATTGATCAGGAGAACCTCGAAATACTGGAAAAAGGGTGCGGAAATCTGCAAAAGCATATACAGAATCTTAAACTTTTCGGACTTCCGGTTCTGGTGGCTATAAACCGTTTTCCTGAGGACAGCGAAGCCGAGCTTTCGCTCTTAAAAGAAAAATCAATCCAGGCAGGAGCAGATGACGTAGCAGTGGCAGAGATATTTGACAAAGGCGGAGAGGGCGGAACAGAATTAGCTGAAAAGGCTGTAAAATTATGCCAAAGGGGATGCTGTTTTAATTTCCTGTACGAAGGTGGAGGGATAAAGGAAAAAATCGAAACCATTGCCAAAAAAATCTACGGGGCAGGCGAGGTGCTCTACTTCCCCTTAGCTGAAAAAAAGATCGACCTTTTCAAATCCTGGGGATTAGATTTTTTACCAATGTGCATAGCCAAGACCCCTTACTCTTTTTCCCATGACCCCAAGCTCAAAGGAAGACCAGAGAATTTTCGTCTTCCCATTGAGGATTTGAGACCTGCAACCGGTGCGGGTTACCTTTATGCCTTAGCCGGCGATATAATGACTATGCCAGGACTCCCCACCAATCCGGCTGCTTTCAATTTCGACTTAGACAAGGATGGTAATATAACCGGGCTAACTTAGAAAAGGAGCAATAATGGAAAAACTATTAGACATACTCTCCAATGCCATGCAGGTGGAAATAGACGGGTATCATTTCTACAAATTAGCTTCAGAGAAAACGATAGATAAGAAAGGGAAAGAGGTATTTTCTTCTCTGGCAGAGGATGAGAAGAAGCATTATCAGATTTTAAAGGGGCAGTACGAGAAAGTGAGAAAAACCGGAGGGATAGAGTTCAAGGATAAAAAGGTAGAGTTCTTCAAATCCGAAAGCCCCAGCCCGATCTTCTCTGAGGATTTCAAAAAAAGAATCAAGGATATGCACTTCGAGATGTCAGCCTTATCCATCGGAGCGCTTTTAGAGAAAAATTCAATCGAATTTTATCGAAAATCTGCAGAAGAAAGCAGAGATGAGGAGGTCAAAAACCTTTTCTCCTATTTAGTGCAATGGGAACAGGAGCATCTTAAAGCGCTGATTACCCAGCAGCAATATCTCAAAGAGGCTTACTGGCAGGATGCCAGATTTTTCCCGGATATTTAAAGGAGGTGAACGATGAAAACCTTTACCGCCTATGTAGAATGGGATCCTGAGACTAAACTTTACGTAGGAATTGTTCCCGGCATCCCCGGGGCCCATACCCAGGGTGCGACTCTGGACGAACTCCAGAAAAATCTCAAAGAAGTTTTGGAATTATGTCTTGAAGAGTATGAAGGCCCAGTAGAAGACTTACCGCACTTTATAGGTCTTCAGCAGATTGAGGTGGTTATATGAGCCGCCTCCCGATTACGGACTTCAAAACAATGGAAAAGCTGCTACTCAGCTTAGGCTTTAAGGCCGTGCGGCAGAAGGGAAGTCATGTGTTCTTTCGTCACCCTGATGGAAGAACTACCACGGTGCCTAATCATCCAGGAAGGGACTTTGCCCGACCATTGATTCGTGAAATCCTTCGGGAAATCGAGATGACTCCTGAGCAATTTAGCGAGCAATTAGAGAAAATGTGAACTCTATTAGATGACAGAACATCTCAGTCTCTGGATGCCCTAAATGGAGTGAACCAGGATCGGTAGAATTGTGCACTCCTAAGAAAATTTAAAGGAGGGAAAAATGCCCATAAAACCAGGTGAGAAAGCTCCGGATTTTATGTTGAAGGGGCATGATGATAAGGAATACAAGTTATCAGATTTCAAAGGTAAAAATATCGTCTTAGCCTTTTATGTGGCGGATTTCAGCCCGGTCTGTTCAAAGGAGAATACCTGTTTTGTCAACGACCTGAAAAGATTTGAGAATCTGAATGCCCAGGTCTTTGGAATCAGCGTTGACAATATCTGGTCCCACAAAGCCTTTGCGGAAAAGCTTCAGATCAAATATCCTCTTTTATCTGATTTTCACCCAAAAGGAGCAGTTGCCTCCAAGTACGGCTTATATCTTTCCGATCTGGGGATAACCAACCGGGCAACGGTCATAATAGATAAAGAAGGGACTGTTCGGTACGTTCAGGTTTATGATATCCCCCAGCAGAGGGAAAACAGCGAGCTTTTAAAGATTTTGGAGGATTTAAAGTAAGGACATCTCTCAAGAATTAAAGAGGGAAAAGTCGGGCACAGGTGCCGGACTCACAAAATAGTTTCCCTCTTCCCTCTACGAGGAGCGAAGGGCGCAGCCACCGTAATGCTTTTATCGGCTTGTGGGAGAGGGTGAGGGGGAAGACAAAAAAAGACAATTCACCCTCCCCTTACCCCTCCTCTACGAGCCGTAAAGCTTTTAACGGCCATCAAGGGAGGGGAATACGAAGAACTCACACATACAATGCTTCAGGCGGAACAGCCCTGCGAAATAGACCTTTCAAACATTTCTTATTCTACTATCTTTTAGGATTTTGAAGATTTTTCAGAAGCTCGTCAATTTTATGTGGTCGTCAGGTCCCCCGACCCGATTCGCCAATGGCGAACCAGGTCAAGGGACCTGGCAAGCACCGGAAAATCTTAGAGGATTTGAAGTAAACTATCTTTTAGGATTTTGGAGATTCCTTAGAAGCTCCTCAATCTGCTGCACTTTGAAAGGCTTCAGCAGAAATCCGTCAGGTCTGGGTTCCTCTTCCGGATTAAATTCTGCTTCGTAGCCGGTTATAAGAACCACTGGAAGTTTAGGGAAATTCTGCTTCACAGTCTTTAAGAGTTCTTTCCCATCTATCTTAGGCATCATCAAATCAGTTATCACCAGGTCAAAGGCCTCGTCTTTTAAAATATCTAAAGCCTCCTGTCCATCTTTTGCTTTTTCACTCTTGAGGTCAAAACATTGCAACAGGATATCCGCCAGAAGACTGGACATATTGGGATTATCTTCTACGATCAGAACTTTCTTGTTTTTAAAACCATGGCTCATATACTGCCCATCCCTCCCAAAATGATCGAGTAAAACTTAATTTAATACTATTATCGGCTGGAGAATAGTTTTCCTCAATAAAAAAGGACAGATGTTCTATCTATACTTTTTAATTTACCATATTTTAAAGAATAAACCCACGTTGAGGGCAACGTGGGTTTACTGATTTTGAAAGGGTAGCCACAACCTTCAGGTTGCGTTACTCTTTAGTCTTTATTTCTACGGTTACCAAAAATAGGCTCCTTTTCTATTCGAAAAGATTTTCCTTTTTTATTTCCTCTGATATTACCCGGTATAGTTCTTTTGCCTCCTCTTTTCTCAAGTTCTTTGAGGGAAGCTTTAAGATCTCCAGTTCAATCTTTCTCTGAGTTAGGTTCAGAACTATCCTCTGCCCGGGTTTAACCTCTTTTCCCGGCTTAGCCTTAATCCCGTCCAAAAAAACAAGACCCTTATCGCAGGCTAATTTCGCCTGAGTTCTTCTCTTTATCAGCCGGGCTTCAGAAAGAAACTGGTCTATACGCAAGTTTAATTTATATCCTCACCTCCACGTAAGTCCTCTCTTTAAGAGTATCTATCCATTTCATAATCTCATTGCTTGCCTTTTTTCTCTTGGCCATCTCCTTGATAGTATCGTAGTCCTCCTCCAGGCTCAACTTCCTCTGCTTTTTCTTGTCCAGCACCTTGAGGACATACACGCCGTCCTCGGCAGTGACAGGGGGGATTATCTGACCGATCTCTGCCTGGGAGATCTTATCCTTTAACTCTGGAGGGAGCTGGGCCAAAGGTAACCAGTCCAGTTCTCCTCCTTTTTTCTTGGAGTCCTCATCCTGAGAATAATCTTTGACCATCTGGACAAAATCGGCCCTGTTTTTAAGTCCCTGATATAAGGAATCAGCCAGACTCAAAACCCGGGACGAATCAGCCGGGGAGGGCTGGATTTTGATCAGGATATGATGAACATGTATCTGGTCATCCTTTTTTTCATCTAACTTGATTATGTGAAAACCCAGAGGTGTCTGCACCACATCGCTTATCTCGCCCGGATTTAAGGAAAACGCCTTCTCCTCAAATTCCGGCAGTATTTCCCCTTTTTTCAGAAAACCTAAATCCCCACCCTCTTTAGAGCTAGGATCTTCAGAGTATTTTCTTGCCAGCTCAGAAAAATCCTCCCCCTCTTTAGCCTTTTGTGCAAGAGTCTGGGCAAAACTCTTCAGGGAATCTTTGGTATTCTGACTGGGCTCTATTTTCAAAAAAATCTGGCTCAATTTGGCAGACTCTGACTGTTCAGGCAGACTGTCCTTAAAGATATCGTAGAATTCCTTGACCTCGCGTGAGGAGATATTCACCTTGGATAGCCTGGACGAGATCAGCTTGTCCCTTAAAAGCTGCTCCTGGAATTGCCCCCGATACGTTCTTCTGAATTCGGCTTCGGTAAGCCCCTCAGCTTTCAGCTCCCTCTGGAAGGCTTCCTCATTGGGGAACTGGCTTTTGATCTTGCTTAACTGGCTTTCCAGGGTCTGATCTATCTCCTTATCGCTAACTTTCAAAAGCGTATCCTTTTGCGCCTGGATCAGAAGAAGCCGGTCGTTTATCATCTGGTCCAGCAGACTTTTTTTCAGTTGGTCTAATTCCTGCGCAGAGCTGATCTTCTGACCGGTCTGGGTCAGATAGATTTCCAATTGAAGCTTAAGTTCTGAATTTAAGATGATCTCTTTCCCCACTACAGCCACAACATAATCTAAAGTATCCTGAGCCAGAACAGGCAGGGGGAACGAAAGCAGGAACAAGCCAAGGAAAAAGAGACTCTTTATTATCTTCATTTTTTTTGAGAGCTCCTACCGGGTGACCTGGGAATCTGTTGCCCACCCGAATTTCTCTATCTTTGCTTTTTTCTTCAATTCCCCCAACAGGCTGGAGATTGCCTGGTTTCTTTTCTCCTGAAGCAGCTGGTTCATCAGGGTTGCTTTGACCTCCTTGAAATCCCGGATGCTTCCCTTCGGTTTTCTGTCTGTGACCTTCAGGATGTGGTAGCCCATTGCGGTCTTGAAAGGTGGGGAGACCATCCCGGTTTGAAGGCCAGAAGCGACCCTGGCTACGACCGGGTCCGTATTGGAGAGACTGAAATAACCGATATCTCCCCCGGTATTTCTGGTGAGTAAGTCTAAGGACAATTCCCGGGCTAAAAGCTTGAAATCCTCACCTTTTTTCAAACGGGCAGAAGCTGAATCCGCCTGAGCCTGGCTGGAGAAAAGGATATGGCTGGCCCTGACTTCCTCTTGCTCCCTTTTGAAAAAATCTTTATTCTGAACATAAAACCTTCTGGCCTCATCCTCGGAGACCTGAATATTTTTTGCTATCTGATCATTTAACAAGCTTAAGACCGTTATGTCCCTGGCTGCCTGCCTGGCCCTCATCTTCACCTGGGGAAGTTTCTCCAGTCCTTTTCTTTTTGCCTCCTCATATAAAAGCTGATTATCAATCCAGCGATTCAAGTAGTCCAGCTTAGCTCCAGGAAGGATGCTGTCTCCATAGGCTAAGGAAAGCTCAGCTCTCATCTCCTCCTCAGTTAACTCCTCTCCGTTCACTTTAGCCAGAACTTTCCCTGCTTGAACCCGGTTTGAGCTCTTGCATCCGGGAATGCTCAAGAGCCAGACGGAGAATATCAGTAGAAGGTAAGTTCTCATCCCTTTTTCTCCTCAGGAAGCTCCTTTTCCACCATCTTAACTACAGCCTGAAGCCCGCTCTGGTCGATTTTGATCTGGGTTTTTGCCCGGGCTTGAGCTAACCACTGTTGATACACAGCATTTCTCTTCTCGTAGGTGGCACCACTCTGCATATCCGGCTCTATTTCCTTTAGGGTTTTCTGTCTCTGTTCAGTTTTCTCCACCAGCTTTATGACCGAATAACCTTCACCCACCGGACTTTGCAGCAGATGAATCGGACCACCAAGCTGTCCCTTCTTGAGCTGGAATGCTGCGTCGAAAAGCTCCGGGTAGTTGCTTTTAGCAATAAATCCGAGGTCGCCACCGTTTTTCTTGGCATAGGTCCGGATTGTATTCTCCTGGGCCAGCTTTTTAAAATCGGCTCCTGCCCGAAGCTGTTTTAACATCTTTTGAGCCTCCTCTTCGGTTTTGACCATAATCTCCAGGACGTGCGCCTGAGCCGGAGCGATAAATTTATCTTTATTCCTTTCATAGAAAAGTTCTATCTCAGTTGAATCCACAGTTAAGTCTTCCCAGATCACCTCTTTCCTGAATTTATCCGCCATCGCCCCTTCTTTTATTTGATTCAACCTGTCTTTGTATTCTTTGCTTTTATCTATCCCTTTCTTCAAGGCTTCCTTTTTCAAAAACTCCTGAGCGAGAAGATAATTGAAAACCATGTTTTTCAGATTATCCTCATCCGTCAGAGGCGGCCTCTGGTAATAAGGCAGACGATTATAGAACTGGAGAAAATCATCCACTTTCAGCACTCCACCTTTATACTTCAGAACCGGCAAAGACCTCTCCTCTTCTGTGAGCTGACCGGGGTCGATATTTGCCATCTGAGGTTGTGTCTGCAGGGTATCTTTGGCAGCTAACTCCCTGGCTTTTTCCTCTAACTTCTTTAAAGTCGGGCTGACCATCTGAAGATCTGACTTCTCCATTAGATCGTAGACATAGGTTAAGGCTGCCTCCTGCTGCCTCATCATCTGCAGGCTCATTTTCAACCGGTCCTTTTCCTCGGCAAACGGTTTTTGCTCCTCTTTTTTTCTCTCCTCTAATTTTATCACGTGCCATCCGGCAATGGTCTTGACCGGATGGGAAATCTCATTGGGTTTTAACTTGAAAGCCGCCTCTTTAAATGGACCTAAACCGAGTAAGGCGTTCCAGGTGATAAAACCCAGGTCACCACCCTTTTCTTTGGTGCCTGGATCAATAGATTTCTCCTTGGCTAAGGAGTCGAAATTTGCCCCGCCTTTAAGGGTCTGGTAAATCTGGTCAGCCTCTTTTTTTGTCTTGACCAGAATGTGTCTTACTTTGATCCTCTCCCCTAATTTCTTGTAGAAATCCTCAACGTCTTTATCCGTGACCTTGGCTTTGCTTAAAACCTCTTTCTGGAAAAGTTGATTTAACAGAAGCTTATCCTTTTCCTGATCCAGTCGGCTTATTATCTGAGGGTCCTTATCAAAACCTTTTTCATAAGCTGCCTGAATCTGAAGTTTTCCGTCGATCTCCTGGTCCACAAATTGCTTTACCTGTTCCAGCAGGGGGAGATTCGACTCTAACTGTATCTGCGACCCCTTTTTCATAGCCACAAAATCATTGGCTACCCTTCCCACGGTGATTTTATCCTTTCCCACCTGTGCCACCATCTGGTCTTGTTTTGATTCACAACCGCTCCCAGAGACCAGCCCAAGTACCACCAGGGCTAATATTGCAATTCTCTTTCTCACCGATTCCTCCTTATTAGGGTTAAGTTCGATTCATTTAAACCGTTAATATAAATTATTCTATAATTTTTGCAAGACCTTTTTTGTCTGCTCCAGGCGATTTTCGGTCGAATTTAAAGATAGTTCCATTTTCAAATTCTCATCCGCGAAAAACTCCATCGGGTAAGTAAGTCCTTCCCGGTATTTCCTGATCTCTTCTTTCCCCACCTTTTTGCTTTGATCGAATTCTATCTTCAACCGATCCCCTCTCAAGGTAAGCTTGGAGATCTCCTTTGCCTGACATAAGAGTTTAATCTCCGATACCTCCAGAAGCTCTTCTGCTTCTCTAGGCATAGACCCGAACCTGTCCCTAAGTTCTATCTTCAACTCCTCGATATCCTCGTTCCTTTTGACCTCTGAGAGCTTTTTATAGATCTCCATCCTCTGCTGGCTATCTTCTATATACTGCTGGGGAATGAAAAGATCTAAATCTATCTCTAATTTCGTCGCTTTGACTTTCTTGATTTCTTCTCCTTTTATCTCCCTTACCGCCTCTTCTAAAAGCTGGCAGTACAGGTCAAAACCGATCTCCTCTATGAAACCGTGCTGCTGGGGACCTAAAATGTTTCCTGCTCCTCTGATCTCCAGGTCTCTTAAAGCTAAATAGAAGCCTGAGCCTAACTGGGTATACTGCTGAATAGCAGAAAGTCTTTTCCGGGCTTGGGGGGTCAGGTCCCCGAAATCCGGGACTAAAAGATAAGCATAAGCTTTACGGTTGGACCTGCCTACTCTTCCTTTTAACTGGTAAAGTTCAGCCAATCCGAATCTATCAGCCCGGTTGATCAGGATCGTATTGACATTGGGCAGATCCAGGCCGGACTCGATGATATTGGTGCAGAGTAGACAATCGTATTTCCCCTCCAAAAATTGCAACATGATCTTCTCCAAGACCTTTTCCTCCATCTGGCCATGGGCTACTGCCAGCCTAAGATCAGGAAGTAGTTTTCTTAATAAATTATAAATGGAATTGATCGACTCAACCCGATTATGCACAAAATAGACCTGCCCGCCCCGATCAGCCTCCCTTAAGATCGCCTCTGCTATCAACTCCTTGTCAAAAGGAGAAATCTGGGTCTGGATCGGCAGTCTGTCCTTGGGCGGCGTGTTGATTATGGACATATCTTTAGCCCCTAATAAGGAAAGCTGCAAAGTCCGGGGAATAGGAGTGGCTGTCAGGGTCAAGACATCTACTGATTTCTTAAACTTTTTGAGCTTCTCTTTATGGGCAACTCCGAACCTTTGCTCTTCATCGATTATCAGGAGTCCCAAATCTTTAAACTGGATGTCTTTTTGCAGGAGCCGGTGTGTACCAACGACAATGTCGATTTTCCCCTTTTCAACCAATTCGATTATCTCTTTTTGCTCTTTAGGCGACTTAAAACGGGATAAGACTTCAATTTGAACCGGGTAATCTTTTAACCTCTCGGTGAAAGTGGTATGGTGCTGTTGAGCTAAAATCGTGGTGGGAACAAGCACTGCTGCCTGTTTCCCGTCCATCACGCATTTGAATGCTGCTCTTAAGGCAACTTCAGTCTTCCCATAACCTACATCTCCACACACCAGACGATCCATAGGCACAGGTTTTTCCATATCTTTCTTGATAGCTTCTATAGCCTCTATCTGGTCAGGGGTCTCCTCGTAGATGAAGGACGATTCTAACTCTTTCTGCCAGGAGGTGTCAGGTGAAAAAGAATATCCTGGTTTTGCTTTCCTCTCTGCATAAAGCTGGATAAGCTCTTCTGCCATTTCTTTCAGGGCTTGCTTGGTCTTTTCTTTGGTCTTCTCCCAGGAAGGCGAGCCTAATTTAGAAAGGTTCGGCTCACCATCTTTTCCAATATATTTCTGGATCCGGTTAAATTCCTCCACCGGGACATATAGCTTATCTCCGTCCTTATATAAAAGAAGCAGGCAATCTCTCTTCTTTTCATCTATTGAAAGAGTCTCCAGCCCGGCATACTTCCCTATGCCGAAATCGATATGCACAACAAAATCACCTGAAGAAAGGCTGGTATAAGCTGAAAGCGGCAGACCTTCTTTAAATCTTCTTTTCTTTCTTCTTCTGAAATAGCGCCTGAAAAGCTGATGTTCTGGAAGGACTGCTAAATCCAGTTCCGGGAAGACAAAACCTGAGCTCAAGTTAAGTAACAAGAAGATGACCTTTTCTGCATCCTTTTCCATAAGCTCTTCTAATCTTTCCCTCTGACCTGAATTCTCACAGGTTATATAGATTCTTCTTCCTCTATTCTCCTCTTTTTCTAAAGTCTTCTTCAACCGGCTAAAATCTGAGATCAGACTTTCCGGTTCAGTCATCCCAAAATCGAAATCCAGATTCTCCTTTTTCAAGTAATGATTTTCCAGATGCTGGAACTTCTTTATCCGGTTTTCAAATGAAGTTACTCCTCTCAGAAAAGCACCCGGTTTCGGAACCAATTCCCCTTTTGAGTCTGCCTCCTGATACCTTTCTTCTGCTTCTTCCCAGATCTGCCCTATTTTCCTTTGGATTAACTCCGGCTCATCCAAAAAACAGAGAGTTTCTTCTGGTAGGTAATCGAGCAGCTCACCCTGAGGAAGTCTGAAAAGGGGTGCCATCCATTCTAAACCCGGGATCTCCTGATAGAGGTTAATCCTATTCCTTAAGTTTTGAGCTTCCTTATCCTCCAGCCCTCTTAGGTATTTTTCCAGCTCTTCGTCCCTTAGATGAAACTCCCTTTTAGGTAAGATTATAACCTCATCTTTTTTGGTGATAGTCCTCTGGTTAAAAACCGAAAACTCCCTTATCGATTCGATTTGATTGCCGAAGAACTCTATCCTTAGAGGATTCTCTGAAGTATAAGGGAAAAGGTCTAAAATCCCTCCTCTCTGGCTATAAGTGCCCACCTCTTCTACCTGGGGGGTTCTTTTGAAGCCCAAGCCTAAAATACTCTGCACCAGATCGTCTATCTCCAGCTCCTGTCCGACCTTCAGTTGGATGATTTTACTTTTCAGCTCAGCCGGAGGGATGGTCTTTTCCAGAATTGCCCGGATATGGGTCACCACCACCTTTTTTCTCTGGAACAAAAGATCATATAAGCAGGAGAGCCTGGCACCCAGTACCTCAGAGTAAGGGACTTCCAGCTCATAGGGCAGAATCTCCCTTGAGGGGAAAAACGAAACCTCATTTTCTCCCAAGAAGGATTGCAGGTCCTCAAAAAGCTTTGTAGCCTCATCCGGATGATAGGTCAGGACCAGAATCGGAACCTGAAGTTTCTCCTTCAGGTGAGCTAAAAGAAAAGATTTCCCTGACCCGATCAGCCCGGATAAAACTATACGCTTTTTCCCTTCTGCAATCTTCTCGCTCAGGATCGAAAAACCATCAGACCTGTTTGCCAGATCCAAAAGCGTTGAGGTAGACATCATCTGATCTCTTTTCTTGAAATCCAATAATTAAAAACGTCAAATTGAAGAAACAATTGGTGAGAAAATACCTTTTAACTTACCTTCTTGGCAAGGATTATCATGCGGGGACTCTGCAAGGAGTATTCTGTCAGATCGAAGTCCCCGAAAATCTGTTCAGTTGTAAAACCTGTTTTCTTCAAGTTCGAGATCATCTCGGTGAGAGTGTAAAGACGGACTGAGAAAAAATATTCCCTTTTGGGCTGGTTTTCGAAAACTAAAGTGCGGGTATTTTCCATCCGGCTGGTAAAAGGATCGAAGATGATTTCCTCTAAAGCAAAAAAGCCCTTCCTGGGATACCATCTTCTCCTCTGAAGACTTTTTAACACAAATTCTCGATTGATGGTATCCAGAAGGAATATACCTCCTCTTTTAAGGCTTTATTTATCCCTTTCAGAACCTGTAAATCTTCTTTTTCATTCTGAAAATAACCAAAAGAAGTATACATATTTATGACCGCATCGAATTCCGATTTGAAAGGAAGCTTCCTCATATCCCCTCGAATAAACTTCGCCTTAAGCTTCAAGGAGTCTGCCTCTTTTCTGGCTCTCTCTATGAAATAGGAGGAAAAATCATAACCGGTGACTCTGAACCCTCTGCGGGCAAGCTCCAGACAATGCCTGCCGTATCCGCAACATAAGTCTAAAATCTTCTTTTTTGGCTTAAGTCCTAAAACCTTTACCACCCCATCGACTTCCCTGGAAGTCAAATCCTCTAAGTGAGAATAGACCTCTGGATAATATTCGTCGAAAAATTTCTCCCACCATTTCATTTTTTTCTCTTTATTTTTCCTTTTTCCATCTTCCTTTTTCCATCTTGCGTTATTATATATCCGATAAGCTTATAAATCAGCTTAGCTGCCAGAAAGTCCGGGGCTATATTTCCGGGCTGGGGACAGAGCTCAACTATGTCGAATCCGACTATCTTTTTCCTCTGAGATAAAGTCTTGAGAAAATCCAGAGTTTCATACCACAAGTAACCTCCCGGCTCCGGAGTCCCCACAGAAGGCATAATCGAGGGATCCAGGAAATCCAGGTCAAAGGTCAAATAAACGTTATCCGAAAGGGAATCTATGATCTTGTCAACCGAGTTTTTATCTTTTTCCCTAGCATAGAAAAGGTGGATCTTATTTTTCTTGACCCAGTTATGCTCCTCTAAACTTAAGTTCCTTATTCCCACCTGTACTGCGGGTGCGAACTCCCTTACTCTTCTCATAGTGCAGGCATGGCTGAACTTGCTCCCCTGAAAACTCTGTCTTAAGTCCGCATGAGCATCCAGCTGCAGGACTGAAAGATCTTTATATTTTTCTTTATAGGCTTTTATCATGCCGACGGAGATAGTATGCTCCCCGCCTAACGTCACAATCACTTTCCCGTCTTTAAGGAGCTCCCGACTTAGTCGATAGATTCTTTCTATCATCTTTTCAGGCCCCTTAGAGGTGGGCTCTAACTCCTCCGTGGTATAGATTCCGGCCTTATAAGCTTCTGTTTTTAGCTCCTCATCGAAAAGCTCGACCTGTTTAGAGGCTGTGATAATTGCCTGGGGTCCTTCTTTGGTTCCAGCCTTGTAGGTGGTGGTCTGCTCGTAAGGAACTGGAAGGATGACGAACTTAGATTTTTTGTAAGTTGAGAAGGGCTGAAGAATGCCTAAGAAATTATTGGGAAGAAAAAGCTTTCTGTCTAACAATTCTTTTACCTTTTCATCAAAAGTTCTTTTCCGAACTTGAACTCTGGTTTTTTTCTTTTGCGGATTAAACCCCTGGACCCTTGTGAGAGTGCCCCTACCAAAAACGGGAGAGCTATAGTGGCATCCGAATGGACCGTGACCGTTTTTGCCTTAGGGTGGATTTTCCCCCAGGACTGTGCCTCAGAGAAAGTGCATCCGGAAAGCCCTCCCCAGTGCGGAGAGTCAACCACTATCTGAATGGCATATTCATGCCCGCATTTATTGCCTTCTCTCTGGAGGGAGGCAATGACCTCAGCCTGCTGGATAAAATTCTTGGGGGTTCCACCTCCTACGTAGATGACTCCGGTGGATTTAGCCCAGAGGACTAAATTGGAGATCTCTTCTGCATCCTGGATAACGTCAAATTGGAACCTTTTGCCAGTTTTTCTGCCCAGCTCAACCAGGGCGATCCCGTAAGAGGAGTCTCCTATTGCCGGGCAGAAGATCGGGATGCCGGAAGCATAGGCTGAACTGATCATTCCCTCTTTTTTCTTCATCCGGGATAACACTTTTCCTAAAGAATAGAAAAACTCCCGGGTGGAATAACTTTTCTCCAGATCGAAAAATGAGCGGGCAAACTCCTTGATATATTCGTCTGTTTCCCTGAACTCCTCTTCTGAGGCAAAGGTATCATAGATCCTATCGATACCTGCTTTTCTTAATTTCAGATCGCTCGTCAGATGATCCCCCAGGTAATGGTATTTTCCCAGACTCTCGTGCAGATCGTGAAAAAGATTAGCTCCGGTGGAGACCAGACAGTCGATCAGTCGATTTTTTATCAGGTAGACCAGTATCTTCCTCAAACCCCCGGGGATCATCGCTCCGGACAAGCCTAAGAAGATGACTACATTCTTTTTGAGCATTTCTTTCCACACGCTCAGAGCCGTGGACAGATTTCTTCCCTGAAAAGATATCCCGCTCATCTTTTCTAAAAGCTGAGCTACATCCTTTATATTCTCGATTTCTAAGGGACGGGTAGGATTTTTCAAAAATTCGTCCATCTCAAAAATACCTCCTTAAAGATTCTTCTCAGGCCGGTTTTTTAGGCTCGGCCTGGGTGATGAAGATAGCCGCGGCTATCACCGTAGTCCAGAGGCCATTTTTATCCCCTTCTGCGGACTGGGTGCTACTCATGGTGCGGACTATTTTGCCTGAGATCTTCCAGATCTCTTTTCTCATGTCATAGTTTTTGTCCACGTCAAAATCCAAACCCAGGGTGGTGGCTAGCATAGAGGCGGCTAAATCCTCAGAATAGTCTCCAGCTTTTTTCTCGGTCTGGCCATAAGCCGAGTGCTCGGAAAGGAACCCGTAATATTTCTTCTCCTTGGGTATAGCCAGTCCCACCGAGGCAGAGATCAGACGGTTGGGCTCGTTGGTCGAGTTACGGCTCATCACGCAGAAGATTATCTGGCCATCCTGCAGTTTTTTCATCCCTTGCGCTCTGGTGATTAATTTACACTCCGGCGGAAAAATGGAGGAGACGCTTACGATATTAAAGCGAGCGATCCCGGCATTCCTTAAAGCCAACTCAAAACTGGAAAGCTTCTCCATATGTTTTCCTACCCCCTTGGTGAGGAAAACCTGTTTGGGCATTATGAACATCTTCCACCTCCTTTTAACTTAAAACGGTTTTTTAATATGAGCTATTCCTTTTTAAAATGCAATAATAAAATTTATCTGTGTAAAAAAAATCAGTCCCGCTTTAAGCGGGACTGATTTTTAAAAAATAAGCCCTTTTTCTCTAAACTATTTTTGTCTTTAAATCTTAGCAGGGCTTCTTGGTTTTGCAACCGCCTTTTTTCTTTTTTGCTTTAGGCATTTTCTTGTCTCCGTAAATTTAGAATGAAAAAGATTTTATTTCTTTTTCGTTCCTGCTGTTTTCTTTGCCATGCTCGCCTCGGCCTTATTTGCATTGTTGATGGTCTCGTTAGCCTTATCCAGTACCTGTTTATAATTCCCCGCCTCCAGGGCCTTTTTCGCCTCAGATAGAGTGTCCTCGCACATCTTCATCATTTTATCCATTTCTTTCTTCATCTTAGCAGGAACCTTCATCTTTTTCATGGAATCAACTTTGGCAGTGGCTTCTTTTATGGCATTCTCGGCGGAGGCTTTCATCTCCTCTTTCTTGGTTTCGGCCATAGCCGCTGCAGAATCAGCCCAGCTCTTGGCAAACAGGGCTAACCTTTTGGCATCTCCATATTTCTTCTCAGACACGAAGGCCTCTGCCTGGTTTAAAGAATCCTGGGCAGAAGTGAAAAGATCGGGCACGTACATATTGGCTTCCGCATTCATAGCAGCTGAAACCGCATCTCTGGCTGCCTGCATCTCCTTGTCCGGAGGCTTGGCGCAGGAGCTTAAGAGGATTATTCCCAGGATAAGCAGTAAGCTCATCCCGAAGAGTTTGTATTTTGACATTTTCTTTTTCCTTTCTTAAGTTAAAGTTTTTATGGTCTATCTTTCAACAAAAAATAATGAAAACTCTCCAGCATGATTTTTTTACGGAGGGGGCCTATTCCAGTTGTTATTGATTATCTCGTACTTATAGATATATTTTGACATTTAGTTGATTTATTTATATTTGAGGTATTGCTTACCCTTTTGTTGTCTCCTACGGTAAATTAACTTAATATATTGGCAAGTTCCCCTTTGTCAAGGACTTTTTTTTAAAAAAATCAAAACCAGGACCAGACCTCTACCCTGATCCAGCTAATTATCCGGCGCAGAAGAAGGTAGGCGATGCTTCTTTTTCCGCAGTAGATTTTTGCCTGCCCGGTCATACCGGGTTTCAAAAGTAGCTCGGAGTTATCTATTCTGCTGGTGACCAGGAAAACCTGGCGGGATTTATGTTGTTCTGCCTGATAGGCGATCCTGGTTACCACCCCGTAGAAAGTTTTCCAGGAAAAGCTTCTTACCTTAGCTTTGACCTTCTGGCCTGATTTTATGACGTCCAGATCTTTTTCTGATACCGGCATCAAGACCCTTATGGTATCGTAATTGGCGATGCTCAAGAGATTCCCTTCCGGCTGCACCGAGGTGACGATCCCGGAGATGGGTGATTTGAAATCCGAACTAGCGATTTGATCTTTATAGAATTTCGCTTTAGCCTCCAGCCGGCTGATCTCAGCCCTAGACATGTCGATCTCTTCTTTTTTTGCACCTCTCAGAAGTATCTTCAGATTGTTCTGGGCAATCCCCAGCTCTGCGGCCAGGACCGTATGTTCGGATTCCTTTTTCTCCAGCTCCTCCTTGGAGATCAGGTTCCGGGAAAAAAGCTCTTTAAGCCTCTTAAGTTCATTCTCGTTTGACTCAAGTTTAGCTTCTGCTTTTCTCACCTGTTCTTTAGCCTGGGCTATCTCCTCAGGCCTGGCTCCTTTTTCCAGAAGTTCCAGATTAGCCTTTTCCTTTCTTATGGCTGCCTCGTTCTCCTCCAGTTCATTGATATATTGATTGGAAAACACGCGAACTATAACCTGTCCCTTTTTAACCCTTTGCCCCTCCTTTACCATTGGTTCCAAATTCGCTATCCCGTAGGTGGAGGAGATCAGTCTCAAGACATTCATCTGCCTTTTCTCTTCTTTATCCTCTTGATAAAGCTGTTCCTCAATGAACCCCGCAGAGGGACTGTTAACAATGGAATACCTCTCCATGGCGGCGAATTCGCACTCCTGGCTGATCTTCAAATCCAGTTTGACAATAAATAATAAAATCAGGATTAAGATGATTACTCCGCCATAGATGAAGATCTTCTTCGGCTTCATAAGTCCTTCTTTTTTGATTAAGAAAAAATGAAAACCGCCAGCCAAAAGAATTTTTAACGGCTGTTGAAAGATAAAATAAAGGATTACCAAAAACAAGGCAAATCCGAAACCCTGATACCGGGATATCAGAAAATTACCCACCTTCAGGAAAAAATAAAGGATGAGGACAAAAGAATAAAATATGGACAGGGTGCCGTACAAGGGAAAAATCTTTTTATCCCGGGCAGTGACTTCAGGGATTTTCTCCCTGACCCTGAGAATTTTGTTCTTGACAATAGAGCCTAAATAGCCAAAAGCTTTCTTTCGCAAATTCGGTATTTCCAGCCAGTCGGATAACAGGTAATATCCATCCAATTTTATCAGGGGGTTGAAATTGAAGAGGATTAAAACCCCGGAAGCTACCATAACCACAAAGAGAAAGGAGTTAAGCTGAGTCTCTAAATCGGTAATCCTCCACAAAAGTGTGACGCAAGCCCAAAGGAAAAGATGGATATATATCCCTGCCCAGGAGACTAATAGTTTTTTCCTTTTCTCCTTGAACATCCAGGCATCTGAGACGTTGGTGAAAAAAGCAGGCTGAAAATAAATGAGCAAAAACCCCATCTCGCGCACTTCACCTCCAAAATATTTGCAGGTTAAAGCATGCCCCAACTCGTGCACCAAGGCAATTAAAAAAATAGCCAGCCAGAGCTTGACAATAGTGGTCAAAGCAAACAGTTTCTTGAAGCTGTATCCAGCATCCTCCCAGTTTGAGATGGTGACGACAAGAGCCAGAAAAATTACGGCCAAGGAGAAAAGCAAAAAACCCTTTGTATAGACAAACCTGAATTTTTTCAGTAGCCTATCTAAGAATTTATCCGGGTCAAAAGCTTTTATTTTTATGAAGAGGATTTTCTTGAGCAGACTTTTTTTCTTTTCAGCTTCATACTGTAATTTGGAAAGCTCCCTCTGTGAGATTTCACCTTCTAAAAAACCTAATTTCTCCAACCGGTTGAGGAAACTCTCCAGAGTCGTCAGGTCCAGCTTGACCTGGAACTTTCTTTCAAATTCCTGGATTATTTCTTGATTAGATTTTGTCCCATCCAAATTTTGGGTGATAAAATATTCCGGCTCTTTTACTCGGAAGAATTTCCTGGTAATCGGGTCTTTGATAACGTAGTAGGTCTTCCCCTCATATTCCTGCTGGCTTATGATTAAATCTTTTCTGAAACTTGGGTATTCCCCAGCCATAATCCCTTCGCTTTTGCAGGGTTTGATAAATCAAGCCCCTACATTCATTCGTAGGGGTTCGATTCATCGAACCCAGACCGGTTAAGATTCAGAACCCGCGTAGGGGCGTCCAATTGGACACCCTGTCGCAACTATATTCAGGAATTATATTTAGCAATAATTTAAAGGCTAAGTCAAGAGAAATTTAGGCAATTACTCCTCCTCCTTTCTACTTAGATAGACTCCTCTGCTATAGGAAGGGGAATAGGGTGAGGTTATCAGAATGCGTTTTTTTAGTTGACAAATTTAAAATAACTGATTCTTTTCTTATTGGCCCGGTTTTGTGGAGCTATTGAGAATAAGCCAACCAGGCTTCGGTCGCTTACCTTGCTGAGCCTTTTCAGAGGATAAGATGCAGGAAATTCCACCAAAACATAACCCCTACTTGCACGATTTGATCTGGAAGCTGTTAAAACCAAATCCACCCGGGCGTTTGTTAGATATCCCCTCAGGTCCCGGATATTTTGCCCTACAGGCAAAAGAATCTGGCTTTGAAACGATTGCCGCTGAAATCGACGAATCTCTTCATCTTTTCCCCGAGGTCTCTTATCAGAAGTTAGATATGTCCAAAGAACTTTCCTTCGGGCCTGAGAGTTTTGATTACATCGTATCCATCGAAGGAATAGAACATATCGAGAATCAATTTTTATTCTTTCGGGAATGTTTCAGGATTTTAAAAAAGGGCGGCAGACTTTTTCTGACCACCCCGAATATCTCCTCTTTGGAAAGCCGTTTTTTATATTTTCTAACCGGAGTTTACGATAACCCCCCGCGCCCGTTAAGAGAGGATTTGCCCAATATCTATATGGAACACATTAACCTAATCCCTTTTCACCGCCTGGAAACATTTCTCAGATTTGCTGGTTTCGAGATCCAGACCCTTACCACCTACCGCCTGCGCACAGGCAGTTTAATTCTTTATCCTTTTATCTATCCTTATATTTTTCTGCGTTATCTTTTGACCTACAGGAAACTGTATCAGGGAAAACCAGATGAAAAGCATTACCTGAATATTTTCAAGATGTATCTCTCCAAAGAGGTTTTATGTGGAAGCGATACTGTCATTGTCGCCGTGAAGAAATGATGCGGCAAGGTGGCACCCACAAACTTGTTTGAGGGTAATACACGAGGTTTCTAATGTTGGTGTCAGGAGGTAACAGAATGACGATTTGTCCAGTCCACGTAGGGGTGTCCAATTGGACGCCCTGTTGCAACTACATTCAGGAATTATATTTAGTAATAATTTAAGGGCCAAGTCAAGAGAAATTTAGGTAGTGCTGATTTTAAAAAGAATTACTTTTCTCTTGACAGACTTAAAATATCTTCTAATTTAATCTTAGAAACGATTTTGATAATGTAATTAAAGCGTCGCTGTATGCCTTGCTGCATTATGTGGCAACCTTTTATTAGGGCTGTAATGGATTTACGATACATTTAAAACAAATAAGGAGATAGGATATGAGACGAATAGATTTATTGATCTTGGTTCTGACAACTTTGATACTTTGTAATTGTGCCAGTACAAAACCACCAGTAATTTATTTGCCCACTCAAAATTCTGAAGTAATGTCTTTTTACAGAAATGGTCTCCCTATCGGGGCAGTGAACACAGATAGTTCATTCATCATAGTTTTATTGGAACCGACTAAGTTGGCCGGCACAGAATATATGAGGTTATGGTTACTCTATAAAAATAATTCTCATACACCATACCTTTTTGAACCCTTAAAAGCAGTGAAGCTCAACATTCCGAGCATTCAAGCAGATGAAAAGTCTTTTGATAATATTGCTCCTGAATCACCAACAAAAATCCTAGCACACATTAAAAATGAAAAAACAGTAAGCCTAATAGCACAGGCAATAGGTGGTACGTTGAAAGCAATGTCCACCCAGCCAACTACAATAACAAACCAAAAAGGAGATAAGTGGATTGTAAATGATAGAGATGCTAAAGTAGATATTATTGAGACTAGAGCAAAGAGTTCAATGATAAACACTGCTATTTTATATGATATATTTCAGAGTAGTGTAAATTCTGGGATTTTACGACGAAATACAGTTTTTCCAGGTGAAAGTGTAAACGGTTATGTATATTTTCCTCTTCCCCTAATTATATATGACCCCTATGGATACAACCGACAAGAAGTTGTTATAAAACCGGAGAATTACACTTATAGGCTTTTTATTACCACACAAATTGGCAGCAAGGTAATCGAATTTACTCCGGGTGAAGGAGAATAGATAGATTACGGTGGTGTAAGGAGTTACCTTTCGACACCTGTTCCTTTTGAGATAAACTTTCAATAGCATCCTTAAAGAGGTAAAGCTAAGGCTTTACACTCAATCTCCTTCAAAAACCCTGCTTAAAAATCTTGACAAATTCAATCTTCTACTGTATATAAGTTAAACCAGTAAATAATAGTTCCGATAAGCTAAAGGTAACTATAGGTATCAAGAAATAGTAAGAGTTCCTGATTTTTATTTTAAGCAAACTAAGGAGAGAAAATGGTTATGGAGGAAAAACTTAGGACTTTTATCCAGAACAACTTCCTCCTGGGGGACAAGAACCGGGCTATAAAAGAAGACGAGTCGTTTCTGCAGAACGGGATAATAGATTCCACCGGGGTTTTAGAGCTGGTCAATTTCATCGAGGAGACCTACAAGATCAAGGTGGAGGATGAGGAGCTTGTCCCGGAGAATCTGGATTCCATACAGAATCTGATAACCTATATCCAGAGAAAGCAGGGATAATAGATTTAATCCCGAAAAGAAGATTTCATTATGCTTTTAAATCATTTCCTTGAAAAAAGTGCTGAAAAATTTCCTGACAAGATCGCCTTAGTCTGTCAGGGCGAAAGGCTGACCTATCAGCAGATCAATAGCTCTGCCAATAGGTTAGCCAGTGGCCTAAAAGATTCTGGAGTGGAAAGGGGCGACCGGGTTGCGATTTTCTTGGAGAACTCAGTCGAGGCGGTTTTATCCATTTTCGGAATTTTAAAAGCAAATGCGGTTTTCGTGGTTATCAACCCGACCACTAAGAAAGATAAGCTTGCCTATATCTTAAATAACTGCCGGGTCAAAGCTTTAATCACCGGTTCTGATAAACTGGATCTCATCCAGGAGGTTTTGCAGAAAGCGCCCTCAGTCAAGTCTGTCATACTTGCAGGCAAGCAGGAATCTGAAGTAAAAATGTTCTTCCCTGACAAAAGGGTCTCTTACTTTGACAAGGTTTTAGGCTCCTATCCTGACAATCCACTTCGGAACAAAAATATCGATCTGGACCTGGCAAGCATAATCTATACATCCGGCACGACCGGAAACCCCAAAGGGGTGATGCTATCTCATCTGAATATGGTCTCCGCGTCAAACTCTATTACTCAATATCTGGAGAATACCAGTGATGATGTCATCCTCAACGTCTTACCTTTATCTTTTGACTATGGGCTTTATCAAATTCTAATGGGTTTCAAAATAGGCGGAAGAGTAATTTTGGAAAAAAGTTTCTTATATCCTTATGTGATTGTTGATCTGATGCTAAAGGAAAAGGTAACCGGATTTCCAGGAGTCCCCACCATTTTCGCCATATTGCTTCAATTAGAAGACTTGAAAAAACAGAATTTCGATTCCTTAAGATATATCACCAACACCGCTGCAGCTTTACCTGTTGCCTTCATAAAGAAAATCAGGGAGACCTTTCCAAAAGCAAAATTGTATTCAATGTACGGTTTGACCGAATGCAAAAGGGTGTCCTTTCTTCCTCCAGAAGAGCTTGACAGAAGGCCTAACTCAATCGGAAAGGGTATGCCAAATGAGGAAGTTTATATAGTTAATGAGGATGGACAAAGAGTTTCACCCGGAGAAGTTGGGGAGCTTGTTGTCCGGGGCTCAAACGTGATGCTTGGTTACTGGGAACTCCCAGAGGAAACCGCCAAGGTTTTAAAACCGGGTCCCCTGCCTTGGGAAAGGGTTTTATATACTGGAGATTTATTCAGGATGGATGAAGAAGGATTTTTGTATTTCGTAGGAAGAAAAGATGACATAATAAAATGCCGGGGAGAAAAGGTAAGCCCCAAGGAAATCGAGAATGTTTTATATAATCTTGAAGGCGTATTAGAAGCAGCAGTCGTGGGAGTGCCAGATGAGATTTTAGGACAAGCGATCAAAGCCTTTGTGGTTTTGAAAGAAGGAATAATCCTTTCGGAAAATGACATTCTGAGGTATTGTCAAAAAAATTTAGAGGACTTTATGGTACCCAAATACCTGGAATTAGTTGAGACCCTGCCCAAGACCGAATCAGGGAAAATAAGAAAAGTCGGTTTAAAATCCGAGAAAAACGGATCCGTAGGATAGGAGAGAAGAAAATGGACTTTCACAAAAATATCCTGGATATAAATTCTGAGAAAGAATGCGAAAGGATTTGTGAATTCATAAAAGAACAGGTTTTTACGCATTTCAGAAGAGAGGGTGCGGTGGTGGGAATAAGCGGAGGCATAGACTCAGCTCTAACTGCTGCTTTATCGGTCAGGGCTTTGGGCAAGGATAAGGTTTTAGGTGTCTTTTTGCCGGAAAAAGAATCGAATCCGATAAGCTTAACCTATGGAGAGCTTTTAGCTAAGAAACTGGGCATAAGAACCGAAAAAGTCGACCTGACCCAAGCCATGGAAAGTCTGGGATGTTATAAAAAGAGAGACGAGGTAATTAAAAAGATTTCCCCCGCTTATGACAGTTCCTATAAAATAAAAATTGGGCTTCCCCAGGACTTATTAGAAAGGGACCGGATTAATTATTTCAGCTTGAAGATGATCAGTCCCAAAGGAGAGGAGAAAAGTTTTCGCCTTTCCAAAGAAGGGCTTTTGGGGATTGTGGCAGCAACGGATATGAAACAGAGAAGCCGGATGATCCAGCTTTATTATTATGCTGAAAAATATAACTATATGGTCATCGGCACCACTAATTTAAGTGAATATGCTCAGGGTTTTTACGTGAAATTTGGGGATGGAGGAGTTGATCTGGAGCCGATTGCTCATCTTTATAAGACTCAGGTATACCAGCTAGCTAAATTTCTGGACATCCCGGAGGAGATAATCAAGCGAGTTCCCAGCCCGGACACCTTCTCTGCAGTAGTATCAGATCAGGAGTTTTTCTTCTGTATGCCTTATGACCTGTTGGACTTACTCTTGTATGCTCAGGAGAACAAAATCCCTCTTTCAAAGGTAAGTCAGGTATTAAACCTTTCAGAGGAACAGATAATAAGAGCCTATCGGGATTTTGACCAGAAAAGGAAAGCCTCGATTCATCTGAACCAGAACGCTCCGAATCTCCTCTGAGGAATTGTAGTTGCTCGATTCATCGAGCCTGTAGTTGCCTGATTTATCAGGTATAAAAGATGCCCAATGAATTGGGCAACTACAATATGTGACTGTAGTTGCTCGATTCATCGAGCAAAAAGCACAACAAGTAGGATACCGCAAGGGTTAAATCATGAGGTCGATAAAAAATATAAGATTAAAACATTATGATTACTCTCAAAACGGTTACTATTTTGTTACCATTTGTTCAAGTTATCAACGCCCTTATTTAGAAGAGTTCAGCAGGGAAATTCGCACTGCCTTAGACGAGTTAAAAGGAATCGAGGGCATTAATATTGATTATTATTCTATATTACCTTTACATATACATATGATTATTATATTGCAGGAATCTAAACTCGGTTTAGGCGAGATAGTAAGAAGATTCAAGTCTTTGACCAGTAAAGAAGCCGGAATAAGATTATGGCAACCTAATTATTATGAACATGTAATTCGAAACGAGAAAGCGTTGCTTAAAATCAGGGAATATATTATAAATAATCCGTTGAAAGAGAAGATAAAATTCAGTCAGTTTTATGAATCATAGTCTATGGATTGTTTGGAAGAAAATATTGCCCAATGAATTGGGCAACTACAATATGTAACTGTAGTTGCTCGATCTATCGAGTATGTAGTTGCCTGATTTATCAGGCATAAAAAAAGCTCAATGAATTGGGCGACTACTGAAAAACACCTATGAAAATCTGTACCAACTGCGTGCTACCAGAGACCTTTCCTGGCATAAGTTTTGATTCAAAAGGGGTGTGTAATTTCTGCCAGGAGTTCAAGGGAAAAGAATATCTGGAAAAGGAGAAGGTAAAATACCTGCAGAAGTTCCAGGAGCTTCTGGATAGATTCAAAAACTCCAGTTCCTACGATGCTTTGATGGCTTATTCCGGGGGAAAAGACAGCACTTATGCCCTCAGTCTCTTGAAAGAAGAATATGACCTTAAAATCTTAGCTTTGACCTTTGACAACGGTTTTTTATCAGAACAGGCTTTTAAGAATATCCGTCAAGTTGTGGAAAATTTAGGAGTAGACCATATATTTTTCAAGCCGGATTTCACCCTTTTAAAGAAAATATTTTTGACCGGCACCCAAGAAGATATCTTCTCCCGCAAAACCTTAGACCGGGCAAGCACCATCTGCACTTCCTGTATGGGGATTGTCAAATCCACCACTTTGCGACTGGCTTTAGAAAAGAAGATACCTTTTATAACCTATGGCTGGTCACCGGGTCAGGCACCGATATCCGCCTCCATTTTCAAGAACAACCCCTCAATGCTGAAGGGGATGCAGAATGCCATCAAAGAGCCGCTTTTCAGGATCGCCGGTGAAAAGATCAATCCTTATTTTTTAGAGGAGAAACATTTCGAGCAAAAAGAGGATTTTCCTTATAATATCAGCCCTTTAGCTTTTCTGGAATACGATGAGAAGAAAATATTCAAAAAGATCGAAAAGCTCGGCTGGAATATGCCAGTTGATACCGACTCGAACTCGACTAACTGCCTTTTGAACTCGTTTGCTAATTTGGTGCATAAGCAAAGGTTCGGTTTCCATCCCTATGCCTTCGAGTTAGCCAAACTGGTAAGGGAAGGTTATCTCGAAAGAGATGAGGCTTTAAAAAGGTTAGAACAGGCAGAAGACCAGAACACAGTGGAGCTGGTTAAGAAGAAACTTAACCTGAATTGATATGTTATATTTAGTCACTGGTGGAGCTGGTTTTATCGGCTCCCATATAGTTGAGAAATTAGTCCAGGCAGGAGAAAAAGTCAGGGTATTGGATAATTTCTCCTCTGGCAGAAGGGAAAATCTAAAAAATCTCCTGGATAAGATCGAGCTGGTGGAAGGAGACATCAGAGATTTCTGGACAGTCATCAAAACAGTAGAAGGGGTTGACTTCATCCTGCATCAGGCAGCCCTGACCTCAGTTCAGAGATCTATAAAAAACCCTTTGACTACCAATGAGGTCAATATAAACGGGACCTTAAACCTTCTGGAAGCTGCCAAAATCCACCAGGTAAAAAGATTTATCTATGCTTCTTCTTCTTCAGTTTATGGAGATACCCCCACTTTGCCTAAAGTCGAAACTATGTGCCCGAACCCGATCTCTCCCTACGCTATCAGCAAATTGGCCGGAGAGGAATACTGTCAGGTATTCTACAAGGTTTATGGACTGGAAACTGTTTCTTTAAGGTATTTTAACGTGTTTGGTCCAAGGCAGAACCCGAACTCAGAATATGCCGGGGTAATCCCCAGGTTTATAATGGCTCTTTTGAAAGCAAATAAGCCCAGTATCTTCGGGGATGGTGAGCAATCCAGGGATTTTACCTATGTGGAAAATGTAGTGGATGCCAACCTGAGCGCCTGTAAAGCCTCTTCTGTTGCCGGGGAAAGCATCAATATCGCCTGCAACCAGAGACACACTTTAAACCAGCTCTGGAACAACCTGGTGCGCTTGAGCGGGAAGAAAGTTGAGCCGGTCTATTCCGATCCTAAGCCGGGAGATGTCCGGCACTCGTTGGGTGATATCAACAAAGCCAAAAAGCTTTTGGACTACCAGGTAAAAACCGGATTTGAAGAAGGCTTGAAGATAACCCTGGACTGGTATGCTGGATTGAACTCCTGATAATTTCGGGGCTCAAATAAAATTTCGCTAAAGTTACGTTTAAAAGATAAGGGGATTAAAATTCTTTGGATTTTAACCCTTTCCGTTTATATTGTAAATAATCGAATATTCGGAGGAAAATATGCGCAGAAGAGATTTTCTCAAAAATATCGGATTAGGCATGGGAGGAGGGATAATCTTTTTACCTGAAGCTCTGAAAGGAGAGTCAAAAAGCTTGATTAAGAATATACCCGCGACCCGGGTGGTCCAGATTCATAACCCGAACGCCACCAACTGGGATTTTGCCAGCGGCTATTATGGTGATTATGTCAACCAGAATTTAGTGGACACGATGGCGGATAGAGGAGTGTGTGAGCTTACCGGACTTTCGGATGCAGTTTCTGCCTGGCAGAGGATAATGAGCTCTTACAACTCCGGGGACAAAATCGCCATCCGGGTCAATTTCAATTGCACTGAAACTTATTATCCTTCAGGCAATTTGATCGATTCGATTATCGAGCCGATAAATTCCATTATCTCAGGGCTGGTCAGGATAGGTGTTCCAGCAGCAGATATCTGGGTTTATGATGCCTCCCGAACTCTACCTAACAGGTTCACCTCAGGCTATCTTTATGCCGATGCTCGCCACAGTTCACAACCGTTATTATATCTTCGGGAAGTGGACCAGGAGGCTTTCTTATAAGGTTCTGATCAGCCACGTCCAGAAGATCGTGGCAGTCTCCAAAGATATACAGAATCTGCTTAAAGAAGACTTGAAACTGCTCCCTCAAAAAATCAAGCTTATTTATAACGGGATCGACACCAGCAAATTCGAAAAAAAGTTTGACCAGGAGAAGCTCAGAAAAGAGTTAAACCTCTTAAAGGAAGATCTTATACTGGGAAATGTAGGTAACCTGAGAGAAGTTAAAGACCATTACACTCTGATTCTATCTTTTTCTAAGGTCTCCCCTTTTTTTCCTCAGGCTAAGCTCTTGATAATCGGAGAGGGTGAACTTAAGACTAATTTGCTTAAACTCAGGGCTGAACTGGAACTGGAGGACAAGGTCTTGCTCTTAGGACATCGGGATGACATCCCTTCTCTTTTAAACCTTATGGATGTCTTCATCTTATCCTCCCGTCTGGAAGGTTGTTCTATCTCGATCTTGGAAGCGATGGCTTCTGGCAAGCCGGTAATTGCCACCAGGGTGGGCGGAAATCCGGAGCTGGTTCTGGAAGGTAAAACTGGCTTTCTCGTCCCTTCTGCCGAGCCGGAGAAGTTGGCAGAGACTATAATACAGCTTCTAAAAGATGAAAAGTTAAGAAAAAAGATGGGAGAGGAGGGCAGGAAAAGGGTTATGGAGAAATTCTCCAAGGAATCGATGGTAAAAAACTACGAGGAGCTTTATTCTCAGATACTGAGATGATTATTTTTTTCATCATTTTACTATTTCTGCTGTTTTATACCTATTCGGGATATTTTCTTCTCCTGAAAATCATATCTTTTCTCAGATCCAACCCAGTTCAAAAGGGAGAATACCTTCCTGGAGCTACTCTTCTTATCCCGGTATATAATGGTGAGAAGGTGATCAGAGGTAAGCTGGAGAATTGCCTCAGGCTTAATTATCCTCAGGAAAAATTAAGGATAATAGTCATCTCTGACTCATCCACAGACAGAACTGAAGAGATCGCACAATCATTTGTGAACCAGGGAGTCAAACTTATCAGACCGGGAAAAAGGGGAGGAAAGACCAGGGCTTTAAATCTGGCTTTGAAAGATGTTCAGACCGAGCTGGTCTTTTTCACAGATGCCTCTACCTTTTTGAGCGAAAACTCTTTGAGAAACATAGCCAGAAATTTCGCTGATCCGGATGTGGGCTGCGTAAGCGGAGAAGACCGGAGCATCTCTGCTTTTTCAGAAAAGTCTGAATCCGGGGAAGGGCTTTATGTTGGCCTGGAGATGAAATTAAGAAGGCTGGAAAGTCAAAGCGGAAACCTGACCGGGGTGAGTGGGTGCCTTTATGCCATCAGAAGAGAGCTTGTAAACGAGATACCGAACGATCTTATAGACGATTTTTATCTTCCGCTTCAGGTTGTGAAAAAAAGAAAAAGGGTGGTCTCAGAGCCTGAGGCAACTGCCTTTGTCACTAAAGTCACTGATTTCAAAGAGGAGTTCCGGAGAAGACGAAGAACCACCTTAGGAGGCTTGGAGGTCTTTTTCTCGGAGCTTTCTTTATTGAATCCCTTTAAGTATGGTATTTTCAGCCTGGAGCTTTTGAGCCATAAACTGTTGAGATGGCTTACCCCTTTCTTGCTCTTGCTTTTGTTCCTGACCAGTATTTTTCTGCTGCACACTCATCTGATTTTCAGACTCACTTTTCTATTTGAGCTTTTGACTGTTCTGATTGCTCTGATTCACTGGCTTTTTTTGAATAACAAAAAATCAGCAGGAATTTTTTCTTATTTCGAGTCGATATTTTATTTTTATCTGATCAACTTTGCCCTGCTTTTTGCCTGGGTTAAATTTATCTCAGGAAAAAGAGAAATAATCTGGGAGCCATCCAAGAGGTAAAAAATTTGAACAAAACCTTGATTCTTCTTTATCACCGTCTCTTATCCAGGGAAGAGAATCTTTCAAAGATAAACTCTGAAGATAAGGTTGATGTGGTGGTCGGGTCCCCTGACCCGACCGGAAGCATGCCAGGTCAGGGGATCTGGCACGCACAAAAGTTTTAGTAAAGAGGAGAGTCTTGAACAAAATGCTAATCCTTCTTTATCACGGAATCTTATCTAAGGAAGATGACCTGTCAAAGTACAGCCCAGAAGATAAGGTTTATCTTCTAAAGGAGGAAGAATTCGCAAAACAATTAGAGTATCTTCATTCCAGTGGATGGAGCACCATTTCAGTGAGCCAGTTATTGGAATCGTCTAAGAATAAATCCTCTCTCCCGGAAAAGAATTTGATAATCTCCTTCGATGACGGAAACCAGACCGATTATACCATAGCTTTTCCCCTGCTTAACAAATTCGACTACAAAGCAATCTTCTTTTTGACCAGCGATTTTATTGAGAAACCCGGTCATCTGAGTAAATCTCAGATTCTCAGGATGAGCCAGGAAGGAATGGAGTTCGGCACGCACGGCAAAACTCATCAATTTCTGTCGACTCTGAATGAGAATGAATTGAAGCTGGAGCTTCAGGAATCAAAAAAAATGCTGGAGGAAATCACCGTGAAGAAAATCGATCTTTTGAGTCTGCCTGGTGGATATCACAGTCCAAAGGTAAAAGAGATCGCCAGGGAGCTTGGCTACAAAGGAATCTGCACTTCCAGATTTGGTTTGAATGACATTTATACTAACCTTCTTGAGCTTAAGAGAATTTCTTTTCGATTTGGTGACTCATTCTCTTATTTTGTCTCCATAGTGAATCAGCATAAAAAGCTCTATCTGAAAAAAAAACTAAGGGACAATTTCCTAAGTTTTCTCAAGACTATTTTAGGACCTAATAATTACTTCAAGCTCTGGAATTTCTACCAGAGGATTTCTACCAAAAAAACTTAAGCCGATGTTTGACTTTTTTTCTATCGTATAAATCGATTTTGAAGTAACAAACTCTAGAATTTTCATTAAAAAGGATAATATTTTGAGATTTGTTCAAACGCCATACAAGTTTTAAGAAATTCTCTGAAGTTAATTATTTGATTTTCAAGGAGTTAATATCGGGAACATTATTTGCGGTTTGATATATGAAAACAAATAAGTCAGTAAAAGGTCAGAAAAGAAAGGTTTTCGTGGTCAAAATTCATTTTGGTCAATGGTCTGGTGAAGAAGCATTTTTTCCAAAAATCTGTTAATTTCCCTTGACAAACCTTCGATAATTTCTATAATAAACAGAGATTAGAGGACTTTTATGAGAGGGGTAATAAAGATTTTGAGATTAAGCTGGAAAGGTTGTTTTATACTCTTCTGTCTGGCTTTGAGTATTGAGGCTATAGGGCAATCCGGGAATACAGTTTGTCAACTTACAGGTAAAGTAACCTACAGAGGAAATCCGGTGCCAGACGATTGCAGGGTAATGGCTTCCATCCCAGGGGTTGCAACTAAGCCTGAGGCTCTAGTTAAAAACGGAGTATATTCTCTCTTAATTCCTGCTGATGACCCCTCCACTTCGGAAAAGGATGGATGGGAACAAGGTGACTATATAACCTTAGAAGTCAAGGGGTATGGAGTTACTCTGCCTTTCGAGGTTAAAGCTGGCAACTTTGTAAAGGATATAAACTTAACCACCATGGGAGTGCTTAATCTCACCACCTGGGGAAAGATCAAGGCACTCTTTAAATGAATCTGGCCTGAAACTCTATATCTCTTTCTGCGTAAAAAAAATTTAGGAGGAGAAGATGAAATTGACTACGCGTGAAGATAAAGGGATAGTGATTTTAGAACCCAAAGGAAAGATCATGGGAGGCCCGGATGCAACCCTTTTGCACGACAAGCTGCACGAGTTTATAAGTCAAGGAAAAAAGAAGGTTGTAATCGACCTGGCTAAAGTAGATTGGATGAACAGCACTGGCCTGGGCATATTGATCTCCGGACTGACCACCATGCGGAATAATGGCGGAGAGCTGAAACTGGCTAATGTGACCGAAAAAATCCAGAGCCTCTTAACCATCACCAAGCTCATAACCGTGTTTGAGACCTTTGAATCAGTTGATCAGGCAGTGGGAAGCTTCAATTAAACTCTCTTTTATTTTGGAAAGAACTTAATGCAGATCTAAAGGTAGGTCGATCAACCTACCTTTTTTTATTTAAGAAAATGACTAAGGTAATCCGCAGGAAAAACCAGATAATTATCCCCAGCTCCCAGCTTTATTTAGCTAAAGTGGATGATTTCGTAGAGGGCAAATTAAGAAAATTAAAACTGGACAAAAACCAGCTGGCCGATCTGGCGATTTCAGTGACCGAAGCGGTCAATAACGCCATAGTGCACGGAAACAAAAAGGATCCCGAAAAAAAAGTCACCCTTCGGCTCATTTGCGATAAGTCCTGTATCTGCATAGAGGTCGAGGACGAAGGGAAAGGGTTTGACCTTAACTCTCTCCCCTGCCCTATAACTGAAGAAAACCTCCTGAAAGAAGTTGGAAGGGGGATTTTCATCGTCCGGTCTCTGATGGACAAAGTCGATTTTATCTTCAAGCCTGAAGGCGGGACCATAGTTCGTCTCACCAAATATTTGAAGAATAAGGAATAAGATATAAAGTGGGTCTTCTTACTTTAGTAGCTTCAGTCTATCTGGTCTGCGGCATAGTCCTTTTCTTTTTAGGGATTACTATCCTCTCCGAGGATTACCGGGGCAGGCTAAACCGGATAACCAGCCTGATGCTTTTCTTTGCCGGCTCAGGCCCTATCTTTGCCGCCTTCGGAACCATTCTTAAAGCTGGCGGGCTGGCATCTACCACTTCAGTTTTCTACACCAATATCTTTTTCTTGTGGGAGCTTTTCTTCCCCCAGCTTCTGCTTTTCTCCCTGGTTTTTCCAGTGGAAAATCTTTTTTTGAAAAAACACCTACGGGCCAAGATACTGATTTTCACGCCTCATATCTTTCGCCTCCTCCTGGTTTTATTTCTGTACCAGCCACGCAATCTCATCAATCTCTCCTCCCTGGAAAATGTATCCGGACTGGGAGGTTTTATTCTCCAACCGGTAACTTTCGTTCTCAAATTCCTTTCTCTTTCGGTGGAGGTAATCTACAGGTTTCATCTACAGTTTTTTTCGATCATAAACTTAACCTATCTTTTCCTGGCGGTTCTCTTCCTTTACCAGGGAACCAGAAAACTGACTCAGAGCCGCTTGAAAACTCAGGCTCAACTGGTTACCTGGGGTATTAGATCTGCTGCTGGACTTTATGCGGTCGCCTTTATCTTGCCTGCCTTGACCAGCTTGAAGATTCCGGACAGCCTGAGGTATGCTTTAACCATAGGAGCCCTTCTGATAGGGAGCGGCTCAATTGCCTGGTCAATCATCCGCTATCGCTTTCTGGATATCAGGACCCTGGTAAGACAGAGTCTGGTCTATTCCCTGACCTCTGCCCTTCTTCTGGGTATCTATTTTCTTTTGATTACTCAGTTGAGTAATCTGATGCAGACCCTTTTAGGCCGCAGGGTGCCAATCTTAGAGATAGGTTACCTCATATTGGCCATATTCCTTTTCCAGCCAATTATGGGATGGATAGATGAGTTAGTGAAAAGGTTATTATTAAAGGACAAAGCTGATTACCGCATAATGATGGAGATGTTCAGCCGTAAGATAATCTCCATCCTGAATCTGGATGAGCTTAACCGCACAATCTTTGAGGCCTTGAAAAAGGAGATGTTAGTGGAGGAGGTTTACCTCTGCCTGTGCGATGCAAAAAATGGAAGATTTTCTCTTTTTTCAGAAGATAAAAACCTTTCCTTCCCGGAAGATGACCATTTGATCCAGGAGCTTAGATTAAAGGACCGGCCATTTTTTTTAGATGAGCTGAGCTTTGAAAAAGATACTCCCCTTTTTAAAACCCTGTCTGACTCAGATGTTTTTCTCATAGTTCCAATTTATAGCTCTGAGGAGTTCATCGGGTTTTTCGGTCTGACCAAAAAAATCACCGGTCTAAAATATACCTATGAGGATTTGACCCTTTTAAAGGTTCTGGCTAACCAGTTCGTTGTCGCCTATAAAAATGCCCAGCTCTATCAGGAGTCTTTAGAAAAACAAAAGATAGAGGAGGAGCTTCTGGTAGCAAAGCAAATCCAGCTCGGGCTTTTGCCTAAGGCTTTTCCTAAAGGAAAAGCTTTTGAGCTTTCCGCTTATACCCAGCCTGCCCATCAGGTCGGAGGGGATTATTATGACTTTTTAGAGAGGTCTGATGGTTCCTTAGGGGTTGCCATAGCTGATGCCTCGGGCAAAGGTGTCCCTGCCGCCTTGATGGTATCGCTTTTACACGCCTCCTTAAGGGCGATGATGAAAAATAAATTCGAGCCTTCTGAAACTATTTCCAACATAAATCAGCTCATCTCCTCTTCGGTCTCCGACGGCAGGTTCGCAACGATGTTTTACGGCGAGTTCAATCCTCATACCCGAAAACTTTCCTATTGCAATGCCGGGCACAACTATCCCATAGTCATTCGCAAAGACCAAAAGGTGGAATTTCTCAAAACAGGAGGGCTTATCCTGGGACCCTTTCCTGAGGCAACCTACCAGATGGAGGAAATTCTTTTTGAATCTGAGGACCTGGTCTTCTTTTATTCGGATGGGCTAACCGAGAACTTCAATGAGAAACAGGAGATGTTCGGAGAAGACCGGCTCTTGGAGCTGCTTTTGGAAAACAGGAAACTTTCCTGCGAAGAGCTGAAGGAGCTTATCGTCGGGGAAGTCGAGAACTTCGCGCACGGCATCTCTTTGTATGATGATTTCACGATTGTGATATTGAAGGTTTTATAAATGGGTTATAGAAAGTCCTCTCAAGATAAATTGACCATCAAAAAGCCCAAGACCAGAAGAACCTGGTCTATTTCCCCTGTGACCCGGGTAAAGGAAAGCGGGAAGGTCTATAAAAGAAAAGCTAAGTTTTCTAAAAAAGAAGAAGAACAAGAGGATGATCTTTATTTCAAATATCTGAGAAAAGATGAAGATTTTAGATATTGCCCGCGTTGTAGTGCGGAGTTAATCAAAAAAAGGATAGACCACAATTTGAGAAAGGTCTGTCCGGTGTGTGGATTTGTTTTATACCGAAATCCAACTCCTGCTGCAGGAGTCATCATCGAAAAAGAAGGTCAAATCGTTTTGGTCAGAAGAAAATATAACCCTTATAAAGGTGACTGGTGCCTGCCAGCCGGCTTTATAGAATATGGAGAATCTCCAGAACATTGTGCAGTGAGGGAGGTAAAAGAAGAGACCAATTTAGAAATAAAGTTGACCGGTTTATTCAGGGTCTATTCAGGTTCAGATGACCCGCGCACCCGTGCAATCCTCATAGTTTATCTGGGAGAAATCGTAAGCGGAGAACCCTTACCCGGGGATGATGCCTCAGAAGTAAAGTTTTTCCCTGCGAAAAGCATCCCTCAAAATATCGCATTTCAGTCCCATCGCCAGGCATTGAAAGATTACTTCAGTACACGGAGACCCGCGTAGGGAGTTTAACTCCACCCCCAGCACGGGTAGTTGCTCGATTTATCGAGCTAAAAACATGCCCAATAAATTGGGCAACTACAACTTACCATCCGTTTGTGATTTTTGAGGTTGGTTCGGGAATTGGAATTCCCGAACCCATCTGGCAGACTTCAAAGCTATAGCGTCCTCACTCCCGTGAGGACGACCCTCCCCTAATGATGGGCCGACATCCCTATCTGACTTCAAAGAACAGACAAGATGTCTGTTCCACTTTACATTGCCTCAGATGTAGTTGCTCGATTTATCGAGCTAAAAACATGCCCAATAAATTGGGCAACTACAACTTACCATTTTTTGTGTTTTTATTCCCTCTCCCTGAAAGAGGCAACGCTACAGTTTTTTTCTCTTCATTCTATCATTATAAAAATGCCCAATCTGCCGATAAAAAGAAATGAATCTTTATCTTTTAAACTCTTCTCCTGTGGAGGATGGGAATGAACAATTCAGGGGTTAACAAAAAGGACAAAACTGCCTTGGAGGAAATGGAAAGCCTCTTTCAGAAAGTCCAGACCGCACACCCCCGTTTACAAAATAACACTACTGGAAAATTTAAAAATGACGATTTAGAAGCCCTCTTAGAGGTCAGTCAGGCGATTAACTCCTCTCTGGTGCTGGATGACATCCTGCAGACCGTGATGAAAAAGGCAGTCTCTCTTTTAAGGGCGGAAAGAGGTTTCCTGATGCTCTTAGATGATAAAGGAGAGCTGCAGTTCAAGACCGCGCATAATATAACCAACGAATCTTTGAGCAAAGAGGACTTCAGGATAAGTATGTCGATTGCCAATAAGGTGGCAACAACTGGCGAATCGATCTATACCAGCGATGCCTTAAAAGATGAGAGGTTCTCCAAACAAAAAAGCATCCTGGAACTCAAGTTAAAATCGATAATGTGCGTTCCCCTGAAAAGTAAGGAGAAGATCATCGGGATTTTGTATCTGGACAACTCCTCTAAAAACAACGTATTTTTGCAGAGCGACCTTTATGTTTTTGAGCTTTTTGCCGGACAGGCTGCCATTGCCATTGAGAATGCCAAATTATACGAGAACCTTTTAGCCCTGAAAATATACAACGAAAACGTGGTCAGCCGCACCCCGATTGGGCTGCTGGTGGTGGACAACAACCTCTGGATCACCATAGCCAACCAGGCTTCCAGGGAGATTTTCAAGAAAGCCGGCTGGAGAGAGGATCTTTCAGATCTTTCCTTCAACCAGATCTCCATTTTAGACTTGGTTCCAGAGGAGGAGAAGAACAAGTGGAAAAAGATCTGCTATCAGGTGCTATATACTGGCCAGCCTTATGAGGAGGCAAAATCTTTTCATAAGTTTAAAGATGAAGAATTAGTCTTATCTGTAAAGGTAAGCCCTTTGGAAAACGTGGAGAACAGAATAATGGGCTTGATCCTGGTAGTGGAGGACATCACCGATAAGGTGCTTCTGGAAAAAAGGCTTATCCAGTCTGAGAAACTGGTGGCTGCCGGGGAGATGTCAGCTTCCATAGGGCATGAGTTAAATAACTACCTTACCATAATCCTGAACAACGCTGAGCTCTTACCTTTACACTTGAAAAAAGGTGAGCTTGAAAAAGTCTCCTCCAATGCCAGGGCTATCCTGGAAAGCGTCAACACTATGAAACGCTTCACCGATGGGCTGATGGATTTCTCCAGGCTGGAGACTAAAGTGGAGAAATATGACCTGAAAAACCTGATCGAGGACCTGCTCTTCTCCTTAAAACCGCAGACTAAGTTCTCCCAGATAAAGTTCAACACCAACTTTGACCCGGAGTTACCTATGCTGGAATTAGATGCAGGTCAAATCCAGCAGGTTTTTTTAAACCTGTTTAACAATGCGGCTGAATCTATAAAGGAAAGGCCAGACGGAAAAGGGGAGATTTGGATCTCCAGTGAATACAGGCCTGAAGAGAAAAAAGTCTGGGTGAAAATAGAGGATAACGGGACAGGGATCCCTGCGGAAAACTTAAGTAAGATCTTTGAGCCGCATTTCACCACCAAGAAAGAGGGTCATGGACTGGGGCTGGTGACCTGTCAGAAGATCATAAGAAACCATAAAGGGGAAATAAAGGTGGAAAGCGAGTTAGGAAAAGGTACCTCCTTCCTGCTCAGCTTCCCTTTAAGCTCCTCTTAAATTGTTACTGACGTTGAGACCTTTTTTTTAGAAATTTGAAATTCTCCCTCTCCTCTCTTTAAAAAAATATTCTGAAGTTATGTCAACCGAAAAAGAGTTCATTACTCCACGCTATCAAGTCATAAAGGAAATTGGCCAGGGTGGCTTGGGAAAGGTCTTAGAGGTTATAGACTTGTGGGAGGGAAAAACTGTTGCCCTGAAGCTCCATTCTGCCCAAGAAGAGCAGAAAGAAGACAGCCTGGAGAATTTCAAGCAGGAATTCAGGCTGACCTCAGAGCTGTCTCACCCCGGCATAGTGGAGGTCTATGATTTTGGGTATACTCTTGACAAAAGCGCCTTCTACACTATGGAGATGGTGCAGGGAGAAGAGCTCACTCCAGAAGTTGCCCGGCCAGATTTAAACAGGTTTTACCAGGTCGTTTGGCAGATCTGCGACATACTGGAGTACCTTCACTCTCAGGATCTTGTGCATGCTGACCTTAAACCCTCCAATTTCAAGTTAACCGGTAACATCTTCTCCGTAAAACTCCTGGACTTCGGATTAGCACGCAAAACCTTCTCTCAAGCTTCTTCCAGCACTGCAGGGACACTTGAATATATGGCTCCAGAGGTTTTTCTCGGTCAAAAAATCGACCCGCAGACAGATCTTTATTCTCTGGGGATAATCTTGTTTGAGCTTCTGACCTCAAATGTCCCTTTTTCCTCTGAGGATCCTTTGATTTTGAGGTCTGACCATCTGGAGAAAATCGCCCCTCCTCCGTCTGTCTTAAGACCTGAATTGCCGCAGGGTCTGGACTCACTGGTTCTGAAACTGCTTGAAAAAAAACCTGAGGATCGCTTTCAGGATATATCAGAGCTAAAAGAGGCTCTTTCGGATATTACTCCTTTTCCAGCCTGGGGGTCTGAGAAGACTTCCTATTTAAACAGAATCTACGGTGGTAAGATCCTCGACCGGGAGAAAGAATATGAGGCACTGAAAAAAGAGCTGGATGAATCACTTACCCGGGGAGGAAGGTTATTTCTGATCGAGGGAGAGATGGGAATAGGTAAATCCACTCTTCTTAAATACCTAAAAAGGGAAGCCCAGCTTGAAGGGATTCTTTTTGTTCAGATAGATTGCCTCAAGGATGAGACCCACCCTCTCCAGCCCGTAAGAGAGCTTTTCAGCCGAATCTGGCCCTTTTTTGAAAAGCTTCATCCCTCATTTGGCGAAAGATATGAAGAGATTTTTAAATCTTTCTTAAACCAAGGTTATGAAAAAGAAAGTCAGGCCAGTTCAGAACTGGAAAAACTCTCTTCTTTCATACTTGAGGCTTCTAATCTTTATCCTTTTGTTTTAGCTTTTGAGGACCTTCACCATATGGGAGAAGGAAGTCTGGTTTTGTTGGAGGAACTGACTAAAGTCCTGGATAAATCTAAGCTCTTCTTATGTGGAACCCTACAAGAAGCCAATTTAGACCCAAAGGGTAAGCTTAAATCTTTGATCAACTGCCTGACTGGTTCAAACCAGTTCCACCTTCTGAGATTACCCTCTCTTACGATGCAGGACCTGGGTAAGCTCCTGTCTCAGAAGTTAGGACAGAAAACTGTCCCTGATACTTTGCTTGATTTCATTTACCAGAATTCCTCCGGGGTTCCACTTTTTGCTTTGGAAATTTTGAAGTATCTGTTTGAAAAGAAAGCCCTGTATGTTGAAAAAAGCTTCTTTAGATTTGAAGAACAGCTTCTAAAAGGGATCAATATCCCTGACACTATCGAAAAGACGATCCTGGGGAATCTCAGAAAATATCCTGAGGAAATCTTGAATTTTCTCAATCTAACTTCAGTTATCGGTATGGAGTTTGACCTGAACTCTATAAAATTCCTGACAGGATATGAAGAGGACAAAACATTCGAATCTCTCTTCATCCTTTTGAAAGACCGAATTTTGATTCAGGCTCAGAAAAGACTTAACTCCCTGACATATGCTTTCGCCACCCCCACGCTCCAGTCTTTAACCTACAAGAACTTCGTAGGAGACAAGGAAGCTCTCCATCGTAAACTGGCATATTTTCTGGAGGGACGAAAATCCAGGGGAGAGGAAATCGAGACCGAAGAGATCGCTTCTCATTTCATCTCCAGCGATGATTACTTTAAAGCTTATGATTACTCCCTTATCTGTGCCATCAAAAATCAGAAGGATCTGGACTTTCCTCAGGCTTTAAAATATCTTGAAAAAGCCTTGGCGGCCGCTGAAAAACTCTCTGATGAAAGGGAGAAATCAGAAAAAATTGCTCAGGCTCTGATGCAAAGGGGCGATCTTTTGAAGAGTATCGGAGAGTTAAACCAGGCTCAAAAAGACTATGAGGAGATCCTGAAGATAGTTGAATTTTCAGAAAACCAGAGACTAATCGCTGAGACCTATAAGGATTTGGGAGATCTTTTTAGGTTAAAACATGATTACCCTAAAGGATTGGATGCTCTATTAAGAGCCAAAAAGATTTTCCAGGAATTAAAGGACAATAAAGAGGTATCACACACCCTGAATAATTTAGGCAATATCTATTGGATCGATTCCCAATATCAAAAAGCATTAGAGGTATTTGCGGAAGCATTGAAAATACAAAAATCTCTGGGTGATAAGTATCATATAGCCTCCACCTTGAATAACATCGGTTCAATTTATCTTTCTTTGCATCAATATTCTGAAGCCAGAAGATATTATACTGAATCTCTGGAGATAAGAAAAGAGCTACAGAATAAGGAGAAGATCGCACAGTCTCTGAACAACCTGGGGTTGGTCGAGTATTTCTCAGGATTTTATTCTCTGGCTATCCCATATTACCTTGAATCTTTAAAGCTGAACCAGGAGACTGAAAACAAAAAGGAAATATCTATAAATATGGTAAATCTTAGCGAATCTTACTTTAAATTAGGAGATTACCAGAAAGCTACAAATTATGCCAGACGGGGATTAGAAATAGCCCGGGACATAGGCTTCCAGCAGCCGGTCGGCTATTTATTAAAAAGTCTGGCTAATATAGACCTGGAAACTGGTTCCTATCAGGGTGCATTAACTCAATTGAAAGAAGCTCTAGATATTTCCGACGAAATAAAGGATAAAGAATTGAAAGTTTCAGTTCTGCTCTCTCTGGGAAGGTTGTTCTTTCTGTTGAACCGTTCAGAAGATGCGAATCGGTTTTTGGAAGAAGCTCTGGAGATATCAAGGGCGATAGATGATAAAAGGACCCAAATAGCAGTTGGTCGCTTAAAGGGAATACTCTTAAGAAAAAACAAAAAGACCGCTGAAGCCTTGAAGCTGCTGGAAAATTCGATCGCCCTGGCTGAGAAGCTGAACTCGTTGGAGGATAAGCTCAGCTTAAGTTTAGATCTTGCCTGGGCTTATTTGGATTCAAGCCAGAACCGGATGCTTGAAAGCTATCTGGAAAATGCTAAAAAGATCATTGATCAGAATAGTATGCCTTTAATTGAGTCCGAATATTATTATATGCTCCTCCGCAAGGAGTTTAAACAAGGGAATCTAAATCAGGCTTTAGAATATTCAGAGGTGGCTTTAGAGAAGGCATTAAGGCTCAACCGGCTTGAGATTATCTGGAGAATTTATTTCCTCAGAGGAAAACTCAGCTTTTTGAAAAATGACCTTGAAAATGCTTATAAGGAATATGAAAAGGCTGGCAAACTCATAAAAGCCTTGAGCCAGAATATAGATGACCCGGAGTTAAAACAAAGCTACCTTGACGAAAAAGAAAAGCTTGATCTCCTCACCGACATAAAAAAACTTGCCCAGGAGATGACGAGTTCAGCCTAGAAAGAAAAAGAAAAGACCACCCAGGAGCAGGGTGGTCTTCCTATAGGAGGTGCTACTTGTCGTTTTAAGGAAATAACTAAAACAGGTTACTACTGTCCGTCGTTAGATGCTAAAGGAGCAATCTTCTCCTCTAACTCCTCCACCTCCAGGATTAATTCTTTCAGCTCCATAGAATCACCTCCTCCTTATGTTCAAAAAATGAACATTCACAGATAAAAAAATTCCTGCGCCTTTTCAAAACATCAATTAATCTGCTAAACTTATCTTACCTTCAAATATCCCTTTTCAAAAAGCAAGTGCTTGTGAGGAGTAATTCTAATACTAAATTACCCAGCTAATTACATCCCTCTCCTCAACTATTAATCTAACCCTGCATAATCTCTTGTCAAGCAAAATCTTGAAACCCCTTAAAATTTTTTTAAAAAATATGACCCCTGCCTCAATATATTGTAAAATATTCTGTTTCGGATACAAGATATAGAAAAATGAACATTTTGTTTTATTGGATAAATCCGGTAGAATTTGGACAAAAGTTAGAAAATGCCTCAAATCCACCTGTTTAATCTTTCACGATTTTCAATTTGTTGACTATGCTTTCAATCTTATTGGGAAGATTAAGGTCAATTACATCGATTCTCCAGAGGTAATCACCTGGTTCCAGATAAAGCCCGGGAGAATTTATTAAGGGTATAATCTGATAGGCAACAGTTCCTGGAACAAATCCTGGATGGATTGTTACTGTTGTATCAGAACTTACCACTGCTGAATCTTTACTGACATATTTTATTATCTGGGAAATGGTTGCGAACCTTAATGAATCATCTTTAGGTAAAAGATTGTAGATTTCAAAATAGGCTTTAATTTTTGGCTCCTGTTCCACCAAAAAGATATGGCTTGGATTTGGAATAATCAGGTATCCATTTAAAAAGAATTTACTTTCCTCCTCATCTGGTTGCGCTTCTTTTGCCTCCGATGCCAGAATAGCCCGGCTGAGCTCTAAGTTTGGCTGATGCAATGAATCCGGGGAAACATAACCAGGCAAGAAAAGTTCATCTTCATATAAGCCAATCCTTTTACTTCCTGGATCTCTTACCTCAAGAGCCACGCTATATGTCCCAGGGGTTAAAAGAAATCCTCTCTGATCGATAAGAAGTTGATTTTTAAAATCAGGCACTCTTTGACAGACCCTGACAGAATCACAGTAAATAAATTTGCCTTTTTCATCCCTAATAGCAATCTGTTGGTTGTAATGGACCAGGCCCGATGAGTCTTTTTCTAACTTGCCAGTCGGTATTCCTACATTGACCAGGACTTCATAAACATTATTCAGACTCCGGAATTTGATAATCTCCCAGGCAAAATCTAAAGGCTCGCCACCGTAATCGTGATGGTATACCGCTTTACTTAACCCCAGCTCGCCATTCTGAGCAAGAAAGTTAGACATGTAATCAAGATCCCGAATGTCTCCTGACCTATAAGGGACAAGGGTTAAATAACCGACAACGAGATCCTCAAATTGGAGGTAAACGTCTTTTCCTTCTATTACGTAATACCAGGTCTCTCCTGCAGTTTTATAATACTCGCGTTCGGTATCATAGACTGAATCTCCTATCCTCTCAATCCTAAACTTCGAAGGATTTTCTACTGATAATCTTCGTTCATCCGGCGGTCCCAGTTTAATGTAGACATCGCCCCGATCATCCCAGGGTTTTTGTCCAAAAGTAGAATGAAAATTTTCTAAAGCGTGCCTTACTCTCCGGTTAAACTCCTCCTCCCATTCATTTCTTTCTGTAGTAGGAGTAGGGTCACTTTTAGCCCAGAAGCTCTTGAGCCACTCGACCCTCTCAGTAGAATCCTTTTTGACAAAATCCTTCAGATCCTCTTTTGAAAGAAGGTTTTTTAGTGCATAATACTGGGTTTTTCCTTCCCTGGTGCTGCACAGTTTTTTAACTGACCTATCTTCTCTTTTTTTTATCCATCTCTCTTTATCAGGAGCCGCCAGATATTCCAGACGCTCCTCTTCTCTTAGAGAATAATAAACTGCTTTTTGTTCTAAAGAAAGCCGGGATAGGCTTCTTCGGATAATAAGATCAATTTTTTTCTGAATTTTTGCTGGAGAAGTATCAGCTTTTAAAAGAATAGATAGAGTATCCAATTCAGCCTTAGTTGCACCAGCTTTTTTTAGATAGTTTAAGGTGGTTTTCTGTTCTCGGGTCAATCCCTTTTTAGAGAGGGAATGATTAACGGCACATCCAGACCCTAACAACAATAGGATTAAGGTAATTTTTGACAAGGACCTTAAATTACTCATAAAAACCCAAGAGATTTTTCCTTAGTTTTTCAATTTCATTATAAGGCTTCCAAATCACTTGTCAAGCAAATCTTAGAACTTTTCCATAGAAAAAAATGTAATTTCAGATACAAGATGAAGAAAAAGTCAAATAACTAAATTTTTAAGAAAATCCTTTTTAATACCTTGCCAATCTGAAGATCAAAATATATAATAAATCAAATTCTTTTTAACTATGGCTAAACTCCAGCTCAGTAAAGTAAACAAGTATTTTGACAAAAATCAGGTCTTGAAGGATATCAGCTTCGAGGTGGAAGAAGGCGAGTTTTTCGTGCTGGTAGGTCCGTCTGGCTGCGGCAAAAGCACCATTTTGAGAATGATAGCAGGATTGGAGGAGGTTTCCACAGGAGAGATTTATTTAGATGGAATTCTGATCAACCACTTCCCAGCTAAACAAAGGGATGTGGCTATGGTTTTCCAGAACTATGCCCTGTACCCTCATTTCACAGTTTTTGAGAACCTTGCTTTTCCCTTGAAACTCAGAGGATATTCAAAAGAGGAAATCAGACTAAGGGTCTGTGAGACTGCCGACATTCTGGGATTGGGTGGGCTACTTCGGAGAAAACCCAAAGCTCTTTCTGGAGGGGAAAGACAAAGGGTGGCTTTAGGCAGGGCAATAGTCAGAAAACCAAAACTTTTTCTTTTTGATGAACCCTTGTCCAATTTAGATGCTCTTCTCAGGGTCCAGATGAGAGGGGAGCTTTTAAAACTTCACAAAAGCTTAAAGACCTCTGTCGTATATGTGACCCATGACCAGTTAGAGGCTATGACCCTGGGTGATAGGTGCCTGGTTTTGAAGGAAGGCACTATTCAGCAGATCGGAGCACCTTTTGAGTTGTACAGTTCACCTTCTAATATCTTTGTTGCTTCCTTCATAGGAACGCCTTCAATGAATCTGCTTAAAGGTATTCTAACCTCTTCTTTGGAATTTACCTTTGGGGACAGGAGTAGACTCTCTCTCCCTGGGAAATTTGAGGAGGATTTGAAAGCGTACGCCGGCAGGGAAATCTGCCTGGGAATAAGACCTGAAGATGTCCGGATTGCTGGAAAAAGCCAGAATCTGAAATTTGAGTTAGAGCAGATCGAGCCTGTCGGCGCTGAGGCTTTCCTTTATTTTAAAGCCGGAGACCAGAAATTAGTGACCAGGGAAAGATTTTATGAAAACCTTCATCTCGGGATTTTCTCAGAATTATCTTTCAATTTGGATAAAGCTTTATTCTTCGATTTGAAAACCGGAGAAAATATTTTTAAACTGAGAATTGATAATAGATAAATGGAAAGTTTGCAGGAAAAAAACCGGGGCTATGGTTCGATTTTTCGGAATCTGAATTTCTTTTCAATCTGGATAGGCCAGACTATCTCAGTGGTCGGCGATTTCTTGTATATAATAGCCCTGATGTGGTGGGTCCTGGAAAAAACCGGCTCCACTGCCGCTATGGCTACTGTGGCTATCTGCTCTTCCCTGCCTGCCATCATCCTGGGACCTTTTGCTGGAACATACGTTGACCGGGTGGATAAAAGGAGGCTTTTGATCCTGATGGACCTGGGGCGTGGGGTGCTGATCACTGTACCTGGAGTGCTTTACTTTTTGAATCAACTTCAGGTCTGGCACATATTTGTAATCGCAGCCTTCCTTTCATCTATGTCAACCTTCTTTAACCCCGCCTTAGCCTCATTCCTACCGGTGATAGTAAATAAGGAGCAGTTAGTCCGGGCTAATTCGATCTCTCAGATGAGCAGTAACTTGAGCGGGATTATCGGGCCCGCTTTAGGGGGAGCACTGGTAGCCTTATTTGGAACTGGAACAGTAATGATTTTGGACGCTTTAAGCTTTTTCGTCTCGGTTATCGCCATATTCCTGGTGAGAGTCAAAGTTGAGCAGGTTTTTCCTTCAGAGGAAAGAAAAAGATTCCTGCAGGAGCTTATGGATGGTCTGAATTTCATCCGTAAAGAGTCAGGGATACTGGGGCTTGTGGTTTTATTCTCCGTGCTGAATTTCTTCGTGGCTCCGGTAGGGGTTTTAATCCCGTTGATGGTTAAGAAGATATTGAAGATGGGAGCAGAGGGATTCGGGGTGCTTGGCTCAAGCATCTCTGTAGGAATGGTTCTGGGCAGCCTTTTCCTCGGGATGATTGGCGGAGTTAGAAGAAAAGGAACCTTTATAATGATAGGAATAGTTGTAGCTGGGTCCTTTTTAGCCCTGTTCGGGGTCTCGGAATCCTTCTGGACCTCGATCTTTCTTCTGGGCGGGTGCGGGTTTGGGTTCTCCTTTGCCAACATCTTAGTCCCGGTCGTGTTTCAGTCCAAAATACCACACGAGAAACAAGGCCGGGTCTTCGGCACTCTTGGAACAATTAGCGGAGGCTTAAGACCGATCTCTTTAGCTTTGGTAGGAGTTATGGGAGGGCTTTTACACGTCCAGATGATTGTATTCTTAAGTGGAGTTTTAGTTGCCCTGGGTGGATTAACCGGGTTTTTGATACCGGGGATAAAGAAGTTATAGCTCTTTTATTTTCCCCCGGTTGGAAAGGGCAAAGGAGAGATGCTCTAACTCCATTGCCATATTGACCGTGCGCAGAACTACGTTGTCCGGGACCTTGAGGTTGGTCGGAGCGAAGTTAAGAATAGTATGAACTCCGGCTGATACTACCTCATCCACCACGCTCTGGGCGGCAGAAGCCGGAACAGCCAGGACCACGATCTCAATTCTGTCCTCCTTCAGTTCTTTAGCCAGATTCCTTACGTCTGAGACCAGGATCCCCTTGTGGTTTTTTCCGATTTTCCTCTGGTCGTTGTCGAATATTTTCTTTATGACAAACCCCTGCCTGGGAAATTCCTTGTAGGAGACCAAAGCTGAACCCACGTTTCCCACCCCCACCAGAGCCACATTCCAGGTCCGGTTCAATCCCAGAATAGAGGCGATCTTATCTTTAAGCTCGTTCACCGGGTATCCTAATCCCCTTGTGCCAAAGCTCCCGAAAAAGGAGAGGTCTTTCCTCACCTGGGCTGGGGTGAGCTTATCCCTTTTAGCCAGCTCTCTGGAGGAAACGGTGATATACCTTTCTCTCTGTAGACTAACCAGAGTGCGGTAATAAAGCGACAGCCTGTGGATTGTGGATTCCGAGATTTTTCGCATAGCGTTGTGAATACTTTCACATATTTTATCGGCAGAACAAGGATTTGTCAAGCAAAAAATCTTGAGAAAAGACTTTTTTTCGTCTCCGGACCGGATGGATACCTCTTTACCTTGCCAAAAGATTGGCAACGCTACGGCTTTTTGGAGTGCATTCCGCCAAAGGATGCACTCCAAAGACTATTAAAAAGAAAGATTTGACAAGGGCGACTTTTTTCCTTATAGTTGTTTGAAACTGGAGCAGATAATGGAAAAAGAAAACTTCAAAATAAACCTCTCAATCTTTAAGGCTTACGATATAAGGGGTATATATCCTAATGAACTGAACAACGATGTGGCTTACCTTATAGGCAAGGCGTTTGTTCGATATCTTAATCCCAGAATGGTGGTCATAGGTCGGGATATGCGGCTCTCCTCAAATGCCTTGTTCAAAAGCCTTGCCCGCGGGATTACCGAGGCAGGCGCAGATGCGATAGATATAGGCTTGTGCACTTCTGATGCTCTGTACTTTACGGTTGGCAGATTCGGATACGATTTCGGAGCAATGATTACCGCCTCGCACAATCCGCCGGAATATAACGGGATAAAGATGTGCAAGGAGGAGGCTGTCCCTTTAAGTGGCAAAGAGGGGATTGAGCAGATCAAGGAAATCATACTTAAAAGAGATTTTTCAAACCCGGAGAAAAAAGGTGAGGTCAGAAATCAGGATATCCAGCCCGATTACATACAGCACCTTTTATCTTTTATCGAACCGCAGAAAATCAAGCCCTTTAAAATAGTAGCCGATGCCGGGAACGGAATCGCCGGAAAGGTCCTGCCTGATTTTTTCTCCCATCTTCCCTGCAAGCTGATTCCGATGTTCTTTGAACTGGACGGCTCTTTCCCTAACCACGTGCCCAATCCTATGATTCCGGAGAATATGGTCCCTTTGAGGAAAAAGATTTTAGAGGAGAAAGCGGATTTCGGTGTTGCTTTTGATGGTGATGCGGACCGGATGTTTTTGGTAGACGAGAAGGGAGTAACCCTGGGTGGAGATATGGTTGCTGCCCTGGTGGCTAAGAGGCTTCTTCAAAAGGAAAAAGGCGCAACCATATTATACAATGTTCCCTGTTCCAGGACTGTTCGTGAGGTCATTCAGCAAAACGGAGGGATACCCATCCGCACGCCAGTGGGACACGCACTCATCAAACCCCTGATGAAAAAATATAATGCAACTTTCGGCGGCGAACATTCTGGCCATTTCTATTTCCGTAAAAACTATTTTGCTGATTCCGGAATGATCGCCCTTTCGGTCTGTTTAGAGCTTCTCTCCGAAGAGGATAAGCCGCTTTCTCAACTGGTAAGTTCTATCGATCATTATTTCAGGACTGGAGAGATAAACTCCCGGGTAGAAAATGTCCCGAAGAAGCTCGAGGCAATCGAATCCCAGTATAAGAACGCTAAAATCGACCACCTGGACGGTATAACCATAGAATATCCTGACTGGTGGTTCAACCTAAGGCCCTCCAACACCGAGCCTCTGCTTAGACTTAACTTAGAGGCAAATACAAAAGAGTTATTAGAGCAAAAGAAATCTGAGGTTTTGAACCTTATCCGTTCCAGATGATTGTAGCGTCCTCACTCCTGTGAGGACGAGGTGTCAGTTCCCCATAGCTCCAAATAGTATCTCTGATGTGAAATAATGACTCTTCATAGGTCAGGCACCCTGCCCGACTTTTCCTTTGCATTTTTTGGAAGCCCGTGAAATTGGAGGCTGCCTGTAGTTGCTCGATTTATCGAGCTTAAAATAAGCCCAATAAATTGGGCAACCACAATCAGTTTTTTTCTGTATCTCCTCAAGTAATCTCAAAAAAATACGATAAAAAGATATGGAGACTTAAGTTCACACCCACAAACTCGAGGTCCATATGAAACAAGGGACGAAGGTTTTGATCGTGGATGACGAGGAGAAGGTTCGTCAGCTGATGATCGACACTTTATCCGCCCTGGGTTACAACACCTTCGGAGCCAAGGACGGAGAAGAGGCTTTGACCCTTTTAGACCAGCAGAAGATGGATCTGGTAATAGCTGACATCAAGCTTCCCAGGATGAACGGCTTTTCTCTTCTGGAATCGATTAAGGCAAAAAACCCATCCCTGCCAGTCCTGCTTATTACCGGCTACAATTTCAATTACACTATGGAACAGGCGCTGCAGAAAGGAGCAGACGGCTTTCTGGCAAAGCCCTTCCGCATTGGAAAGATCGAGGAGGCAATCCAGAATCTTATGGGACACAAAAGACCGGAGCCTGAAAAAAGGTCTGCTCTTAAAAGGATCCTGGTGATAGATGATGACGAGATTCTGAGGAATATGCTCATCGACACCCTTTCCTCTCTGGATTATCTTCCTTTTGCGGCTGAGGATGGTGAAAAAGCCTGGCAGATTTTGCAGGAGCAGCCTTTTGATCTGATCATCACCGATATCAAGATGCCCCATATGGATGGGATAACCCTGATAAAGAGGATTAAGGAGAAGAACCTTAAAACTCCGGTGATAATGATCACCGGATACTCCAACGCCTACCCGGAGGACAAAGCCTTAAACGAGGGCGCGGACGGATATTTATCCAAGCCCTTCCGCATCGAGAAGATCGACGAGCTGATGAGGAACCTCTTTTTGGAGAAAGAAGAGGTGTAAGAAGTTTTTAAGAGCTTAATAGTTAATAGACCCAGGTTGTCATTCAGGAAGAACCACAACCCGGGTCTATTTTGTTTTTATTTTTGCAGCGGAGGTCTTTAGACCTCCATTTATTTTTGTACTCCTTTTTTATTTGGACATAGGTAGGGGCTCAAATTTTGGAACCCCTACTTTTTTTCTGACATTGGGGACAAAAATGAGTTGAGCGCTGGTTTATGATTATCCTTTTGATTTTGGTGCCGCATCTTTTACAGGGTTCTCCTTCTCTGCCGTAGACCTTGTGATAGAATTGGAAAAACCCGCTTTCCCCGTTCACATCTCGATAGTTGTCAACTGAGGAACCGCCAGCTTTTATAGCTTTTCTTAAGATCTTCTGAATCGCCTGATGTAGTTTTATTAACCCATTCCGACTGATATCAGACACCTTCTGCAGAGGATGGATCTTAGCCTCGAACAAAGCCTCGTCCGCATAGATATTTCCAATCCCGGCGATAATAGACTGATTCAAAAGAACCGATTTAATCCTTCCCTTTTTTTTCTGCAAAAGCTGGACAAAATCATCTCTGGATATCTCTAATGGTTCTGGTCCTAACTTTTTTAGAACCTCCTCCTTGGCAGATTGAGACGACTTTACCAGCTTGAATTTGCCGAATTTTCTGATATCGCTATATCTCAGGTAAGTTCTGTCAGAGAATTCCAAGTCTATATGGTCATGCTTGCCCATAAAAGCCGGTCTATTCAGATAAAACAGATTTCCGGTCATGCCTAAGTGAATCACCAGTAGATCACCACTGGACAATTTGATGATTATATTTTTTCCCCTTCGGCTTATCTCTTGAATCCTTTGGTGGATCAAATTCTTCTTTAAGAATGCGGGGGAACTGTGCAGAACTCTGGAAGGATAAATTTTCAGGCTTTTAATTTTTTTGCCTAAAACCGTTTTCCTTAACCCGCGGACAACCGTTTCAACTTCAGGCAGTTCTGGCATAGTCAAATCCTAAAACTAAAAAGGTGGAGACTAACTCCACTCTCTTTTGAAAGGTTTTAGCAAAACTCAGAAAGACTTGTTTCACGGGGCTGGGAGCCCCGCCTACGTGATAAAAGGTGCTATTCTCTCGTAGGTCGGGCACCCCTGCCCGACAATCCTTTTCAATTCTTCAGGAACCTATTTCCTCTATTTAAACAATCTCTAACATCCGGTCGATCGACCTTTTAGCCCTTCTCGCGATCTCTTCTGGAACTTCTACTTTATATACTAAGTCCTGCAGGGACCATAAAATCTTCTCCAGGTTATTCAGCTTCATATTCGGGCAATCAGCTAATTCTGAGGCTGGGTAAAATCTTTTCTCTGGATTTTCCTTTCTCAGCTTGTGCAAAATCCCTATCTCTGTTCCTATTATGAACTCCTCGGAGTTGGATTCTTTAGCATATTTGCAGATGCCGGTAGTGGAGAGGACCTTATCCGCCATAGCGATAACCTCAGGAATACATTCGGGATGGACTATCACCTCCGCTTTAGGATATAGGGCTTTCCTTTTCAGGATATCCTCAGGTAAAATCCGGCGATGGGTTGGGCAGTAACCCTCCCAGAGGATAAGCTCCCTCTTGGTTTGAGAAGCTACATAACTGCCTAAATATTTATCCGGGATAAATATGACCTCCTTATCTGCAGGGATTGACTGAACGATCTTAATCGCGTTCGAAGAGGTGCAGCAGTAATCGCTTTCCGCTTTTATCTCAGCTTTGGAATTTACATAGGTGACCACTAACGCCTGCGGGTGCTTCTTCTTGAGCTCCATAAGCTGTCTTAAGGTTATCATATTCGCCATCGGACAGCCGGCATTCAAATCCGGCATCAGAACGGTTTTATCCGGACAGAGAATTGCCGCAGTCTCAGCCATAAAGTGAACTCCGCAAAATATGATTATCTCAGCCTCCGTTTTTGCTGCTTCCTGGCTTAGACCCAGAGAATCCCCTGAGAAATCTGCTATATCCTGAACTTCAGGCGATTGGTAATTATGGGCTAAGATTATAGCCTTCCGTTCTTTTTTGAGTTTGAGGATATCCTCAACTATCTTCTGATCGTTACTCATTCTCTTCTTTCACTTCACCTGTCAAAGCTTTGTTTAAATCCTCTACTAATTCGTCCGGTGACACACCATGAGCCAAGGCACCCTGCTCAATGGTCTCATCCTCAGCTATGGCGCACCCGAAACAGTGCATACCATACATAAAGAAAATCTTGACGGTCTGAGGATATTTTCTCAGAACCTCTCCAAAGGACATTTCTTTGGTGATTTTTTTTTCTTCTGTCATTTTATTCTCCTTTAATCCAATTGGACTATTTTCTGGCGTAAACTATAAGGTCTTCTGAAGTCATGCTCTTAAAAGGTGAAAAACCGTAATCTCCGTAGAATTTTTGTCGCTTGAAACCCTGCCCAATCAGAAGGTTTTCTATCTCTTTTCTCAATATTGGACGCAAAAGGGTCGATTTTGTTTGCGAACTCCACTTCCCTTCCTTTTGTCTGAAAGTTACCAGATTGAATACCACCTTGTCTTTTAGAAAATCTAAGATTCTAAAGAAGACGATTTTTTCACCATCTCTCTCTGTGATATTCGGAGGCATAAATCTAATTTTTTTCTTCAAGATTTTATCATAATTCCTGTTCTGCAGGATAAATATTCCTCCAGGATTGAGGAGATTATATATATTCTGCAGAGTTTTCTTTAACTCCTTCTGGCTCAAAAGATGAGGAAGGGAATTACCTAAGCATATCACCGCATCGAATCTATCTTTGAGTTTAGGATACACGTCCAAGAATCCGCCTTTTAAAAACTGAACACCGGAAATTCCTTTTGCATTTTTCCTGGCAACCTGTAGCATCCTTTCACTCAAATCTACACCTGTGACCTCATAACCAGATTTCGCAAAGAAAATTGAGTGATGCCCGGTCCCGCAGGCTAAATCCAGGATTTTCCTGACCTTATTCTCCTCAAAAAGCTTTTTGAAAAAGGGAGCTTCATTTTTAAGTCTTTTCTCCCAGGAGACCATCAGGTCAAAATCAGGTGAAAGAAGGTCATAGAATTTTTCGTCTTTGAGGATCATCTCATTTACTCAGAGATAATTCTACCAGCTCAGCTAAGTCATAAGCCTGCAGGTCTTTTATCTCTTTTTCCTTTATCCCATCTGAAAGCATAGTCAGGCAATAAGGGCAGGCAGTAGCGATTATTCCCGCCCCTGTTTTCTGAGCCTGCTCCACCCTCATCTGATTTATCCGCACACCCAACTTCTCCTCCATCCACATCCTTCCGCCACCAGCACCACAGCAGAACCCTTGATATCTGGAGCGCTCCATCTCTTTTAAATCTGAGCAAAGAGCTTTCAGAATCCTCCTCGGCGTTTCATACATTTCATTGTAACGTCCTAAGTAACAGGAGTCATGATAGGTAACCGGTGTATCGAGCGTCCTGCCTAAGCTTACCTTTCCTTTCTTAATTAAATCATAAATTAATTCAGAGTGATGGATAACCTCCAAATTGTATCCGGATAACGGGTATTCGTTCTTAAAAATGTTGTATCCATGCGGACAGGAGACTATTACCTTTTTTATATTATATTTTTTGAAAGTCTCAATATTCTGCTGAATCAGAATCTGGGCTAAGTATTCATTCCCTATTCTGCGCGCATGGTCCCCGCAGCAGAATTCCTCTGTGCCTAAGATGCCGAAGTTTATCCCTGCCTGATTCAGGATATTGACCAGTGCCCGGGAGATTTTTTTTGCCCGTTCATCAAACGAGCCGGCACATCCGACATAATATAAATATTCTATATCTTTATTTTCTGAAAATAGCCTTACGTTTAAATCCTTAGCCCAGTCAGCCCTGGTGGCAAACCCGATTGCCCAGGGGTTGTAGTTATTCTCTAAATTCTTGAAAAATAAAGAAACCTCAGAAGGAAATCTGCTCTGCATTAAAACCAGATTCCTTCTCATCTCTACGATCTTGGGGATATGCTCGATTAAAACCGGGCAGACCCTCATACACGCACCGCAAGTGGTGCAAGCCCAGAGCTCATCTTCCAAGATGACGTCTCCAATCAAATTCTTTTCAGGGCTCAACTGTTTTTTCTGCAGGAGAAGACCACCTTTTTCCACCAGATGGTTTTTCATATCCAGGATAACCTTTTTTGGAGAAAGCGGTTTTGAGGATTGCCAGGCGGGGCAATTATCCTGGCACCTGCCGCATTTGGTGCAGGCATCAGTATCTAAAAGGTCCTTCCAGGTGAACTCTTCCAATTTTGAGACTCCAAAGGTCTCCTGATTTTCTAAATCTGGTATCGGCTTGACCATTCCAACTGGATCAAACGTGCGAAAGTAGATGCTCAGAGGGGACGAGAAGATATGCAAAAATTTGGAATAGACAAGATAACCGATGAAACCAAAGGAAAGTAAAGCGTGAATCCACCAATTTATATGGTGAAGCGTTTTGAGAGAATCAGTGCTCAAATTGAGGAGACTTATCCAGGAAGAGAGCTGCCAGCCGGCAAAAGACCATCTTTCAAAATCTGGTTTTGTGGCGGCAATTCTTAAGCCTTCGACTATATAACCTGTAACTAAAACAACTAAGAACCAGTACAAGGCAAAAAAATCTTCTGACTTATTATCTAAGCTTTCAGGCCTTAGAAAAATCCTTCTGTATAAGGCGAAGAGGATTCCGATTATAGCTAAAAGCCCAAAAAGATCTAAGATAAAAGAGTAAGAAAGATAAAATCCCCCGTGAAAGAAATTGAAATTGAAAAAAGGTAAGGTTACGTCTTCTTGAAAGGCGATTATCAAAGTCCCCAGGAAAAGGATAACAAACCCCCAGAAAATTAGCAGATGCATTATGCCGGGATAGGTCTTCTCAAGAGTCCTGACCTGAACGATTCCATAGGAGAGAGATGATTTTATCCTTTCCCAGATCCGGTCATACCGGTTATCGTTTTTCCCTATTCTCCAGAGTCTAATTCTTTTCCATAGACCATAAGCTAAAACGACAACCGGGATTAAGCCCAGAAGGTAAATTAAAATTCTTACATTGCCGATGTTCCAGAATATCTCTCTGGTTATCTCCATTTCAGCCTTCAGATTTTAGCTTTTTGACTTCCTGGGTCAAGAGAGGTACCACCTGAAAAAGGTCACCCACGATGCCGTAATCTGCTTTCTGAAAAATGGGTGCTTCCGGGTCCTTGTTTATAGCCACGATATATTTGGAAGTTGCCATCCCGGCAAGATGCTGGATTGAGCCTGAGATGCCACAGGCGATGTATAGAGTTGGATTGACTACCTTTCCTGTCTGGCCAACCTGAATATCATGCGGGGCAAAACCTGAGTCAACTGCCGCCCTTGATGCACCCACAGACGATCCTTCTCCAAAAGCATCTGCCAATTCCTCTAATATTTTGAAATTATCCTTATCTTTCATCCCCCTGCCGCCGGAAACTATGATTTTGGCTTCAGTCAAATCTATTTTTTTACTCTCCCCTTTCAGAATCTCCTTGAGCATTGTCCTCAGGTCTTCCTTTTTTGGATTAGCTTTTGATTTAATCACCTCAGCTTTTTTTGAACTGTCCACCGGTGAAATCTCCACGAGATTCGGCCGGATAGTTGCCATCTGGGGTTTAGTTTGAGGGATTGTTGCCTCCATCAAAACCTTACCAGCATAGATTGGTCGGGTTATTTTCAAAAGATTATTATCCAGATCGATACTCGTACAATCTGTTCCCAGCCCAGTGCCCAAACGGGCTGCCACTCTGGGAAATAAGTCTTTTCCCAAAGCAGTTGCCCCAGCCAAGAGGATGGAAGGGTCCTGAGATTTGACTAACTCTGAAATCCCCTGAGTGTAACTTTCATTAAGATAGCTCTTGTAGACCTCATCTTCCAAGTAGTAGACTTTGTCAGCCCCGTATGGACCCAGTTGATTTGCTAAATTCTCAATACCTGAGCCTAAAAGCAAAGCACAGAGTTCTTCCCCGCTTTTTGATTTGAGTTTTTTACCCAGGCTCAAAAGCTCATAGGTAATCTTTTTAAATTTCCCTTCTTTATGTTCAGCTAAAATCCATATTCCTGGCATTTTTTCTCCTTTAGATGATCTTGGCTTCTTCTCTTAAGAGCTTAACCAGTTTCGCAGCAGCTTCCGGAATCTCCCCTTCTATTTTTATCCCGGCTTTTCTTTGAGGAGGTAATGAGTATTTTCCTTTTTTGAGCTTAGACCCTTTGGCTCCGACATGCTCCGGGTTCAAACAAAGCTCAGCCAATCCTAACTTTTTTATCTCCTTTTTCTTCGCCTTCATAATCCCGGGTAGGGAGGCATATCTTGGAGTATTCAAATCCTTCTGGCAGGCAAAAACTGCTGGCAGAGTAACTTCAATCAATTCTTTTTCCCCGCCTTCTGTCTCCCTTTTTGCTAAAGCTTTTTTCTGGTCAGGAAAGAGTTCCAATCCAACGACGATTGAGACATAAGGCAGGCTCAAAAACTCAGCTATTCCAGCATACACCTGAGAGCAGTCCAGATCCACTGCCTGCTTTCCAGTGAGGATGATGTCATATTCGAGCTGCTCTAAGGCTTTCGATAAAGCCAGAGCAGTAGTGAAGCTATCTCCCCCCTCAAAAGCCGGATCATTCAACAAAACCGCTTCATCTGCGCCCATAGCCAATGAAGTCCTGATAGCTTCGACTGACCTTTCTGGACCCATACAGAGGATGGTCACTTTTCCCCCGTATTTTCCCTTGATTTTTAAAGCCTCCTCTACCGCATACTCATCATAAGGGTTCATCACCCATTTGATTTCTTCCGTCACAATATCAGTTGAATCGGGATTCAAAACAATCTTGGTCTCAGTATCCGGGACCTGTTTTATACAGACCGCTATATTCACAAAACCTCCTTTTCTCAACCTTTGCTCCTGCTGGATGTTATCATCCAGCAGGAAAAGAAGCGGATAACAACATCCGCCTAAGAGCAATTTTCTATATTCTAAATTATTTTAAGTGAAAATCAAGGGAAATCTTGAAAAGGTAGGGGCGGGTTTCAAACCCGCCCTTACGTGGATTTTGTGGACTGGCTTATTTGGAGTGCATTAGCCAGGTCAATGCAGCAACCCGGATTGGTAATATTTCCTACTTCAAAAGAATCATTTTCTTAGTCTGGGTGAAATTATCAGCCTTTATAGAGTAAAAATAAACCCCGGCAGAAACCTGGTTTCCAGAATCATCTTTACCATCCCATCTCACGGATTTAAGACCAGCCAGTTGGTACTCATTAATCAAAGTCCTCACTTTCTGTCCCAGGATATTGTAAACTGCAAGAGTGACCTGGCAATCAGCCGGAAGCGTATATTCGATAAAGGTCTCAGGATTAAACGGATTAGGATAGTTGGGCAACAGAGCAAAAGTCTTTGGCACATCGTGTGCAGGTTGATCAGAAATCCCGGTTGTTCCATATATTGCCTTCATCACTCTACCTTTGTCATCGACCACTTCCAGGATTGTTAAAGTGCAGGCATTTTCAAGAGGTATGGCTAAAAGATCCACGGGTCCTGAAGGTATATTTGCACCTCCTAAACTGAAAACTAAGACCCTCAGCTCATTGTTGTTGATTTTATAGATCAAATCCATATTTGTGGAATAGAGGTAGGGCAAAGCCTGAATATCTGAACAATCAAAGGTGAAAAGTGCGGCTCCAATAGGTGCCTCAGAGTTGAAGGAGAATAGAAAAATAGAATCTCTTAGAGAAGTAGTAAAATAGGCAATCTTATCTGAATAGCCAGTTGTGTCCCCTGGTGTAGCACCATGCAGCATTATCCTGGTCATCAGGACAAAGTCGGATAGAGTTAAAACTTTCCCATTTCCATCAATATCTGAATTGGCAACCTGCTGAGCCGAGTCGATAGTGAAAACTGCAGTACCCTCCATGAAATAGCTTAAGAATAAGACTGCATCCGCAACCTCATAGGGAATCCCATTTAGATTTATATCCCCGACCTGGGCTACTGGAGCCTCCGGGATGTTCACTTCTCCGTCTTCAAAATGCAAAGAAGTAACGACTCTGTTCCCGTAAATATTACTTGTGTCGCAATCAATAAAATTAAATTGCAGAGTATCATTGCTTACGTGAAGAATGTTTCCGGTTTGATCACACAGAGAATTTTCAGTACAGGTATTAGAATCCCAATAAAAATTAACCGGCACTTTCGTTCCCCGGAGGCTGTTGTCGAAGGCAACCTGAAATTTGATCACGGCCAACTCTACGAAATCACTAACAGGTTGAAGAGGAACCCCTTTGTGCAAATTTCTGATCTCATAAATTCCCAGAATTTCTAATTTGTAGATGAAGGAACCGGGGTTGGGTATCTGTCTGTAGGTGAAATATTCCCATTGATAGCTTCCAGTGGAATCTATCACGGCTAAAGCTTCGCCCCTCTGAACTCCTTTGAAATATAAAAGAGTAGGGTCGAACCCGATCTGTAAATCAAAACCCCCAACAGTTATGTAATTCTTTATTAGAACTGGCAGGGTAAATGTCTCTCCAGGTTTCGCCTTAACCTTTGAGATTTTCAAGGAAGCAAGGGTTAGTTTCTCTTTCCCGCACAGGATCACATGATATGCGCTCATCCAACTCTGCAAAATCGTATAATCACCCATCTCATACGAAAGACCATTATAATTCAGGTCTGCACATTCAGCCAGAGAAGGGTCTGGACTGATCTCATGCCGGATTACCTTAGCCATATACTCCAAATCAGCCGGGTTGATAACCCCATTACGGTCTAAATCCCCACGGCAGTTACAGCCATCTGTTTCTTCATTTACTGCCTTTACAGAAGGCTTTATTTCAGAAGAGTAAGTTGAAAGGAACTGGAAAGACAAAAAAATAATTACCCCCAACCAGATTATACTTAACTTTTTCATATAAGCCTCCTCCTCTCTCCTGTAGGTAATTTAATACAATTTCAAATCCTGTCAAGCAAGAAATGAGTTTTATAAAGGTAGCTGGTTCCTCAGTGCTGTCGGGAGGTAACTTCCGATTAAAAATACAATCGTCAGGAGGAACTTTCTGACGCCGCCAATAAAAACGGACAGCCACAAGGGCTGTCCCTACAAAATTTAACTCAATGGAGGTCCGAAGACCTCCGCTACAAATCACCCCAGCGCCTCTTTTATCCCGTTAATCACAAACTGCACAGAAAGCGCCAAAATCAGAAGCCCGATTATGCGGGTGATGACTTTCATTCCGATAGGCTTGAGGAATTTCAGGATTAAATCTGACCTCAGGAGGATAAAGAGTGAAACCAGATAGACTAAAATTGTGGATAAAATGAAAAGAGCTTTGTAAAAGTAAAACTCCTTTCCAACGATAGCAAATCTCTCCGGATGGTTGAAAAGAATCATCCCGGTTAAAATCGAAGCAGGACCGGTATGCAGAGGAATGGCTAAAGGCACGATGGTAATATTTTCCTTTTCCTCAGCTTTATCTTCTTCCTGTCCTATGGATCCGTTTTCGGAGTATTCAGTTCTGGTCTTGTGCCCGAAAAGCATCTCAACTCCGACGATAGCTAGCAAAATCCCGCCAGCAATGGAGAAAGAATACATCTTTATCCCCAGGTAGCCGAAGATATAATTCCCGAAGATGACAAAGAGGAGTTGAACCAATAGAGCAATAAATATCGCTTTTTTAGCCATATCTTTTCTTTCTTTTTGCTCATAACTTTGAGTCAGGGAAAGAAAGATAGGCACATTGCTGATGACATCCACCACTAAAAAGAGGGAGATGAAGACGGTTAGAAAATAGTTTAAAAGGTTCATATTACAGAATCGATTATTGACCCTCCCTTTATCCCTCCCTGAAAGGGAGGGAATTGAAGGTAGCGTTGCCACTCCCGTGGCAACGGTTATACGTCCTCACAGGAGTGAGGACGCTACACATTGTGAGTCCGCGTAGGGGCGGTCGATAAAAGCCTTACGACGGCTACGCCGGGCTTTGCTCCCCGTAGGGAGTTTAACTCCGCCCATGTAGTTGCTCGATTTATCGAGCAAGGTAACGCCCAATGAATTGGGCAACTACACCTGCCCTTTGCATCGTCAAGGTCGATGCACTCCATAATCACCCTCCCCCTACCCCCTCCCATAAAGGGAGGGGGAAAAAGCTCTCCTCAAACCTCGCTCTTGCTTTTTTGAGGTTTCAGATGCCGGTAGATAAATACCGCTATCCCAACGACTATTATGACAGCTATTACAACATCTGCTCCTCTGAAATAAGTCTTTATTGTCTGCCAGTTTTCGCCCAGGACTTTTCCGATGTATGCAAGGACAAAACACCAAGGTAAGGAGCCAAGGAAAGTGTAAATCACGAACCTGGGAAAGTTCATCTTAGCAATCCCGGCTGGCAGGGAGATGAAAGTTCTTATTATCGGGAGCAAACGTGAGAAAAAGATCGCCCAGTCGCCGTATTTTTTAAACCACCTTTCTGCAGTATCTAAATCCCGGTGCGAAAGTAAAACATATTTACCGTACTTTTCAATAAAAGGTCTTCCGCCCAATATCCCTGCCCAGTAGGCTGCCACAGATCCGACCACACACCCAAATGCTCCAGCCACTGAGACCCAGAGAATATTAAATCTCCCGGTGTAGACTAAATACCCGGAAAAAGGCATAATTATCTCCGAGGGCAAAGGGATACAGGCTGACTCGATTCCCATGGTCAAAACTATTCCCCAATAACCAAGATAGGAGATGGTATCTATGATCCATCTTCCTATAGGTTCGATTATGCTCTCAAACATTCTCCCCTGCTTTTTTGCTTATCTTTATCTTTCGCAGATGATGCCCCGCTTTCTCTATGATGGTGAAATTTAAATCGTAAAGCTCTATCTTTTCCTCTAAGAGCGGTATCCTGCCCAAGGTGTTGATTAAAAGCCCGTTTAAGGTCTCAAATTTCTCCTCAGGAAGGTTTAGTTTGAGTTTTTCGTTTAGTTCCCTTAAAGGAATGGAGCCTCTCACAACCGCAGAGCCATCCGGGAGAAGCTCTATCTCTTTTCTTTCCTCGTCATACTCATCCTCTATCTCGCCCACAATCTCCTCGATTATATCCTCTAAGGTTATAAGCCCGGCAGTCCCACCAAACTCGTCTAAGACTATCGCCAACTGAGCTCTTTTTTTCTGAAACTCCCTTAAAAGCTCGCTTATCTTCATAGAGTCAGGCACAAAATAAGGCTTTCTGATGATATCCTCAAGGATTATCAGATCGCTGTTCTGCAAAATATTGATTACATCCTTGGCATGGATTACCCCAATCACATTGTCTAATGTGTCCCTGTATACTGGCAAACGTGAATAACCTTCTTCAGTAACCGTCCGCAGAACCGTATTCTGGTCTGAACTTAGCTCTAAGCCTATGACCTCGGTGCGCGGAGTCATCGCCCTTCTCACGGTCGTGTCAGTGAACTCAAAAACGCTGTGGATTATCTCCTCTTCGGTTTTTTCAAAAATCCCTTTGGCCCTTCCCTCGGTGACTATATATTTCACCTCCTCTTCTGAGATAAATGGAGGTTCCTTCGGAGTCTTTCCGATGATCAGGCTCATCAGGGCTTTAGTGGAAAAAGACAAAAGTTTCACGAAGACAAAGGATATTCCTGAGAGGAGACGAATCGGACCCGCAACCCTCAGGGCAACTTTTTCCGAGTATCTTAAGGCCAGATATTTGGGAACAAGCTCACCTATTACCAGTGAAAGGTAGGCTATCCCAACAACTACGATCCCAATGGCAATCGACTCACTCCATCTCTGAAAAAACTCTGAAGGTAATTTCCTTATCAGGGGGATCAAAAGGTCAACGATCTTAGCTCCACCTACCACTGAGGCTAGGGTTCCGACCAAGGTAACCCCGATCTGAACAGTGGCTAAGAACTTCTCCGGCTCGGATTGGAGTTTTTGAACTAAAAGTGCTTTCTTGTTTCCGGAATCTATCAGCTCCTTGACCCTGCTTTTCCGCAGGGTGATCAAAGAGATCTCAGAGCTGGCAAAAAAGCCGTTAGCTAAGATTAAGACCAAGATTAAGATTATCTGTATCCAGTAGCTTTGCATAAGAAGTAACAAAAGTCCCCAAAGAATGAACTAATAAGCGGGCAGGGTGCCCGCTCTACGAGAGACCAGCATTTCCACACGTAGGCAGGGCTCCCAGCCCTGCAAAAGGTCTATAAAAAAAGCGGTGAAAAACTTTTTCCACCGCTCGAAAAAGATATTTTCATCTCAAGCTTTTGGCTAACCCTTCCAGCCTGGAAATCCTTTCCTCCAAAGGCGGGTGGGTGCTGAAAAGACTTGCCAGCCCTTTTCCGGTTAAAGGATTTACAATGAAAAGATGAGCTGTGGAAGGGTTTGCCTCCAGCGGAATTCTCTGGGAGGCATAAGATAGCTTCTTCAATGCGCCAGCTAAAGCTAAGGGCTTGTGGCTTATCTTTGCCCCGTTTTCATCTGCCTGATATTCTCTGGAACGGGAGATAGCCAGTTGAATCAAAAGAGCAGCTATCGGAGCTATGATAGCCATAAATAAAAGACCCAGTCCTCCACCCCTGTTTTCCTCATCTCTACCTCCCCCAAAGATGGCGGCGAACTGAGCCATCTGCGCCAGCATGCTTATCGCCCCGGCAACAGTTGCCACTATTGAGCTGATCAGTATGTCCCGGTTTTTTATATGGGACATCTCATGCGAGATAACCCCTTCTAATTCCTCCTCGCTCAAAATTCTGAGGATGCCAGAAGTAACCGCAACTGCTGAATGTTCCGGATTTCTTCCAGTGGCAAAGGCATTCGGTGAATCTGTGGGGATGATATATATCTTAGGCATAGGCAGACCTGCCTGTGAAGCTATCCGCCTGATTATTCTATACAAGCCGGGATTATCACCCTCCTCAATCTTCTGAGCTCGATAGATACCCAGGACGATTTTATCTGAGAACCAGTAGCTGCCTAAGTTGAGTATTGCGGCAAATATCAGAGCAATAATCATCCCTGAATTTCCGCCCAGAATTCTGCCGATAAAGACCAGAAGCAATGTTAATAGGGTTAGAAAAAATGCGGTTTTTAAAGTGTTCATACTTTTACCTCCTATCTTAAGTTTATCAGGTTAAGATTTTAAAGTCAAGGGATTTTCCTGATTAAATATATCTACGGAATTAATTAAAAGCCTGACAATTGCTTAAACGCTTTTTTAAATACCGAGGAGAAAACTTGATTTAAAAGAAAATTTTTACTAATAGCCTCCCATACTGTATTTTTTCCTTGACAAAATATAAAGGGGTATTATTTTATTTTGAAACATACTTCAATTTTTCATTCTTGTTCGTCTGTTTTTCTTTTTTTAAGGTTTTAAAACTACCAACCTTCTAAACCGATCAAAGGAGGTGAGAAAGAAGAGATAGACCATTTCTTACAGAAAAGAACTGGTCTTTTTAACTTTTTCATAGAGGAGGTGATTTTTATAGAGAGATGCATGAAGCCCTTCAGTTTTCTTTTTTAGTTAACATATCCTCCCAGAATAATTTAACTTTTTGGAGGTTTAATATGAAAAGACCATTCCTCTTTGTTTTTTTGCTATTGTTGATTCTCGCCACCTCTTCCTGGGCAGTCGACGAGTCAAAAACTCCTCTTGATGAGCAGATGGATGAGGTGCAGTACGTCCCGAATCAGTTTGTGGTTCAATTTAAGACTGAGGCTGAGCCTGTTCGTCCCATGCTCCTGAAAGGGATTGTGACAACCGGGGTGCAGGCTTTAGATGCTTTAAATCAGAGATTTGAGGTCACCGCGATAGAACGAGAGTTCCCTGGGGCAAAACCAGAGCCAGGAGCTCCTGATCTATCCAGATATCACATTGTCACCTTCAGCCAGCAGTATAGATTGGAAGATGCGATGAGCGCGTATGCGGCTCTTCCCAATGTGCAATCTGTCGAGCCGATTGGGATACACCCTCTTTATGATATTTATCCGAATGATCCTTATTTTCAGGGGCAGGCAGATCCCTGGAACCAGTGGGGTTTGCATAACGCTTCAGACCATGACATCGATGCTCCTTGTGCCTGGCAGATTAATCCCGGAAGCACAAGCGTTATAATGGCAATCCTGGATTCGGGTGTCAGGTATTATCATAAGGACTTGGGCGGAGCAAGCTGGCCTTCTACTACCGGAAATATCTGGATAAACCCGGGTGAGATTGCAGGAAATGGGGTAGATGATGACGGGAATGGGTATAAGGATGACTGGATTGGCTGGGATTGGGTTACTGGAGTGACAGGCTGCAAAAAAGGTGAAGACTGCAAGACTACTGATAACGACCCCAGGGATTTTGCCGGGCATGGGACTCATGTGGCTGGCATTGCCGGTGCTATGACCAATAATGCCCGCGGGGTAGCAGGAACGGCAGGGGGCTGGGGGGATGGAACCACAGGCTCTATTGGCAACGGCGCAAAGATTATGTGTTTGAGAATCGGCTGGTTATCTGCCAGTGGATCTGGATACGTCAGGATGGATTTTGCAGCTCAGGCTTTCTATTATGCCGCTAACAAAGGTGCCACATCTGCCAATTGCAGTTGGGGTTCTTCCAATTCCGGAGGTCTGGGTGCAGCAGTGGATTATGCTATTGCCCACGGGGTTCTGATCTGTCATGCCGCCGGGAATAGCAATAATAACGTAGCTGACTATCTTGGCGCCAGAACAGATGTGATGAACGTAGCAGCTACGGACAAAAACGACGTGAAGGCCAGTTTCTCCAGCTACGGCACCTGGGTGGATGTCTCTGCCCCGGGCGTGGATATTGTCAGCACTTATCACAACTACCAGGATCCAGCTAATGACTATGTGGCAGCAATGAGTGGAACTTCTATGGCTACTCCTTTTGTAACCGGCGAAGCCGCTTTGGTAAAATCCAAATATCCTTCCTATACCTGGTCTGATATTTACAATCAGATAAAGAATACCACGGATAATATCGATGCTCTGAACCCTGGCTATGTCGGCCAACTGGGAACTGGAAGGATTAATGCCTGCAGGGCTTTGGGCGGGACTCCATCTCCCAAGGCAATTGCCTCTGGACCTTTGCCTGAAAAATTCGCCTTGTTCCAGAATTTCCCCAACCCCTTCAACCTGGCAACTAATATTTCTTTCTACCTCTCCGAGAAATCAGAGGTGAACCTGACAATTTACAACGTTTTAGGTGAGAAGGTGAGGACTCTGATTAACGGGATTTTGGATGCTGGTTCTCATTCTATTACCTGGGATGGCAAAAACGAGACCGGCTCTGTTGTGGCAAGCGGAATCTATTTCTACAGGTTGAATGCCGGCGATCAGGTAATGACTAAGAAGATGAGTTTGCTGAAGTAAAGCTCTCCTACGTGGCGGGATTTCAAAGTCCCGCCACGTGTAACAATCAGTCAATCATACAATCTATTTTTCTTGACAGTTATCTCCTTTTTAATATATTTAATCCGAAAAAGTCGAACAGCTAATAGCCAATAGCTAAAAGCTAAAAAAATATTCCTCGGTAACTCAATGGTAGAGTGAGTCCCGCATGTTTGCGGGATTAACCGCTAAACTGCAGGTTCGAGCCCTCGGAGAAAGTTTCTCAAATACCGCCATTTTACTTGACACCTACCTTCTTTTTTATATATATTTTGGCTGAAAAAGTAGGCTGTAGAATATTCCTCGGTAACTCAATGGTAGAGTGAGCGGCTGTTAACCGCTAAGTTGCAGGTTCGAGCCCTGCCCGAGGAGCTTCTTAGTTCAGAACCAAGAACTTCTGAATTTCCCAAAGATTCTTGGGCACCGGTGACGGGATAAGTATATAGTATATTGACTCTCCAATTTTCAACCACGATTTTTCTCACAAAGGATTTAATGAAGCTCTTCTGTTCCGTGAATGTACCTGTTGAAAGCAAATTCCCGAGGTCTTCAACATACGCTTTGAGCTGAGTTTTTGTCATTGGCTCAAGAGGAGTATGAGGCTTTTGAGTGAGTGCAATCTGCTGGTTTTTATATCCATCTATCAAAGACCTTAATTCTTTGATCCGCGGTGCAATATCCTCAATATCGATTTTCCCGGTCTCAAGAACTCTGTAAAGGTTGTCCAGCTTCCGTTGCTGTTTAGTGATTTCCTTTCCAAGAGCTGACACTTGTGTTTCAGTTGCATTCTGTGACTTTAGGAGCTCACGGTTGGTAAGTTCGAGTAACTCTGACAAATTCTCGTCAGTAAGGACGTTGCATCTTAGCTTTTCAATGACTGTGTTCTCAACCCTTTCTTTATTGACCAGCTTTGCATCGCAAACTGTCTTGCCTCTGCGAAGAACGTTGTAGCAGGCATAGTAATGGAACCTACCTGACTTTGCGGAACAGCCCTGCATAGCATTGCCACATTTTCCACAGTAAAGCAGACCAGAAAGCAGGTAAGGCGAGCTAAGGGTTCGGGGTTTACAGTTATTCGGACTTCTTTCAGTCAACAGCGATTGAACTCTATCAAAGTCTTGCTTTGACACTATCGCTGGGTGATTGTGCTCTTTTCTCACAAGGTCTTGGTTTCTTTCGGACTTCCCAAAGACCAATGTACCGTTATACACCTCATTTCTCAGGATGTACAGTATATGGTTTTTCGTCCAAGGTCTTCCACTGTTCGCCTGAATACCCTCTCGACTGAGTATGTTGACGACTTCCTTGGCACCTTGCCCTGACAAGGCCATATCAAAGATTCTTTTAACTATCGGGGCGAATTCTTCATCCGGCCTCAGTATGTTCTTCATTGCTGTATTTACCTTAACCTTTTCAATTTTGTATCCAATTGGTGGTGGCCCACCGTTGTAATATCCACGGCTCGCATTCTCTTTGAGGCCTCGCTTTGTGTCTTGGGCAAGGTTTGCTGAATAGAATTCGTCGATAACCTCGATTAGACCTTCGAGTAGTGTTCCTGCAGGGGAGTCGTCGAATTTTTCGTTGATTGAGATGACTTGTATGTCTCTTTTTCTTAGTAGGGACTTGTAGATAATTGAGTCTTCCCGATTTCGAGCGAATCTGGAGAGTTTCCAGACCAAGATCACATCAAACGGTTTCGATTTCTGTTTGGCCCAGGCAATCATCTCTTGGAAGGCAGGACGATTTGCTGTACGAGCGCTCTCAGCCTCATCTACGAATTCTCTTACGACACTGTGTCCTTTCTCTGCAGCGTATTTCCTCAGCGCCTTTAGTTGTGACGCAATCGACAGGTCTTTTTCTACCTGCTTCTCTGATGAAACTCTGGCATATAGGACTGCTCTCATAGTTTTATATCCTCTGAAATATATCATCAATTAGTATTGGGTCACAGAGTGAGATTTGTTTCCTGAGCATGTTTCTTTTGTCGAATGGAAGCGCAATGATTATCAATTTCTCCACATTACTACTCCAAATGACCGGTCGGATTATAACCGAAAGGCAATAGATGTTCCAGAAGTCTAATCCAGAAAGTTTAATGACAAAGACTGGCCTTCTGGTTGCAAACGCTATCTGCAAACTACCATGTAGAGGCACGAGCTGACCTCTTTTAGGAAAGAAGAAATTGGGCACCATATATCTGACCTTAGGGACATAGGAGGGACTTCTGTGGAAGCATTTGGCAGTGAAAAAGCCAGCAGGAGCTTTCTCTTCTTTCTCAAGAACGGATCCCCAAAAATGGAGAGGAGGTGACTGTTGCCTTAGGACTCCGGCCATTCTAGAAATAACCGCTATATAGGACTTGTGGAATTTTTCATGGAGGAAAATCGGGTCAAAACCAGAATTAAGCACCTCAACAAGGAACTGTTCCTTCTCCATAAGCAAGGCCGCTGCAAAAGCATCAGCCTCGTTCTCCAATTCTTCTTCTTCGACATCCTTAAAAAGTGGATCAATCCCTTCGAATATGACACCAATTATCTCCCTGAGTTCGTGAGCTATGGTGAACTCCTGCGTACCATCCCAGTCGTCTCTCTTGTAAATTACATCAATTTTATCAGAAAGCTTAGAAAACATGCCATGTAGACCAGGCGGAAGGGTATCGGTCGAGATATTCGATATTCCCAATGGTCCTCGTGCAAGATTTATGAGGTCTGAAAGTCTTGGATTTCCTCTAATACCAAAATAGTCTCTGAATGCTTCTGCAAGAACTTCGGAGTTTTTGAGCTGCTCTTTGCCAAAATGCTGGAGAAAATATCTGCAGAAAGAGTAAATATCTCTGTACGGTTGAGTTTTAGTGACAGAGTTAATATTCATTCTTCTTACCTCCTCTCCTTAAGCTTCCTATACATTGTCGCTATCAACTTCTTGGTCTGATCATCTATATTTCCCTTGGATCGCCTACCATAGCTAAAGGCTGGATCGGAAATGGCCGCTCTATACAGCCTTTCAATTTCAGCCTTTTCATCCCTTTCTGAAGGTTTCTCCTCAAGGTACCCTGCAACCCTCATCATCTCCCGGATATCCAAGTTATATGCCTTTGCCAAGCTTTTTAGGATATTAGGGTGTGGGTCTTTTCTGATGCCATTTTCAATTAGAGAAATATAAGCATTAGATACGCCTGACAATTCTTCGGCCTGCCTCAACGAGAGCCTGTGCTCTAGTCTTGCCTTCTTTAAGTATTCGCCAAGGGTCATCATTTAAAAATACCTCCTTCTTCAAAGCTAATATAAATAAGTCTGTTAATTTATGCAAGCAATTTTTTACATTAATTAGCACTTTTTTCTTGATTTTTTCATCGAATATGCTTACAATAATATGCGAACATTAACAAACGTAAGCGGAAGGAGTGTAAGCTATGGTAAAGGTTAAGCTAAAAAAAGACAAAATAGTAGCGCATTTGGCCAAGAAGAATCTGTCTCAAAATTGGTTAGCGAATAAGCTTGAGATGTCCAGCGCCTACATCTCTCAGCTCCTGAATGGCAAAAGAATGCCTTCCCCTGAAATGAGAAAAAGGTTCTTGAACTACTTTGAACATTTGACCTTTGATGAACTATTTGAAATTTTAGAATGAACGAAGAAGATCATTCTCCGCGATTTGAAGGGCTGAAAATCTTGTCCAAGATTCTGGCAAGGCTCGTTTTAACTGAAAAATCATCGCAAACTGATGCTTCACAGCCTGAGAATATAAGTGAAGCTGAGATTACTCAAGTACTCAATAGCTGCAAAAAAGAGGTTACCTGTATATGATTGAAGATAATTTCGGACGCATTATTGAAGCCGTTAGAGAAAAATCCGATATCGTGGAAATCATAGGCCAGCATATAAACCTTGACCGCCATAACAAGGCTCTGTGTCCTTTCCACAAAGAGACGAAGCCAAGTTTTTCCGTCAACCCCAAGGGACAGTATTTCCATTGTTTTGGGTGCGGGGCCGGAGGGGATGTTTTTAGGTTTCTTGAGCTTTACGAGAACAAGCCCTTTATGGAGGTTTTGGCTGAGCTTGCAAATCAAGCCGGAATCCCTCTCACCGCCTTAACTTCAGAGGACCGGCAACGCATTACGGAAGTTCGGACGATTGAAGACATCCTCACTGAGACTGCCAAGGTCTACCACCAAAGCATTACCCCAGAGGTCAGGGATTACCTCACGAAAGAGAGGGGTTTTACCGATGAGACCATTTCCTGCTTTCAGGTTGGCTATGCCAACGGGAAGTTGCGGGAGCACCTGATAGACAGGTGCAAATTCCCATTACACCTTTGCCTTAAGGCCGGCGTTCTCAAGAAGGTAGAGGGAGGTGGCGTCAGGGACTATTTTTACCATCGTGTCATCTTCCCTAACATCAAACGAGGCAGAGTGGTTCACCTATCAGGCAGAAGCCTCGATGGCCAGGAGCCAAAATACCTGCATCTACCGGGTGAGCTACGCTATCTATTTAACGAGGATGATTTGCCCAATAAGGAGGTCTTTATAGCTGAGGGGATACCCGACTGTATTTCTGCAGTTCAGGCTGGCTATTCCACTGTCGCTATTCTTGGCTCATTCAGCTTCAAGCCAGAATATCAATCCAAGTTTTCCCGGTGTGAGACGATCTATCTGTGTCTTGACGGAGACGAGGCTGGGAAGGAAGGGGCACTCAAGATCGGAGGACTTATCGGAGAGAGGGCAAGGATCATCCAGCTTCCCGAAGGCGTTGACCTCAACGATTATCTGAAAGAGCACTCAAAGGAAGATTTTGAAAGCCTCATCCGTTCCGCAAAAGACATCATCAAATATGAGCTTAACCTCATCCCTCCTAATACAGATAAGACCCAACTTCCGCAAAGGCTTGAACCCATCCTGAAAAAGCTGGCTCGAATGGAGAAGGTAAAATCAGAAGCGTATCTAAGCTATGAGATTAAACACTGGTTCAAACTGAAGAAGCAGGACATAGACGGTTATCGGGATTTGGTCAATGAATATCGTAAAGGAGGAGAAGAAGCCCCCACCGTCCAGGGTGCTAATTTGGGCACAAATCCTGTCTATACGGCTCTTCTTGACGGACTCGTGGATTTAGTGGGTCACCACGGCACTCCCGCCTTCCTCATGAAAGAAGGAGACAAGCTCTCCATCCTGCCACAGGTTGAAAAAGATGGTATCCTCTACATCCCGCCTCCCAAGGAACAAATCCCCTGGCTCCTCCCTCGTGGAGAGGAGACATTAAAATACTATGAACTTGAAGAGGAGCTTTCCCCAAAGGAAAGCGACGGCGCTCTATATAATGACCTTATAGTCTACTTTAAAGCAATCTCAGAACTACCGACCGAGGAATATTACGACCTCCTTACCTCATGGGTTTTGCACACCTATTTCTTGGAGGTGGTCCAGTATTCGCCAATTATCTGCCTTTTTGCCGTCCCTGAGCGAGGTAAGACCCGGACTGGCAAGGGATTGGTTTACCTCGCCTACAGAGGAATCCACGTTGAATCTCTCAGAGATGCCTATCTGGTGAGAATTGCGAATAATTTCCGATCAACTATCTTTTTCGATGTTAAGGATGTCTGGCGAAAGGCGGAAAAAACCGGCAGTTCGGACATCCTCCTCCTACGTTTTGAGAAAGGAGCAACGGTGCCGAGAGTTTTGTATCCGGAAAGGGGTGCCTTTAATGATACCGTCTATTACACCATATTCGGACCGACGATTGTTGGCACAAATGAAAGCGTCCACAAGATATTAGAGAGCCGAGCTATTACTATAAACATGCCCGAATCAAGCAGGCGGTTTGAAAACGACGTGACACCCGAGCTTTCCCTACCTCTCAAGGAGCGGTTGATAGCTTTTCGAGCAAGGCACCTGTGTCAAGCTCTTCCCGACATGCCAAAACCAGTTGCGGGAAGGTTAGGGGATATCCTGAAGCCGCTACAACAGGTTATTCGGTTAGTAAGACCTGATCGTGAGACATTCTTTCTTAATCTCGTAAAAGAGCTTGAAGCGGAACGACTGATCGACAAGGCAGACAGCTTAGAGGGCCAAATCCTCACGGTTTTAATTAGACTAGAAGACCAAGTGGAAGGAGGCACGCTGCCAGTCAAGCTTATTGCAGATACCCTTAATGAAGATAAATCAGAAAAGAGCCAGATTTCTTATCAGAGGGTCGGCAGGAGGCTGTCCGCCATGGGCTTCAAAAAAGAGCGAGCAGGAAATAACATGGCTATCCTATGGGATCAAAAGAAAATAGAGCGGATGAGAGATACTTATGGGCTGAGAGAAACGCACGAAACACACAAAAGGAACGAAACACGACTCGATTACACTTAAGCCGTAAGCGTTTCGTGTTTTACGTGTCTTTCGTGTGTTTTTCGAAAGGGAAATAAATGGGATTCTGACCTACGGAGATGAATAGACTGCGGGAGCAGATCGAAAACCTGGACCCAAATATTCACAAAGCATTGAGGGAGAAAAACTACAGTGCAGGTCATGAGCGGATTTTCCACCTGACTCTTTCGCTGAGACATTCAAGAAGGCGATAGATGACATCGCCGGGAGTTTGCCAAGGGAACTATCGAATATATTGAAAAAAGCCATCCTAGTATTTATGAGGGGATGGACCAAATAGAAGATAGGTGAAATGAAATCTGGAGATTACGTATTGAGGGAAACGCAAATATCAAGCAATTTTGGCAGATTACAGAGTGCAGGCATAGAATGCACCTTGAGGCGAGTAGACTTTACTCCCAACAGCAAGGCAAAAAGGAGGTATCAACAGTTGCAAGATGAAAAAAATACATCTCTAGCCAAGACACAGGCGAACAGGAAAAATGCACTAAACTCTACTGGACCGAAAACACTTGAAGGTAAAAATGTCGTCAAATGGAATGCTCTCAAGCACGGTCTTCTATCCAAAGAAATTATCATCAAAGCCGGAGACGGCAAAGAGAGTAAAGCAGAATTTAAGGTTTTGCTATCGGAACTCAGGGAAGACCTTCAGCCAGAGGGTATCCTCGAAGAGATGCTTGTTGAGAAGATTGTTATCTGTTACTGGAGGCTGAGACGGGCACTCAGGTGTGAGATAGGAGAAATACGGAGAGACCTGGACACAGCAAGCTTCAAGGAAATCTTCAGACGCCTGGATCAGGTCAGGTTTGAAAAACAATTCTTGGGTTTGGGCGATTCCAGGCACAACTTGGAGAAAAACTCTCTGGGTCTGCATTACCTTCTGGGAGTTCTGGAGGACGTAAGGAAAGGGGTCGAGGAAATGGGTCATCTCTCCGAAGAATCGATGAAGCAACTGGCGAAAAACTTCGGAGGGGACGAGAACGGACTTACCCACTGGTGCTTCATCTTTAGCAAGATGGCAACCGAAGGACCAGAAGAAGCCAAACGAGACCCTGAACACTACGGCGACACCCCAGCTCCTGAGAAATGCAAGGAGATAATATCAAGGATGATAAACGACGAGAAAAAGAAAATGGAGGATTTGAAGGAGATCATAGAAGAGAACGAAAATCTCGAGATGGAAGCTAAAATCGCCAGTCTCAGTCTTCCTTCCAAAGAGGCAGTGGACAAGATCCTCCGCTATGAAACCACGATAGAGCGACAACTTTATCGTGCTATGAGCGAACTTGAGCGATTACAAAGACAGAGGAAAGGCGAATTTCTTCCACCCCCAATCCACGTAGAAGTCTCAAGCGATAAATGATTTTGCCAAACGAAGCCAACCCTTTTCCCTTCACTCACCCTTCGACCTCGCTTTTCGTAGTCGTTGGTTCCGCCCTTTCACGGCGGTAACACGAGTTCAAATCTCGTTGGGGACATTCCCAAAAAAGTGCTTGACAAGGTTGCACAAATGATTATGATATCTTATATGAATAGAATGGATTTTTCCGGAAGTCGAGCTACAGTTCGTAGGTCAGGTGCCCTGAGCACCTGACACTAAGATTTCAAGTGTTGCGTCAGGAGCTTACGCCATGCCCATGCTGGCTGTTGGTCTTCTTGACCAACAGCCTAACGATCCTGTTGGTGAAGAACACCAACAGGAATCGGAGAGATTCGTTAGAATTCACATGGATTTGGAGGATTTGATATTGGGATGAAGAATTGTCTTATACAGAAAGAAACAGCTATTTTTACTAATTTATACGGACTGTATAATTATCGTTAGGCGTGTAAACAGAGGTCAGCCATGCCCAAAAAAATCCGCGATCCCGCCATTCTCAACAACGCCGCCGGCACGGCGGAAGGCATCACCGAGGTCCGACGCCATGAGGCCTTGCTTAAAACCGGGGCCTTGCAAAGCGCGATTTTCAACAGCGCCAACTTCTCGAGCATCGCCACCGACGAGAAGGGCGTCATTCAGATATTCAACGTCGGCGCCGAGCGCATGCTGGGCTACACGGCCGCCGACGTGCTGAACAAGATCACCCCGGCCGACATTTCCGATCCACAGGAAGTGATCGCCCGCGCGGTTGCATTGAGCGCCGAACTCGCCACCACGATTACGCCCGGCTTCCAGGCATTGGCCTTCAAAGCTGCGCGCGGGATCGAGGACATCTACGAGCTGACTTACATCCGCAAGGATGGCAGCCGTTTCCCGGCCATCGTGTCGGTGACGGCGTTGCGCGACGATCAAGATGCAATCATCGGCTATACAGCCGCGCATTACCATGGAGACATCAGGCGATCCGAAAACACCGTAAACATGGCCATTTGGCGATGCTTAGATGTCCCTTGAATTATGCGC
>JAUYBY010000016.1 GCA_030692925.1 Candidatus Zixiibacteriota bacterium | reverse complement strand
GACTGCTTCATGAAGAAGCTTCACAAAGAATGTGGTATCAACATCAACTTGATGGAGATGTCCATCACGGTGCTGCGTAACTAAATCATCCAAAATTTCCTTTGCTCTTTCTTTTAATAATATCTTTTTAGATTCAACCCATAAATCGTCTGGAATATTTATTTGTGAAATAGGCAGGTAAGTTCTCTGTCGGTATTGGCTAGTCACCTTTTCATCGAAATTAGGAGTACGCCAGATTATCGCATCTCTCATATTCCAGGTAACGAAATGGTCTGCCTTCATAGCCCGGGCTTTTTCAGCCGCATTTTCGAGTAACTCTGGATCATCTGCAGGGGTTGCAGTAGTTTTCAATTCCCACCCGCAAAATCCTTGTTCTGCCTTCCGGTTAAACCAAATTTGAACATCGGGATAACGGGATTTTCCTTCTTCTACTTTTATTGAAGGATCTGATGTAACATGTTCGAAAGGATAGCTGCCCCTTTCAAAAAGTTCACTCAGCCAGTGGATTACTAAGCCCCTGAACTCATTTTCTGTTGTCTTTATATCAGTCATATAAATTGATTATATTACAATTGGATTCACAGGTCAAGTTTAAATCTTCATCTCATAAATTCTGTATTTCTTATAAAGTTTAGCCCCGAAGGTTTCCAGGGCGTGGTTCATCAGATAATTATCCTCTAAATTCCAGGACATCTCAGCCCAGCGGTAACCTTTTTTCTCCCCGTTGAAATAGGTATCCGTGTAAAATACGGTCTCTATCCCTCTTTTCTGATATTTGTGGATTACACCCATAGTCAAGAGCCTGAGTCCATCTATTACCTTATGAACTTTGGTGTACCATAAAAGCTTGAAAATTCCAAAGGGGAAAAGCCTGCCGTTTAACTTGATCAGTAGTTGATTTATACTGGGCAAGGCCATAGAAAACCCGGCTGGCTCTCCATTCACTTCGGCGATCATGACTAAATCCGGGTCAACTAACTTTTTGAAATCCTTTGCCAGATATTCAAACTCCTCATCCGTCATCGGGATGGCTCCCCAGTTTTTGCTCCAGGCTAAGTTATAAATTTGTTTTATCTTCTCTACCTCACCAGCAAAATCTTTCATATCCAGTTTTCTGACTACGATGTTTTCCTTTTTCTTGACTAAGTCTGCTATTCTTTTGAACCTTTCAGGCGGGCGGGTATTGGTATCCAGGTAATAGGCATACAGGTCTTTGGCTTTCACCATTCCGTATTTTTCTATAAAATCCAGATAATATTTTGGATTATAGGTCATCATGAAATTGGGTGGGTATTCAAAACCCTCCAAAAGAAAACCGATCTCATCATTTACCGAGAAGTTCATCGGTCCGCGCATCAGCTCCATTCCTTTAGATTTGAGGAAGTCTTTCACTGCATCCAGCAGCTTTTTTGCCACCTCAAAATCCTCAATCGATTCAAAGAAGCCGAAAAATCCGGCTTTCTCCTGATGGGTCTCGATATGCTTGAAGTTTACCAAACCGGCAATTCTGCCCACGATATTTTCATCTTTTTCAGCCAAGAACAAAACCACGTCTGCATGCTTGTAAAACGGGTTTACCTCCGGATTGAAAAATGCCTTTCTTTCGGAGATCAAAGGCGGAACCCAGTTCTTGTCATCTTTATAGATTTTCCAGGGGAATTTGATGAAAGCCATCAAATCTTTTTTGGTTTTGACAGGTCGGATGGTTATATCTTCATTTGTCATTGAATAATTGACCTCCTTCAGTAGTGATCAGTGGTGAGTGGTGAGAAAATAAGGGCGTTCAATCCTACGGATCCGTTTCCAGGATTGAACGCCCTTACATAAAAAATCATTTGCTTTTCACTTCAAATATAACGACAATATTTGAAATTACATTTATTTTTTGAGGATTTAATGTTAGGGGAGACGAATAAACTCCGCCAACTTGAGTGCGCAAGACTTCGTCTGCTCGAGAACCTCCAAAACCACCCAAAAACCCCCAACTATATTCAGGCGCCTCGTCGATGGAAATAGTCTCACCCAATTTTAAACCTGCCTTTTCGGCTAAAGCCGTGGCTTTCGTTTTTGCGTCGATGAGCGCCGAGTCCAAAGCCTCTAAGTTTGCTTTCTTGTAGTCTTTTAGACCAAATCTTATGTCGCTTCCTGTGACAAAATCTGCGGATATGTCAACAAGTTTGGTCACCAGATCAAGATCGTCGAGAGCGACTTTGAGGGAGTTTGTTGCGGAAAAGCCTATCCTTTTGCCCTGCCTATCATGGGACTCACTGAGGCTAAAACTGTTTTTGAAATCATCAGGGGACAAGCCAATTTTTTTTGAAGCTTCGATCAAGTCGTTCGATTTTTTTACATTTGTTTCATATGCCTCTTTCGCATTTTTTTCGAGAGTCGTAATAGACAGGTTCAGGTAGACCATATCCGGATCTCTGCTCACCATCCCAACACCTTTTACTTTTATGTAATTTTTTTCAGGTTCTTTCTGTGCTTTGGAAGAGCCGGATGTAATGAATAGACAGGATAGAAAAACCAAAAGCAAGGCGCGTTGAACAGGTCTCAACATTGTTCCTCCTTTTTAAATATATCACCCACGTTGGGGACAACGTGGGTTTACCGATACTATTTGTTTCCCCCTCTCCTTAATCCTCTCCCACAAGGGGAGAGGAAATGACTCCTATCATTTGAATGAATTTTAAATTATTCTTTTCCCTTAAACCTTTGAACTCTTGAACCTTTAAACCTTGTTTAAATAACCCCCATCTTCTTCCCCACCTTTTCAAAAACTTCCAGGACCCTGTCCATCTGGGTGTCGGTGTGGGTGGCGGTGTAGCTGGTTCTTATGCGGGCCGTGCCGGGCGGGACTGCGGGGGAAATGGCGGTGTTGGCAAATAGCCCCTGGTCAAAAAGCATCTTCCAGAATTTGAAAGTCTTTAAATTTTCGCCGATCATTATAGGGATTATGGGGGTTTCGGTATCACCTATGTCAAACCCTAAAGCTCTGAAATCCCTGTGCATGCGATGGGTTATCTGCCAGAGGTGCTTTCTCCTCTGCGGCTCAGCCATGATTATGTCCAAAGCTTTGGAAACGGTTGCCACTGCGGAGGGTGGGGGAGAGGCAGAAAAGATCAATGTCCTGGAAAAATGCTTGACATAATGGATAACCTCCTCAGAGCCTGCTATGAACCCGCCGATAGAGGCAAACGACTTGGAGAATGTACCCATTATGATATCCACTTCATCTTCCAAATTGAAATGCTCGGCTGTGCCTCTGCCATTTTCTCCCAAAACCCCTATGGAATGCGCATCGTCCACCATCACCCGGGCATGATATTTTTTGGCTAAATCAACTATGTCAGGCAGTTTGGCAATATCACCCTCCATGCTGAAAACCCCATCCACGATGATCAGCTTTCCGGAATTCTTAGGAAGAGAAGACAAGACCCGTTTCAGATCCGACATATTGCTATGCCTGAACTTCAAAACCTTTCCAAAAGAAAGCCTGCAGCCATCTACGATTGAGGCATGGTCAGACCGGTCCATTATGATATAGTCCCCTTTATTCACCAGGGAAGAGATCGTGCCTAAGTTTGTCTGAAATCCGGTAGAGAAAACCAAAGCGGCCTCTTTTTGCATAAACTGGGCTAATTTTCTTTCTAACTCCTCGTGAATGTCTAAAGTCCCGTTTAAGAAACGAGAGCCGGTACAGCCTGAGCCATAGATTTTTATAGCGTCAATGGCTGCCTGCTTAACCTGAGGATGTGAGGTTAAACCCAGGTAGTTATTGGAGCCGATCATTATCATCTCTTTGCCTCTGACAGTTACCTTGGTGTCTTGCTCTGAAGAGATGGGGATAAAGTAAGGATAGTAACCTGATGCTATGACCTTTCTTGCCTCAGTAAACTTCTTGCACTTCTCAAAAAGTTCCAACTTTTGCCTCTTTTCAAAAATTAGTTTTCAGTTTTAACTTGCGAAAATGCTTACGATTTAATATTTTCAAAAAAATCAGGATTTATTTAAGTTATTTTTGAAAGAAATGTCAAGTGAAAACTTTTTAAAAAAGATAAAGACAAAGAGACGCATGCGATGTGTCTCTACTTTTTGAGGAGATGAAGTTTGAGTCCTAAGGCTTTAGTCACCGGCGGAAACGGATTTGTGGGCAGCCATTTAGTGGAAGCTCTGCTAAAAAAGGGGTATGAGGTTGTCTGCCTGGTAAGGAATAAAAGTGACTTAAGGTTCCTTTCAGGATTGAAGATAGAATATAAATATGGTGACATAACTGACAAAAGCACATTGATGGAGCCTTTAAAAGGGGTAGATTTCATCTTTCATGTGGCGGGAATAACCCGGGCTAAAAATAAGGCGGAGTATTTCAGGGTAAATGCTTCAGGAACCAAAAATCTCGTTCAGGCCTGCTTTGAGACGAATCCTCATGTCACAAGATTTATCTATGTGAGCAGCCAGACCGCTGCAGGACCTGCCAGGGACCTTCATCCCATAGATGAAAACGCCAAATGCGAGCCGATCAACGATTATGGCAGGAGTAAACTGGAGGGAGAAAAAGAGGTCTTAAACTTTAAGGACAGACTTCCAGTTACCATCATCAGGCCCCCTGCGGTTTATGGCCCAAGGGATAAGGATATTCTGTATTTCTTTCAGATGATAAATAAGGGGATAATCCCATCCTTCGGGCTTAAAGAAAGTTATCTTTCCTTGGTCTATGTGAAAGATTTAGTCCGGGGGTTGATCCTGGCAGCGGAAAGTAAGAAAAGCTCCGGGCAGATATATTTTCTTACAGATGGAAAAACCTATTCCTGGTCTGAAGCTTTCGGGATCGTCCGGGATTCCTTAGGCGTGAGAGCAATCAGATTAAGAATACCCAAATCGCTTCTGGTTACTTTCGCCTTTTTCTCAGAAGCTTTTACGCGCCTTTTGGGTAAGACTCCTTTGCTTCATTTAGGGAGAGCTAAAGAGCTGTGCCAGAGGTTCTGGATCAGCGATATCTCAAAGGCTAAAACTGACCTGGGCTTTGTACCGGAATATGATTTAAAAAAGGGAGCCTTAGAGACAGTAAGGTGGTATAAGGACAACAAGTGGCTTTAAGAGAAATTAAAAATAAAAAGCTGAGAAGGTATAGAAAGGAATTCCCCTTCATCCAGGAGATTACCTTCCTGAACCATGCCTCTTTTGGTCCGATTCCATCCAGAGCACTCAAAAGCACCTACGAATACTATGAGGCGCTGACCCTTCAGAAAGTAGTGGATATGGATAAGTTGACTTTTGAGAGACTCGACCTTGTCAGAACCTATCTGGCAAAAATGATAAAGGCAAAACCATCCGAGATTGGGCTGGTGCCAAATACCTCCTATGGTCTGAATGTTGCCACCAATGGCCTGAAATGGAAAAGAGGGGATAAGGTCCTGCTTTCAGATGTGGAATTTCCAGCGAATGTCTATCCCTGGCTGAATCTGAAAAGGAAGGGCGTAGAGATAAAATTCATCAGGAGCCGGAATGGTTTTTTCGACATCGATAACCTGCTTAAAACTATTGACTCCAGATGCAGGGTCTTAAGTTTAGGTTACGTGCAGTTTTTCAACGGCTTTAAAAACGATTTGGAGACTATCGGCAAAATCTGCCAGGAAAAAGATGTCTTCTTAGTGGTGGATGGAATCCAGGGTGTGGGATGCGTGGACTTGGACGTAAAAAAAGCAAAAATCGATTTCTTAGCCTGTGGGGGCCAGAAGTGGTTACTCTCCTCCTTGGGAACCGGGTTTTTCTATCTATCAGAACAGGCCAAGAGAAAGATCGAGCCGGCATTTTTCGGCTGGATGGGGGTTGACTGGAAGCTCAACTTTACTGATCTTCTGAGATATGATCTTTCACCTTTTCAATCAAGCCGAAAATTTGAAATAGGGACTTATCCTTTTTCCACTCTCTGGACTATGTGCTCCTCTTTAGAGCTTTTATCTGAGGTTGGCACCAAGGTGATTGAAAAGCGGGTCCTGAGACTTCTGGACCTTTTGCTGAATTATCTTAAAGATTCGCCTTATCAGATCAAAAGCTCACTTGATCCTATGCACAGGTCTGGCATACTCTCATTCTCAGGTAAGGATACTGCCAGGTTGTTTCAGATACTCTCCAGAAAGAAGATCCAGGTCTCCTTTCGGGAGAATTCGATCCGGGTTTCCCCGCATTTCTACAATTCATTTGAGGATATGGAAAAATTAATCTGTCTTTTGAAAAAAGCTTAAAAGTAAATCCCCCTATATCCGATATAATAATAAAGAACACAGGAGGAACAATGGTAAGACTTTTAAAATTCTGCTCTGTTTTACTTTTCTTATTCTTTTTTAATTGTGCAGAGAGAACTATAGTAATCGAAAGGCCCGGCTCGACTCCACCGCCACCGCCTGCTAAAAACTATGGTCAAACGGTTGCCTCAGGAAAACATCTTGCCAATGGGAAGAAGTTCTATAACCGGGGCAAGTATGCCAAGGCTTTGCAGGAGTTCAACCAGGCTGTAGCGGCTGATCCTCAGAATCGAGAGGCTCATTATTATCTTGGTCTCTGTTACCAGAAATTAGAGTATTATAAGGAATCGATACCGGAGTTCAGGCTTTCTTTAGAGGGGGAGAACAGGGACAATCTTTTTATCTCCAGGGTGAGATTCTCTCTGGCATACTCCCTGGAGAAGATCGAGGCTTTGGAGGAATCTGAGGCACAGTACCAACTGGCTTATTCCCTGGACCCGCAAAATAAGTCCGCTTATAAGGGGATGGAAAGGATTAAAGAAAAAAGGGAAAAGCATTCCAAGATAAAGATAAAAGAGGAATAGGTCGGATTCAAGGGCAGGGGCAAGTCCCCTCAATGGCGGAATGCCCCTGTTTTTATAGACTTTTGAACCTCTTTTTCAGCTCTTGATCAAATCCATATTTCTTTGCATCACTCTGGATGATCTTAAAAAGTTCGTTCTTCTTTTCTGTGGAGAGTTCATCAAAGCTTTTTGAAGAAATTATTTTTTCAATCAACTCATTAGCTCTCCATACTGCTGTCTTTTTGCCTTTCTTTAACCACTCACCTAAATTAAATCTGTCGATCACCTGGCTGGGGAAAAAGACTTCTTCTTTGAACCATTTTAGGGTATGAGGAGAAGTTAAAAAACCTTTTTCCAGATACTCTTCTTTGAATAATTCCAAAAAAGGAGGTTCCTTTCTAAAAGCAATCCCTTCAATCAAACGGTATGCCATTCCGCAGATCTCATTATCGATCACCAGTTTCTCCATACTCTGACAGCTTTCAAAATCAAGCATGCCTGGTCCGGAGATGACGTTTATTCCGGACAGACCTGCTAAAATCGCTCCAATCCCTGATTCTAACCCGGATTGATAATCCAGGGTTTTGGAGTCGCTTAAGCCCATATAGGCATGAGTGGGCAGTCCGAAATATTTGCCGATCTGATTGTAAGACGAATCTATCATCATAGTCTCGATTGCGCCCATCGGAGTTGTGCCGGTCCTCATATCAAAGCATGCAGGAGAGCCTCCATAGATGATGGGTGAGCCTTTTTGGGCAAGCTGATGGATAACAATCCCGCTTAAGTTCTCCGCGGTATGCTGGATTAATGCTCCAGTTAAGGTCACCGGTGCAGTCGCTCCAGTTAAGGGCATAGAAACCAGCTCTGCGGGAATTCCGCTTTTAGCGCAATCGATCAGGTTCTGGCAGGTCAGGTCACTCCATTTCAAAGGAGGAGAAGGGCAGCAATCAAAAATAGCTAAGGGTTCCCTTCTCAGGTCATCCTCACTGCCTCTGATGCTAACCAGCATATCCCTCATCACTTCAAAACCCTCCTTGACAAATGTTCCTGTTACTACTGGCTTGGAGGAATACAAAAGCGAAATGAAAAGCCTGTATCTATCTGCTATCTCCTTGGGCACATCCGAAGGAATCAGGGCAGTGCTCTGGGCTTTAAGGTATTTTAATCCATCGGTAAGCTGAGCAAACCTGATCAGGTCAGAAGTGACCGGCTCTCTGATTTTATCTTTCTTCAAATCGTAAATCCATAAAGCCGCAGAGCCCGGGTCGAAATGTATATTGTACCCTTTCAGGTCCAAAGCTAATCTTCCTACCCGGTCGTATACCTTTATCTCTTTTGGTGCAGATTTCAAACACCTCTGCACCAGTTCACTTTTTATATGGACTCTTTTTTTCTTCTTGTCTATTTTAGCTCCAGCTTCATCTAAAAGCTTTAATCCCTCTTTATTCTCTACAAACACTCCGACTTTTGAAAGAAGTTCCAGAGCGTCATCAATAATTTGTTCAATTCTTCTTTTGTCTAAAAGCTCCAATTTTGGGCGTCTATTCAAGTTCCCTCCTATCTTAAAAGCGACCCTAAAGGGGTGTGTTGAAAAAACCCATCCTGTCTTTCTGAGGGAGTCCGCCTGCGGCGAGACGACCGAAGAATCTCTATAATTCAGGGAGAGATTCTTCGTCCGCCTTCGGTGGACTCAGAATGACACTCTCTTAGTTTCACTTTTTCAACAGCCCCTAAATGGTCTCACTACTTTAGGCATCTTTCCTAAACCTGCATTCTTTTAATCCACAGATTTGACACGGGTCAGAATTTTCATCCTTAAAACGATTTCTGCTCAGATTGACCGCAAAAGAGACTGATTTCCTCGGTATCATCATAAAGGATCGATTCAGTCGTACTCCAATCTTTTCAGCAGGCAGAATGTCAAAGATAAACCTCTGAGCTTCTAATTTCCAGCCTCCATAACCTGGACTGAACCTGGTATTACCATAAAGTTTCTTTTTTTTAGCCTCATCCGCGATAACCTGATTGAGATGTTCAGCCGTAGATTCTGCTGCGACTGAGCCTATTGCATCCAGGGTGACTACTCTTGCCAGCTCCCCTTGATTGGTCAATCGCTCAACCTGTTTCTCTAAAGATTTACCTATAGTACAGATGCAGAAAGCGACTTTTTCGGAATCGAAAAAACATTCTTCAGGCAGTTCCCTGGATTCCCGGATGACAAAGATACCCTCAGGCTTAATCAAATCGCATGAAAAACTGATCATCTCCTCGACCAGCTTTTTAGACCTCTCCTTTATTTCCTCAGGTTTTGAGGTATGTCCTAACAGCCTGAGAATCTCTTGCTTGCTGACTTCTACTTGGAAATCTTTGATTATCTTAGCCATCTTTTCAAATGCCTTAGAGTGTAAAGCTTTAGCTTTACTCTTTATAAACCTGAAGGTTTATACTCCAGCCCGGTCAAACTTTTCTTGATCATTTTAATAAACTCCGGAGTTGTTCCACAGCAGCCGCCTGCAAAACTGACTCCGAGTTTTATCATTTTCAATACATCATTAGCGAATGAAGCTGGTTTCTGGAGATAGACAGTTTTTCCTTTGACAAGTTTCGGCATTCCGGCATTGGGCTGGACTATTAGAGGAAGCTTTGTGCTTTTCTTCATAACCGAGACCAGCCTTATCATATCCTTACTTCCCAGGGTGCAGTTGGCTCCGACAACATCCGCGCCTGCCTTTTCAAGCTTCTTCAAGGAGGATGAAACCTCATCTCCCATCAAGGTGAAATATCCTTTAGTTTTTTTCTCAAAGGTCATACAGATAAAAAGAGGAAGAGAGGAGACCTCTCTAACTCCTTCGATCGCGGCTAAGGCTTCCCGCAGATCATACATTGTCTCAACGGAGAAAAGGTCGATTCCTGCGGAGCGGAGAATTTCAGCTTGCTCTGAGAAGGCTTTCTTGAGGTCTTTATATTTTACCTTTCCCACTGGTTCTAAAAACTCCCCTGTGGGACCGATATTGCCGGCAACATATTTACCATCCGGGCAGGCTTTTCTGGCGATTTTGACTGCGGTTTTATTTATCTTGTCCATCTTTTTTTCAATTCCGGATTTTTTCAACTTCAGGCTACTTGCGCCAAAGGTATTGGTCTGGATAACATCCGCACCTGCCTGAATATATTTCTTATGAATCTTAAGAACTATTTCAGGCTGCGAAAGGTTCCACAGCTCAGGTGGGGTGCCGAAGGGTAACCCGTACGAGAAAAGCATGGTGCCCATAGCGCCATCAAATAAAAGCGCTCTCCGTCTGGACAAATCCAGTATAGATTTCTTACTTTCTTTTGGACTCATGTCCTATTTCCCTTTGAGCGACCTTAACTGCCGAGATAGCATTTTCTGCGTATAAATCTGCTCCGATCTCTTTTGCCCAGGATAGGCTGGCCGGTGCTCCGCCCACCATTACTTTAAGCTTTTTCCTGAGATTTGCTTTTTTCAATCCTTCTATTACCCGGATCTCATTTTGCATAGTGGTGGTAAGAAGAGAGGAGAGGCAGAGGAATTTTGGCTCGTATTTTTTTGCCATTTTCACAAAGTTGTCAGATTTTACATCCACACCCAGGTCGATCACCTCAAACCCATTGGCTGAAAGCATAGTTGCGACCAGGGTTTTCCCGATGTCGTGTATATCCCCCTCGATAGTGCCGATTATCACCCTGGGCAAATTTTTCCTCCCAGCTTTACTCTTCAAAATCGGTTCCTGTAGAATTGAGATTCCAGCTTTTACTGCCTCTGCACCTAAGACTAACTCCGGCAGAAAACAGGTCCCCTGCTCCCACCTTTCTCCTAATTTTTCTATACCTTGAACCAGTCCATTCTCAATTACCAGATAAGGGTCGTACCCTGATTTAACAGCTTCAGTAGCAAGTTTTTCTGCCTTTTGTTTATCCCCTTCGAGAACTGCATTATAGCATTCTTCCAGAAAACCTTTCAGTTTTTTTTCCATTCGCTTTAGTTCCTCCATTTTCAATTTATATTCGTCAAAACCTTTCCATAATAAGCAATGAAGCCTTGTGTTGTCAATCAGATTTAAGCTTGATCCCGCTATTTTGATAATGTCGGTCAGGAGCTAAAGACTCCTGGCATATTGTCATTGTCATGCTGAGTCCCCACAGGGGACGAAGCATCTAAAGCACCATTACAGATTCTTCGCTCCGCCTTTGGCGGAACTCAGAATGACAAACGAAAATGTGGGAGCGTATTGCGATACGCCCCTACAAAAAAATCTTTGACTCATTCAAAAATGCATTATATTACGCTGGAAAGATGTCAGGAGACCAAATGACTAAGATGATTTCAGACAGATTTTCCAAAATCCTGGTATGTCCTATTGACCAGTCGAAACTGGTTTTTGAACAGACTAAGTTCAGTTGTCAGAAATGCAAAAGGGAATTCCCTGTATCGGGTCGAATCCCGATAATGCTTGATTCCAGACTTCTCCAGGGAGATACCCAGAAGGAAGATGAGGCTCGCAAGAAAGAGGAAATGGAGATCTTCGACAATTTAAGCTCTTATCAGGATTTTATGGACCGGGCGTACTTGAGAGCCATTAAAGAAGACATTTCAAATTCCCTTTTGAGCTTTGATTTAAAGGACAAGGACATTCTGGAAATAGGTGCCGGAATCAGTCTTTTTGCAGGTAAATTAGCAGAGAGAAATCGGGTGGTCCTGACTGACATAAATGAGACTTTGCTTAACCAGAATCCTGAAAATT
>JAUYBY010000066.1 GCA_030692925.1 Candidatus Zixiibacteriota bacterium | reverse complement strand
GCAATTGCCTGTGCCAATTGCCACACCGACCACGCTGATTTTCTGAGTAGCCAGCATTATTTGATAGGAAAGATAAAAGGCTCTCATGCAGAGCAGCTTAACGGTATCCAGATAGGAAAAGATTACGACAAAGCTAAGTGCGGCAAATGCCACCTGACCTGCGCCACCTGTCATTTTAAAGGGACAAGGATTCAGCAGAGTCCAGGAGAGGTAACTGATTTTTGGAGTGTATTGTTGACTGGCGGGTCGGTTCCAGATGCAGACGGGATGACCAACTGGTCAATTGACTGGACTACAAATGTGGAATCGCATGATTTTGCTGTCGCTGAAGACCTACAGGGTTCAAATGATTTGTGCCGCCTCTGCCACACAGGTTATTATACCAAGTTCGGCATAAGAGGATATACGGACTCAGACACCCTGGTTAGCGATCTGGTAACTAGCCAGGGAGTTGAGAAATATCCTCAATACGAAGAATGGAGGTTTCTAAAAGGGGATATTAATGTTGACGTAATGACAGTTTTTCCCTCCTTAGATTCTCTTTATAAAAGAGTCGAAAATCAAGATCATTACCAGTTTAAATGCCTCGAATGTCACGATGGAATTCATCCCTTAACACCGATTAACTGTCTTAAATGTCATAATGACAAGCAAATCCCGAGGAAAAAACCTCATGAAGATGTGGCTTGTGTTGCCTGTCATGATGCCACTATGAATCCCTGGAGAGACCCAAATTCAGGAGATACAGTGAGGGTGGCGGCGGTAAAAGACAATAAAGTCCTCAACTGGCGGTCGCATATGATTATCAATCCAGAAAGAATACCTAATTTCTGTGACCGGAAATGTCACAATCCTGAAACCGGACCGAGGATTGGAGCGCCCTGGACTTATCATCATACGGGGGAGATTCATTAGGGGCTTTTCCGCAAAAGAGGTAAGGATGAAAAGAAAAATAATCCTGACATTAGTTTTAAGTCTATCACTTTGGAGATATGGCTCAGCCGTTGAACTCAAAAGCAATATCACTACCTATTTTAACTCTTACCAGACCCAGGACCTTTATACTGAAGAGAAGACGTCTTACCTCAGGGCATACCAGAGTTTTCGGTTTGACTTGAACCAGATTGGCATAAAAAACCTTTCAGTTCATACTTATTTTCGCTCCACAACGGATTTTCTGAATGAGAATTCGACTGACCCGTCTACAAAAGTTTATAATGCTTACATAGACTGGAAAAATATCAAAAAGATTCTGGATTTGAAATTGGGACGTCAGTTCCTCTACGTAGGAGTCGGGAATGGGACTATGGATGGTTTCAGATTCGACCTCAAGCCAAAAGTAAAGGTTCAGTTAACCGGTTATGTCGGATTTCAACTTCCTAAAAATAGATGGACTGATATAGACACCTGGGATAAAAGCCATATCTTCGGCGGTGAGCTGGCTACCACTTATCTGAGAGATACCAGGCTGGCAGTCAGTTATGTTAAGAAAGAGCGGGGCACAGGCCCGGAACAACATTTGATCGGGGCAAATGCGACTCACCAGCACTGCAAACTTGATTTTTTCAGCCAGTTCTATTATGACTTGGTTTATAAAAAGGCTCAAAATTTTACTCTGAGAGGTAATGGCTCAAGCCTGTGGGGGAAACTTTACCTTTCCGCAGAGTATCAATACCGCAGGCCCAGCATATATTCCAATTCGATTTTCAGCGTGTTCAAGCAGGACACATATTCCATTCTGAGATTCAGCGGAGCTTACCAACCGGTCAAAAATTTCAAATTCTCCTCTGAATATGACCTGACCCTTTACAAATCAGGCAACTCTACCCGGTTCAGGTTCGGGATCGAATATGCTTACATCGCTTTGGGGATGTACTTCAGAAGAGGGTATGGGGGGGAAAGCAACGGCGTTTATGGAAAGCTCATTTATACTCTGAATAAAAACTTCGCCTTCTCAGCCAGCGCTGATTACGGCAGATATAAAATCGACGAGGAACAGGAAAGCAAAGACGATGTTTTTGCCCTTGCCTCCAGAGTGGAATGGGAGCCAGTAAGAAATCTAAGATTAGCCGTAGAGTTACAGGATGTAAGGAATAAAATCAGAAGCTATGATTTGAGACTGCAGGGGAAGGCAAGTTATCGTTTTAATATTCCTTTTTCAGGAAAATGAAAACCCGGTGAAAAAAAGTGACAATCAGAACATTCGCCTTTTGAGCAGATAGAACAAAAAAGAGGAAACTGAATGAGATTTTCAAGCCAAGCAAAGAAAGTAACTTTTTTACTGATACTGTTGAGTGTGGTGCTGATCTCCTCGCTTTTTGCCACCCTGGAGATACCTAAAAGCGATATCATCTTCTCGCATAAAAGACATTCGGACCAGCCCTGTGACAATTGTCATAACAAAATATACGAAAGCGATAAATCGGAGGATAAGAATCTTCCCGCAATGGACGTGTGCACTCAATGCCATGATGGAACAACTTTACCCAACGAATGCTCGGTCTGTCATAAAGACAAAGAAAATCCTCAGGCGCTGGTTAGACCCAAAAGAGATTTCATCTTCTCTCATAAGAAGCACCTGGAGAGAAAAACAGACTGTATTTTCTGTCATGGAGACGTTACCAAAAAGGATAAGCTCACTTCTGAGAATATGCCGGATATGGGGAAATGCTATGAATGCCACGAGGGGACCAAAATTTCCAACCAGTGCGAGCTGTGCCATGCCAAAATGAGGTTGAGAAAATATCATCCTGACGACTGGCTGCATTCACACCGGTATCAATCCATCACTAAAACGGAGAAATGTGTTCAGTGTCACCAGAACCAGGACCTGTGTCAGAAATGCCATCAGGGTGACAACCTTTTCCAGAAAACCCATCCTTTAAATTACAACTTCACCCATGGGCTGGATGCCAAATCCAAAGAGAAGGATTGTCTATCCTGCCATCTGACCAAGGAGTTTTGCAATGATTGTCATTCCCAGGAAGGGGCAAAGCCTTTGAATCATTCGATTTCTGATTGGGCTGGAGGCAAGCATGGAGAGTTTGCCAGAAAAGATATGGAGTTGTGCGCCTCCTGTCACGACACTGCTGACCCGATCTGCACCTGGTGTCACCAGGACAAAAATCCGGGAAGGGGGAATGACCATGACATTCATCCTCCAGAGTTTGCTTCGAATTTAGGAAAAGGTCCCTGGCATGAGGATGACGGTTATCTCTGTTATGAATGCCATACCAAAGGACCAAAGGCAGGGGTTGGTTTCTGCGGATACTGCCACGGGGATAAGGAGTAGTATAGAAGTTTGTAGGGGAGGGGCTTATCCCCTCCCGTTGTCATACATAAATCCCGCCTTGATAAAAGGGTGGGATTTTTTGTTTGTCAAGGATTCGAGGGTCGGGGGAAAAGCTGGTAGCAGGTAGCGTATAGCAAGAAGCCTCGGGTGGCACCCTCAAACTGGTTTGAGGGTGAAGGATGTAAACCTCACCCTATTCTTCTCCTTTGAGGAGAGGGGATGGAGACGCATGCGATGCGTCTCTACGTTTCTTCGTTGGTCAGGAGACCAACGAAGAGCGGAAGAGCGGAAAGTTCACTATCCCTGTCTGTAAACCCACAGCTTGCCCGTAGGGTTGCCCCCAACGTGGGTAGGATGAGCCACACCTTTCCTACGGATCCAAATTCGGAGTGGGGGGGGGCAAGGTGGGGTTACTTATAGTGGAACAGGCATCTTGCCTGTTCGTCGGTCGGGTGGCACCCTCAAACTGGTTTGAGGGTGAAGGATGTAAACCTCACCCTATTCTTCTCCTTCGAGGAGAGGGGATGGAGACGCATGCGATGCGTCTCTACGTTTTTAATGGACCATCCCCAAACAAGTTTGGGTATGCCACCCTGTCGTCTCTACGTTTCTTCGTTGGTCAGGAGACCAACGAAGAGCGGACAAGTTTGGGTATGCCACCCTGTCGAAGAAAAACGGGACGTTGGTCGGGGAGACCAACGGAGAGCGGTGAAGTTTGTAGGGACGACCCGACGGGTCGCCCCTACAATAAATAAGCCCACAAACAGTGAGTCCTTATAAAAAAGACCTATTTTGTTTGTTTTAATTCACTTGACTTAAAGTTTTTTTTGCTTAAAATGTCAGTGCATTGGAGTGGTCGAAGATGAAAATCTCGAAACAAGATAAGGAGGCATTGTGATTTTAAACTGGATTTTCTCTGAAAGAGCCTGGAAGATGAAAAGCTCTGCTATCCGGGAAATTCTAAAAATAACTGAAAGACCGGAGATCATTTCCTTTGCCGGCGGTCTGCCTGCTCCGGAGCTTTTCCCGATCGAGGAGATTAAAGAAGCCTGTGTTAAAGTGTTAGAGCAAAACGGCGATAAAGCCTTACAGTATAGTTTGACAATGGGTTATCCGCCTTTGCGCAAGTTCTTAGCAGACCGGCTTTCGAAAGACGGAACAAAGCTCACCGAGGAGAATATTTTAATCACCTGCGGGTCCCAGCAGGGGCTGGATCTGGTGGGCAAGGTTTTCATCGATCCGGGAAGTTTCGTGGTAGTGGAAGACCCGACTTATTTAGGAGCTTTGCAGGCTTTTAATGCTTATGGTCCTCATTATACCACCGTGGATATGGATCAAAATGGAATTGCCATAGACCAGGTAGGAGAGGCTATCAGGAAAAGTAAACCCCGTTTCATTTATGTGGTCCCGAATTTCCAGAATCCTTCAGGTATCACTATGAGCTTTGAAAGGAGAAAGCTTTTGGTCGAACTGGCTCAGGAGTATTACGTGCCGATAATCGACGATAATCCTTACGGCGAGTTAAGATACAGGGGAGAGGATGTGCCTTCGCTCAAAAGCCTGGGCGGTGACCTGGTGATTCAGTTAGGAACTTTTTCCAAGATAATCCTGCCCGGCACAAGATTAGGATGGATAGCGGCATCCAAAGAGGTGATGGGGGTTTTTGAGAGGATGAAGCAGGGGACTGACCTGCATACCAGCACTCTTGCCCAATACGTTATCTATGAATATGTGAAAGAGGGCAATTTAGACCGGCACATAGAGAAGATAAAAGAAGCTTATGCCAGAAGGATGAAAGTAATGCTTAAGGCATTGGAGGAATACTTCCCGGAAGAGATAACCTGGACCAGGCCAGAAGGAGGGCTTTTTCTGTGGGTGGAGTTGCCTGAGGGCGCATCTGCAACTGAGCTTTTAGATAAAGCTATTTCTGAAAAAGTCGCTTATGTTCCGGGAAAGTTCTTCTTTGCCCGGGAGGATAAGGATAATACCCTGAGATTGAACTTCTGCACGATGTCCGAGGAGATGATTGAGGAAGGGATTAAAAGGTTAGCCCGGGTTTTCAAGGAGAATATTAGGATTAGGCAGATTAGCGCGGGGATAAGGTAAAAAAAGGTTCAAAGGCTCAAGGAAAAAGCAAGAAAAGAAAAGGAAGACGTAAGAAGGAAAACGTAAGATGATGACCTCACCCTGACCTTCTCCTGCGAGGAGAGGGGATGGAGACGCATGCTATGCGTCTCTACACCACTGCTGTCGGGTCAGGGGACCGGGACGGCATGTAAGACGAGAAGAGGTCTATTGTAGGGGCACGGGGCGCGCCGTGCCCCTACTTTTTTGTAGTGCGACCCAGATTGTCCCGCCATCGGCGAGAGATTTGGGGTGAGTCACCGTTAATCTCCAGAACTCATCCCCCGACCCCTTCTCTTACCAAGAGAAGGGGAGTAAAAGTCCCTCTCTTTTTAAGAGAGGGATTTAGGGTGAGTTCCTTTTCGTAGCGTCAGGTCCTACCCGCCTTTGGCGGGCTTCGCGGAGTTTATCCCTGACGTTTTTCCTTTCGTCGTCGGGCATAAAGCCCGACGCTACGACTGAGCTCCATATTGAGAGACGCAGGCGTCGGGTGGCACCCTCAAACTGGTTTGAGGGTGAAAAATATCAAGGGGACCAACGAAGAGCGGAGTCCCCATAGTAAGAACCGTCGGGTCAGGGGACCCGACGGGCACATATAAAATTCTTGGAAAAATCGAGATTTGAGCAGGGTTTTTGTTTTCGAGGGAAGGTCAAATCTGACTAAAATCGTCCTGTTTTGCCTAATTTATTGGTCTATCTGAGCTTGTCCCTGCCGTTTTTTTCTAAAATAAATGGTTTTTTTTGCATTTTCCTCTTGACAAAAGGAAGCTTAGGCTTATATTTATAAGTGGCTAAACCTTGTTTAGGGAATGCCGATAAAAGAATAAGTTGATTTCTGGATCGTGGTTGGCAGAAATCAACTAAACAAAAGTTGGTTTTTACCCTTCTAAGATTTTAATTCACTAAATTAAAACCTCTTTATTAAGGTCTATCTTTTTTTCTGGATAGACAGGGTAATTGTCAACTTGTATTCATTTATGATTTTAACCATCAGGGAAGAGGGGATCATCTAAAGGAGGTGAAGGACAGGGCAAGACTAAGAAGGAAAGCACGAAATAAAAATTTCACCTTTGATTTTTCTTAAGGAGGAAATCAAATGAAGAAAAGTATTTTATTAATCTTATTAGTTCTTTTAGCCTTTAGTCTTTGGTCAGCGTTGGCTATTGCCAAGGATAAAGTTGGGCAGAAGCCGACCCAGGTCCAGCAGACTGAGCCGAACGTGGTGCCCGAGGCATTTCCTGAAGTAATGCTGCCACAGGCACAGCCAGTTCGCCCGACTCAGGAGGATTTCAAAAGAGAGATTCTGGACAGGAAGAGCTGGACTCCCGATGGGGTGAATAACCTGAAAGGCCAGCCTGTTCCGGCAGGAGATTTGGAAGCGGCAGAGAAAGAGCTTTTGCCAACCCTCTGCACCATTGCTAATGCGAAGACTGGCGGTTATTACACGCCCAGCGGTGACCCTTACTTATACTGCTGGGGTGATATAGTGACTGCCACATTGATGAACCCTGATGATTCCGCATTTGGTCTGGCCATGTGTCCTCAGCCGATGTATCCTTTTATGGCCAAATCGGTGATGATGGCGTTCTACTCTTCAGATACAGCCACTATTTCCTTTCAGCCGGAGATAAGGGAAGCACTTTATGATGCACAGGGATGTGCTTATCCTGGCGCCGTTCTGCTTACCGGTCCGGTTACTACTTTCCTCAAAACCCCCGGCGTCGCCCAGGTCTATTATAGCTTAGTAGACTCGGTCTGTCTTTATAAGCCCTGGTTTGCCGTGATGCATTTTCTGAATTCGGATGACTTCATGGATACCATATACTGCGCACCTATCAATAAGACTGCCGCACTCAGCTATATATTTGATATTTCAGGCAGGCTTTGCCAGAGTTACTGGAATCCTTTTGGACCAGGCGGCAGCTGGTACGATGTGGTTGACAACGGTATAGAGTCTGGAGCGATAAGGGTCAGGACCAGGGGTTATAATAAGTCAGAGAACACCTGTCCACTTCCAGCAGACCCGTGGTATTTCAAGGACAGTCTGGCACTTGCACCCTGCGGAGTACCTGATTTTGACCAGGCTCAGTTCCCACCGGCATTCTGCGGCCCAGTTGCTGAAGCCAATTCTTTCTGGTGGCTGAATGCAAGATGGGGTTTTGACCCCGCGCCAATGAATCCTGCAGCTCTTGTTAATGAGATAGCCGCGGCAGCAGGAACTGTTCCGGGTATTGGAACTAACTGCGATAGCTTAGGGGCGGCGACACTGCGAGTTATCCAGGCTCACGGTGGCTGGTGGTTCACTATGGAGAAAAAATACAAACCTGATTTCTGGTGGCTGCAGAGAGAGCTCAAGAAATGCGAGGACGTTACTCTCCTGTTAGGATTCTGGCAGTTTGATCCTGCTACCTCAACCTGGACAAGGTTTGGCGGTCATTTTATCACCTTAGCTGGTGTGGATATCTTCAACACGCCTCCGCGCTTTGCTTTCAGTGACCCGGCTCTTGACAAGGCAGAGGCAATGTTCCCTAATCCTCTTTTTGGAATAGTCTGCTATTCTGGCTCGGATACTACTTCTCATGACTACTATGATGTAGCCTGGCCTTCACCCAGTCCGGGTGGTTATCTCTGGTTACCGTATTATGAAGTGAACTGGCCAGATTTCAATGGTCAGAATGCCGGACCTTCCCCCAATACCGGAACATACGATCCACTTTTCCCGGTTACCGTAGAGGTCGAGCAGGCGAATGCGGTCTCTCCTGGTGAGAGGAGAATGATAGGCACAGTGAACAGCACCAATACTGCTGAGCACAACAACAACATGGGTGGTCTGACTGGATTTGATGTCCTGTTCGGAGCCAGCTTAATCCACCCGCTATACTATGGAAGCCTTTTCAGCGGAATTTCCCAGGCTGACCTGAGAGGAGACTACGGAAATTACTACCCGACTATGAGCTTCTCTGCGCTAGGACCTCCGGTTGTGGAGGACTTCGTAGTATCCGGTTCTGCCGGACCTTACAACATTCAGATGCTGACTGTCACCTTCGGTCATCCAGACATTGCTGGATTAGAATACGACATGCATGCCTTTGGAGTCGATGTGCCGATCGGCGGAACAGAGGACTGCAAGTACGTAATCGAGGATGTCTACATTATCAGCAATACCAGTCACGCTGATATCGTCGATCTGGAAAAAGCACTGTTATTCGACTACGACATCGGTGTCGCAAACGCTGACAGTGTCGGCTGGGACCAGCAACATGCGTCGATATGGATGTGGGATGGTTCTGGTCCGGATACAGTTTTCGGCTTGACCGAGATTCCAGCAATAAAAGGCGTTAAGCCTATTACTGGTTGGGGTCTCATTAACCCAGGCCGAATCTACGGCGGGGAGTATGTTGACTCCCTGAAGTACTGGATGGAAAACCTTGGTTGGGGAACTGACGATCCTGGCACAGGCAACGACATGTCGCTGCTGTTAGCTGACCCCAAGTTCACTGTACCTGCTGGAGGTTATCGCATCAACAAGTACATCAAGTGGGGTTACAATGCTGTCATAGGGACAGGCGGAGATGCTAACTGGAGACACTTCCTGTACAACGTCCTGCATCAGTTCGGTTATTACCGCGGTGATGTGGACAAGAACGGGAAGTTCGACGTGGCGGACATCATCTATCTGGTGAACTACCTGTTCAAGGGCGGACCCAAGCCGATCGAGTTTGTGGATCAGGGTGACGTCGACAACAACGGAAATACCAACGTTGCAGACGTTATTTTCATGGTCAACAACCGGTTCAAAGGTGGACCGTTCCCGATCGACAAGGAACGCTTCTATGAAGCTGCTCCAATTCCTGCTAACCATAAGGGCCTGACACACAGAGAATCGCTGTTTAACGATGCTGACTGGAAGACACTTGGCCAGTAACTGAAACTGAAATAGAAATGGATAAAATCCCTTTCCGCCTACGGCGGAAGGGGATTTTTTTTATTTACTATTATTCAAGTAGCGCGACCCTTTTAGGGTCGCATAATCTGCAAGTATTTACCGTCCTCACGGGAGTGAGGACGCTACGATGGGTGGCACCCTCAAACTTGTTTGAGGGTGAGAGATGCGGAGACCTCAAAAAAAGTAGAGGGATGCGGTCGGACAAGGTGCCCGACCTACGAGGATTCCATACCTCCCCTACGCTACGTTTCTTAAGTGGTGTCAGGAGTTACCTCCTGACACCCAAGAATTTATCGAAGTAGTTAAGCTGTCAGGTGGTAACACCTGACAGCACTAGTAATCCTTTTAAGTCTGGATTTCGCTTTGCTCAACAAGGGTCGCCCCTACGAAAAAATAGGTAACCCCATGTTGCCCCCAACGTGGGGCTAAATCAATTATCCTACCTTTCCTACGGATCTCCGAATGGATCCATTCTGGACAAATTCGGAGTGGGTAAGGTGGGATTACCAGGCTGTTAAGGTGTATTGCTCTTCGACTTCGCTCCCTTCGACTTTGCTCAGGGACTGCGAGCATAGTCGAACAGTCAGAACAGTGAGCCGGTCCCTCGACTTTGCTCCCTTCAACTTCGCTCAGGGACGGTGAGCTTGTCGAATCGTCGAACTGCAATACATCCCTACAAATTCCGGCAGCGTCACAGACGGTGCGCTCCGTAATCAGCACTCTGGTTTTGGCCCGCCTTTGAAAAGATAGCTGACTAAAAAGATTACATCCGAGATTGTAACTGTTCCATCGCAGTTGCAATCTCCGGAGGCGAAAGGATAAGGGGGTGGTCCGCCTTTGAAAAGATAGCTTATCAGGTAGACAATATCAGAAATGGTGACTTTTTTGTCCTGGTTAGCATCTCCACGATAAAAAAGGAGCTGGCTGTATTTAATCGTGACATAATCGTCTTTTGTCTCCTTTTCATAGCTTTGGCCCGTCAGGATGATCCCGCCAGATCTATCGACAGTTAAAGCAACAGCAATATCGTTACCATTTCCCCTTCCGTTATATCTTTTCACCCAGCGGAGATTACCGGATGGATCGTACTTCAGAGTTGCAAAATCAAGGTTGGTTCCTATCCCAGAACTTCCTCCGGTCACATAGACGTTTCCCGAATCATCTAAAGACAGCGCAGTTGCCTGGTCATTACCATTTCCCGGTCCATTGTATCTGGTAACCCAGAGCAGATTTCCTGAGGAATCGTACTTCAATGTTGCATAGTCAAAATCAGTTTGGCTGGAATAGCTGTAGCCCGTAACATAAAGATTACGCTCCCGGTCCAGAGCCAAAGCGGTTGCCCGATCCTCAGAGTTTCCTGGTCCATTATAGCTTCTAACCCAGGCGGTATCTCCGTTCGGATAATATTTTATAGTCGTGTAATCAAAGTCTGTAAAGCTGTTATAGCCTGCCCCGGTAACGTAGACATTACCAGATCCGTCTATAACCATGGCAGAGGCGTCATCATCCGAGCTTCCTTGGCCATCATATTTTCTAACCCAGGCAGTATCTCCATCCGGCTGATATTTTATAGTCAGATAGTCAGAACCAGTCTGGTCATTGAAGCTCAGACCAGTGACGTAAAGATGACCTGTGCCATCTACGCCTAAGGCATTGGGTTGATCATAATTACATCCGGCTCCGCTGTATCTTTTTAGCCAGACCAAATCTCCATCAGCAGAATATTTAAAAGTGGCATAATCGTCGCAGGTGCCAGTATCCCAGCTATGGCCGGTAACATAGATGTTGCCGGAAGAGTCTATAGTCAGGCCAGTTGCAGCATCGTCCAACCCCTGAACCGGGCCTTCGTACCTTCTAACCCAGGCCGTGTCACCATTTTGGCGATATTTTATTGTGGCATAGCCGAAGTCATAATAGTTAGCAGTTCCAACACTCCACCCAGTCACATAAAGATCTCCTGTCCTGTCTAACGCTAAGGCAATTGCACCGTCATCTTTGTTTCCAGTCCCATTGTATCTTCTCATCCAGGCGGTATCGCCATCGGGGTAGTATTTCAGGGTGGCATAGTCATAACCGGTATTGTAACTGAAGCTCTGCCCGGTAACATAGGCATTGCCGGAGTCATCTGAAGCTATTGCCCGGGGGTAATCGCTGAGGTTTGACGGGCCATTGTATCTTCTCACCCAAACGGTATCAACTTCCTGTCCTAATAGAATTGAATCCGTGAAAAAGGATAAAAGCAGGGCAAAAAGAAATCTTCTCATATAGCCTCAGGCATAGATAAACGCCTCTACTTTTAATATAAGTATATTCTTTTTTTCGACAAGGGAAATAGTTTAATGAAGGTCCAAATGACAAAGAAGAAAAGATGGAGGATGGCAGAAGGAAGATGAAAAAGGAGGTGTCTGGGCCCCGGGTTCCCTAGGCGTAAGGAGGCACGGGCTCATCCGGCAGAGAGCGAGGAAACCTCGTTCCTACAAAGATGATAAAAAAAGAAGATGAGAGATGGAAAATGAAAAACAAGAAATGAGAACCCTCTGTGTGCTCCTCGCCTTTTACATTGAGAGGGAACCTGGGTCGACGGCTCGCCCCCGCGAAAGAATACAAACGTCAAAAATGTACAAGTTATTTTTTGATTGACAATTATCTCTTCGAGTGTTAACTTTTGAAAAATTTTATCCGGGTTGAGATTTGTCTTATCTTCAGCCGGAGGAAAGGAGGTTTCTTATGTGGGCTTTGAAAATTCTTTTAATCCTGGTGATAATTATGCTTTTGATCGGTTTTTCCATATATAACTCCGGGGAGTATGTCTCGGTAAACCTTTTCGGGTACCAGTACACCGCTGTCCCCATGATAATCATAGCCTACTGGTCTTTTGTGATCGGGATGTTCATCTCTTTCCTTCTGGGGATAGCCTATTATCTCCGAATTCAGGATGAGCTGAGAGAACAGAGGAAAGAGAATAAAAGGCTGATGGAAGAAATCACCGCGCTGAGGAATATTCCGCTGGAAGAGGAAAAAACAGGATAAATAATAAGTAAGACGTGAGATGTGAGACGTAAGACGGAAAAAAAGTTCAAAGGTTTAAAGGTTCAAGGGTTCAAAGGAGAAAAGACAAGTCCGATAGACTAATAGCGAATACCGAATAGCGAACAGCGGATGCCGAAACGGAGGTTAGGTGAATTCCACTCATATAATTATAATCTTTGCAGTTAGTTTCATCACTCTGCTCATTATAGCTTTCTGGTCGAGGTCCAGAAGGAAAGAGGCGGTCCCCTCCCAGAGAGCATATCTGGAGGCATTAAAAGCCCTGGTGGCGGGGGAGGATAAGATCGCCTTTCAGAGGTTTAAGCAGGTGGTGACCGAGGATACGAATAACCTGGATGCTTATCTGAAATTGGGCGACCTGTTTCGGAAAAAGGGACAGCTTGATAAAGCTCTACAAGTGCATAACGAACTCACCCTGAGATATGGACTGTCAGATGAGGTGCGGGTTGAAATCCTCAAGAGCTTAGCTGAAGATTATATCGAGGCTAAAGACTGGGATAAAGGGGTATCAACCCTGAATGATATTCTCAGATTAGACCACCATAACCTCTGGGCTAAAAGAAAGCTTTTGACCTGCTATGAGGAGCTTTCTTCCTGGGATGAAGCAACCAAACTCAGGGAGGAGTTGAGCAGAGATAAACAGGAGAAGGAGCGGAATTACCCTGTCTTGGCTTTGTATAAGGTCTTCCAGGGAAATGAGCTTGCCTCCAAAGAGGAATATCATAAAGCCCGCCTGGCGTATAAAGAAGCTTTGAATTATGACGAGAAATGCGTGCCAGCCTACCTTTATTTAGGCGAAGCCTATACAGCAGACCGCAGGCCTGAAGATGCGATAACCTACTGGAGAAAACTTTTAGAGATGGTTCCCCAGGCAGGGCATCTGATTTTCGACCGGCTGGAAGAGACCTTATTTGAAATCGGTAGTTATAGCGAGATGGCAGAAATCTATGACCGGATTTTAAAAGACAATCCTAAGGATATAAAAGCCTTGCAGGCTCTGGCAGTGATCTCAGAAAAAAAAGGAAGAAGAGATCAAGCCAGAGAAAGCTATAAAAGAATCCTGGAGATCGACCCCAACTACCTACCGGCAAAACTTAACCTGATCAAAATCTGTCAGGAAACGGGCCAGCTGGAAAAAGCCAAAACTGACTTAGAAGAGCTTTCTTTTAAACTCGGGAAAAGGGGAGAGTCCTTCAACTGCTCCAAATGCGGGCATAAATCTGAAATCCCTGTATGGAAATGTCCAACCTGCAAGGAATGGAACAGCTTTAATATCTGATCTTTAAAATGAGCCTCAGAAATTTAAGTTTATTTTTGAAAATAGTCATTCCGGCGCTGGTTTTGTTTTATTACCCATCCTATTGTCAGGAGTTAAATAAGGTAATAAGATACTATAACCAGGGTGATTTCAAAAATGCACAGGAGGAGTTAAAAAGCTACTTAGAATCTAATCCTTCGGATTATGAAGCTCTGTACTATTCCGGAAAATTAGAAGGTAATGCGGAAAAGTCGATTGAATTTTTCAAAAAAGTTTGGGAGGGTTCCGCAAAAGTAAAAAAGGAAGAGGCAGGTCTGGAGCTTTGCCTTTATTATCAGACCTCAGGATTAAACGACTCGGTATTATCGCTCAGCTCAAAGTTTAAAAAGATTTTTCCTAAAAGTCCAATGCTGCCGCAGGTCTTGTGGATGGAAAGCAGGTCATTATTCTCTACGGGCAGAATCGAGCAGGCCTTAAAGTCTCTCAAAAATATGCTGGAGCTTTATCCTGCTTCAGCCTGGACTCCCTGGGCGCAACTGGGAATAGCGGAGACATATTTCTCTCAGGGGAATTTCAATAAGAGTCTGAAGGAGTATAATAAGGTCATAGATAAATATGCTGGAACTGAAACTTTTCCTTTAGCTCTGGCTGGAATGTCCCGTGTTTTTGAAACCTCTGGAGAAAAGGATAAAGCAGTTCTATATCTGAATCTTTATAAAGAGAGATTTCCCGGAGGGGTCGAAGTGGAAAGCCAGATTCAAACTGAAGAAGTTACCCCCCGGAATGATCCAAGCACAGCAGAGAAGCTGACCGGCACAAAATACAGCGTGCAGATAGGCGTATTTGCCAATCAGGAAAATGCGGATAAGGTGATGAAAAGGCTGAAATCCAATGGGTATAATCCGGAACAAAGCTACAAGACCATTCAGAATAAAAAATATTATGTGATCCAGGTCGGAGTCTTTAATTCCCTGTCAGAAGCTCAAAAACTGAGAGAGAAGTTAGAAAGGGAAGAGGGTGAGGTCTACAGAATAGTAATCCAGTAATTGTGGTAAGGAATTTCCTGCCTTCAGGTTTCTTCAAAGATTAAAAATGGAAAAATTCTCTACTCCCTTAATGGAACAATATAACCGGATCAAAGGTGAGCATCCGGATGAGATCCTCTTTTTCCGAATGGGGGATTTCTACGAGATGTTCGGGGAAGATGCTAAAGTTGCCTCCAAGATTTTGGGAATAGCTTTAACCTCCAGAGCTCACGGCAAGATGGAAAGAGTCCCCTTAGCCGGGGTTCCCTATCATTCTGCAGAAAAATATTTAACTAAATTATTAAAAGCCGGGAAAAAGGTGGTGGTCTGCGAGCAAACCGAAGATCCGAGAAAAGCAAAAGGTCTGGTCAGAAGGGAAATTGTGGAGATAATCACTCCGGGAACCATTACTTTAGATCAAGCCTTAGATAGTCAGGAGAATAATTACCTGGCAAGCATTTTTGAGGGGAAGGATAGGTTTGGTCTGGCACTGATTGAGCTTTCCATCGGCGAGTTTAAAACAGATGAGGTCTTACCTGAGAAGCTCAAGGAGATGTTGAATACAATTGCTCCGGCTGAGTTATTAATACCGGAGGAATGGGAGCAGAGCAAAAAAGAGGAGTTAAAAAAAGGTTTGAATTTTGCCTTCACTTTTACTCCGCTGGAAGGATGGAAATTTTCATACGATTACGCATTTAAACTTCTGACCGAACATTTTAAAGTCTCCTCTTTAGAGGGGTTCGGCGTGCAGGAGCTGAAATCAGGCATCTCCTCAGCCGGGGCAATCTTGTCCTATCTAAACCAGACCAAGAAGACATTGCTTACTCACCTAAACAAAATTTCCAGAATCTCAAATCCGGAAGAGATGTTTTTAGACTTGAATACTATTCGCAATTTAGAGCTGCTTTCCTCTTTAGGTACAAAAGATAAAGACTACACTCTTTTTTCGCTGCTTAATCAAACCAAAACCCCAATGGGCTCAAGACTCTTAAAAAACTGGATCATCCGTCCTCTATTGAATCAGCAGAAGATAAAAGAACGTCAGGAGGGTGTCAGGGAATTCTATGATGACAGAAATCTATCCGAGAGCATCGGGGAAAAATTAGATTCGATTTCCGATCTGGAAAGGCTCAGCGGGAAGTTGGGGTATGGTAAAGCTAATCCTAAAGACCTTATAGGGTTAAAGGAATCTCTTAAAGTCATACCTGAAATCAGAAATGCTCTTCAAGTGGCTAAGTCCTCAATTTTAAAAGAAATATCAGTTAATCTTCCAGAAGTCTCAGATATCGTTAAACTGATTGAAGACTCTATAGTGGATGACCCTTCCTTGAGTTTAACCGAAGGAGGAATTATCAGAAAGGGTTTTGACCAGGGGCTGGATGATCTTAAAAAAGATGTCTCTGAAAATAAAAACTGGATTGCCCAGCTTGAGAAAAATGAAAAAGAAAGAACTGGTATCCCGTCTTTAAAAGTTGGGTTCAACCAGATATTCGGATATTATATAGAGATCACCAGACCCCATCTTTCTAAAGTTCCGCCGGATTATATAAGAAAACAGACTATGGTCAATGCGGAGAGGTTTGTTACACCTGAGTTGAAAGAAAGGGAAGCAAAGATTTTAGGTGCTGAGGAGAAGATATTTCAGATGGAATACGACCTTTTCTTAAAGATAAGAGACCAGGTTGCTTTTAGGACTCAGGAGATTCAGCTCTGTGCTGAGCTTTTAGCCCGGCTGGATCTGCTTTTGTCATTTTCGAATGTGGCACGAGAAAATCATTACGTTGTTCCAGAAATTGATAATGAAGATTTAATCTGGATTGAAGAGGGGAGGCATCCGGTGATTGAGCAGATTTTAGAATACGGGGCATTTATTCCCAATGATACCAAAATAGGAGAGGATGAGAGGATTCATATCATCACCGGTCCGAATATGGCTGGAAAATCAACTTACTTACGCCAGGTTGGGCTGATGGTTCTTTTAGCCCAAATAGGGTCTTTTGTCCCGGCAAAAAAAGCTAAGATCGGTATAGTCGATAGAATCTTTACCAGAGTAGGGGCAATGGATAATATTGCCTTGGGACAAAGCACTTTTCTGGTAGAGATGAATGAAACAGCCAATATACTGAATAATGCTACTCCAAAAAGCCTTATCCTTTTGGATGAGATCGGAAGAGGGACTTCCACTTTTGATGGACTTTCCATCGCCTGGTCAGTAACTGAATATCTGCACAATAATGAAGAACTCTGCGCCAAAACTTTATTTGCCACACATTATCACGAACTAACTGAGCTGGCAAAATATCTTCCCCGGCTCAGAAATTACAACGTGGCAGTTAAGGAGTGGGAAGATGAGATCATTTTCCTACGAAAGATTGTTCCGGGCGGGTGTGATGACAGCTACGGCATTCAGGTAGCGCGTTTAGCCGGAATACCAAGAGAGGTTCTGGAAAGGGCTAAAGTCATTTTGTCTGAATTAGAATCAGGAGAGTATACTTATGAAAAACTTCCGAAACCCAAAGCTGAGACCATCGCCAGAGATTTTCAGTTGAGCTTCTTCTCTCCAAGTGAAAGGCTGATCTACGAGGAGTTAAAAAAATTAGAGATTGAAAAATTAACGCCTTTGGAGGCGCTGAATAAGTTGGAGGAGCTGAAGAGGAAGATAAGTAGACAGTAGGTAGTAGACAGGAGACAGGGGGGAAAAGACAGGTGATAGGTTTTAGGTTATAGGTGTTAGGGGTTTCAATCCCAACTTCTTCGTTGGTGAGGACACCAACGAAGAGCAACAAAAGGATAGTAGCGAGTAAGGAGTAGTGAGAAAAGAGGGAATAGTAAATAGGAGGGAAAAAAATGCTTGGTCGTCGGGTCAGGAGACCTGACGATCACTTCAGAGACGCATTCGATGCGTCTCTACTTTCTTAAAGGGTAAAACTAAAGTTTTACACTCCAGAAAAAAAAATCTAAATTTTTGAATTTTTTTTGCCGAACTCTTGACAAGATGGAAAGTATGTGTTATAATCAGACCACTTTAGTGACCTTTAACCTTTTTTAAAAGGAGGTTGGGATGAGAAGGTTGACAGTCGTTATACTGTTGGTTCTGGGGCTGATTTTTTCAGTCTCAGTGGCTCAGGCTCAATTTACAGGGCAGCTTTCCACTGCCCGGACTTTACCAGTAGGAGGGTATGACTTAGGAGGATATTTTGGAGTGTATGAGGATGCTTTCGCTTTCTTTGGACAGTTCAGAGGCGGAGTGGTGGAATATCTTGATTTAGGGATGAAATTGGGTGTGATAAGTTATGATCCTTCTGGTTTAGAAGGGAGCGGAGAAGGTGTCATTTTAGGTGGAGATCTTAAATATCAGATTTTAGATGCTGAGCTTAAAGACCCTTTTGATCTCTCAGTGGGAGCGGGATTAGAGTTTTTCAGCACCAGTCATAATGATGATAACTACAATAGCTTCTCTTTCGGGGCAAATTTTTGTGGTTCTAAAGATTTTGCCTTAGCCAAAGGCAGGGTTATCTCTCCTTATGGTCGGCTGAATTTTAGAGGGCAACGGGAACCCAAGGATGAAAATCGTCCCTGGGACAGGAAGGAAACAAATTTTAAGCCAGGGCTTAATCCAGGAGTTAGTTTAAAGGTTTCTAATTATGTGCAGATAATAGGAGAATTGCAGTTTGACGACAATTTTGGATTCATTGGGGGACTGACCTACTCCTTTTATTAATCCGAGATAAATATATTTTGATAAAGCTCTGGTTTTTTTCAGGATACTCTTGACCGCCAGAGCTTTTTTGTTTTCTTTATGCCGTATGTCAAATTAGAAATGAAGGTAAACTTACTTTACTCAAATGCAAGACAAAAAGTATCGAATACTGGTCATAAGACTTAGTTCCCTGGGCGACATCATCCTGACAACTCCGGTGCTGGATGTTCTGAAAGAGAATTACAGAGATTCTGAAATATGTTTTCTTTCCAAACAAAAATATCAGGGTCTCTTTGAATCAGACCCCAGGGTCCACTCGGTAATTTATTTTGAGCCAGAAGGTAAAGATAAAGGGTTCTCTGGACTTCTTCGTCTGATAAGAGGCTTAAATCAGAAAAAATTTGACCTGATCGTAGATTTACATTCGAATTTGAGGAGTCTTCTTATCCGTCTTCTGGTGAGGGCTGGAAAGAAAGTTCATTATCGCAAAAAACTAATCCCTCGACTCTTAATGGTTCATTTTAAAAGATGGAAGGTGAAACCTATTTCGACCATTGACAACTACCTTAAAAGCTTAGGTGAGATCAGAATAAGAGCATGGAGCAGGATTCCAAGGCTTTATTCTAAAAACGAAAACAAAATCTGGGCTGAGAATTTTTTTATAGAAAATGGACTGGCAAAAGAAGAAATTTTAATCGGAATCGCAGCCGGTGCCAGATGGGAGACGAAAAGATGGGAGTTAGACAAATTCTTTTCTGTGGCTAAGAATCTCAGCCAGGATTTGCCAGTAAAGATTTTACTGGTCGGTGATAAAGATGATCTAAAGCTAATCGAGGGAATCGAAAATTATGTAGGAAAGGGAAGAACGATTCAGGCAATCGATTTACCTCTGGGCAGGTTAATTCCTCTGGTAGAAAGGTGCGACCTTTTCATCTCCAACGATTCAGGACCTATGCATCTTGCTTCAGCTATGGGTGTTCCGACCATAGGGATTTTTGGTCCTACATCTCTGGGGTTGGGTTTTTCACCTTCAGGATTAGAGGATAAGGTTTTCTGGGCAGGAGTTGAGTGCTCTCCCTGCAGTTTGCATGGGGAAAATGATTGCGTCAAGGAATCAAGATACTGTATGGATAATATAAAACCAGAAAAGATTATCGAAGAGGCAAAAAGGATATTAAGCGCTAATAAAGTTATTTTTCTGGACCGGGACGGAACTATCACCGAAGAAAAGGATTTTATTTCCAAGGTCGAGGAGATAAAATTTCTTCCCGGTTCTAAGGAAGCTTTGAAAATGCTTCAGGGGTTAGGCTATAAATTGGTCATAGTTTCTAATCAGTCCGGAATTGCGCGGGGGATAATGACTGTGGAGCAGGTGGAGAAAGTAAATAGCTTCATTTTGAAGGAGCTTCAGAAAGAAGGGATAAAAATCGAAGGGATTTATTATTGTTCGCATCGTCCGGACGAGAACTGCGATTGCCGTAAACCCAGAACTGGCTTGATTAGAAAAGCCTTGCAGGATCATCCTTTGAAGCTCAAAGGTGCATGGGTGATCGGGGATAAGCTAAGCGATGTACTTTTAGGGAAGAATATAAAAGGAAAATCAATTTTAGTTTTGACCGGATATGGGCAAGGCACAAAACAAAAAATCGAATCGGATTCCGATGGATCTGACTGGCAAAAACCTTACTTCATAGCTAAAGACCTTTTGGAGGCAGCGTCTTTTATTAAATCAGAAGCTTTGACTGAATCAACTGAACCGGTGACAAATAGTCACAAAAAATTTTAGAGAGAGGCTCAGGTGTGCAAACCTTCAGGTTTGCCAGAAGGTAAAGCTAAAGCTTTACACTCCAGTTAAAAACTATGATCTTGAAAACGTTAATAGTAGGGGAACTGGAAACAAACTGTTACATTTTGGGAGATGAAGCCAGTTTCGAAGGAATAGTCATCGACCCCGGTGGAGATTTTAAGCTTATCGAAAAAGCTCTTAAAGAATTAAACCTTGATATAAAATATATAGTCCTGACTCACGGGCATAGTGACCACATAGGGGTTTTGTCAGAGCTGAAAAAGTGTACTGGTGCTCAGATTTTAATTCATAAAGAAGATGCGGAGATGCTTTCTAATCCAGAAAAGAACCTTTCTGTTTTCTCATACACTCCTTTTTCTGCTCCCGGGGCAGATAGACTTTTAAAGGATAAAGATAAAATAAGAATCGGCAAGATAGAGCTTGAGGTCTTGCATACCCCTGGACATACTGAGGGAAGCATTTCACTATTGACTGACAAAGTGATTTTCACCGGCGATCTTATTTTTTGCGGATCAGTTGGCAGAACTGATCTGCCTGGCGGGTCTTATCAGAGACTCTTAAGATCGATTCAGGACAAAATCCTGGATAAAACGGATGACACGGTTATCTATCCCGGACACGGTCCAGCTACCAGTGTGGGAGAGGAGAGGAGGAATAACCCTTTTCTCAATTTTTGAAAAAAAAAGAGATGGTCCTTAATTCAGAACAAAAGATTGAGCTTTTTGATTGCCACGTACATCCGGATTTTTCCTTAGATGCATCAGGCACGATCGAAGAATATTGCGAAAAAGCCTTACAGATCGGTCTAAAAGGGATCTGCTTTACCTCACATTACGATATTGATCCGGGAAGAAAAGAGATCGATGCTTTTATGCGGGTCAAAGGGAGGATTACTCCCCTTTCTCAGGAGACTGTAGAAATCTACCTTGAAGAGATCGAAAAAGCAAAATCCGAATATGAATCCTCAGGGCTAAAAGTAAAAACCGGGCTGGAGATAGATTATTCCCCGCATATCGAAAAACAATTGAGAGAAGACCTTTTAAAACTTAAGCTGGATTACGTGTTGGGGGCGGTCCACTGTTTAGAGCATATCGCCATAACCTCTTCTGAAGAGGCATATTTTTATTTTGAAAGAAAATCAGCAGAGAAGTTATGCGAAGAATATTATACTAATCTGCTTTCCGGCATCAAGTCAGGTTTGTTCAATGCTGTTGCTCATCTAGATGGGTTCAAGAAATATGCGCTGGATTATTACGGGGAAAAGCTTTTAGAGACTGAAAGGAAGTGGATCGAGCCGGTTTTGCGGGAGATTAAAAATAACCAGATCGGAATAGAGCTTAATACTGGCTGGTTCAGAAAGGGGAAGAGAAGATTTTTTCCGGACGAACATATTTTAAAACTGGCAAATGAGGCGGGAATAAAATTAGCAGCCTTAGGCTCCGATGCTCACCGGGTAGATGAATTAGGGTTGGGCTTAATAGATGCGGCTAATTACATAGATGAAAATAAACTTCAGTTTGAGCCTTTTCTAACTTAATCTACAGATTACTATTTCCAACTTGTTGGCGAGGTAAGGTTACCAGTCAGTCCATCGTTCGACTTGAGGGCAAGTCGGGTTTGTCGGTCGTCATTGCGAGGAACGTAAGTGACGAAGCAATCTGTATCTATGGGGTAAAAGGATTGCTTCGTTCCCTGCGGGAACTCGCAATGACAGAGTGTAAATTCATAACCGGTGAACTCATATTGCCCACAACGTGGGTCTATCATTTTCAGGTTGCGAGCTTTTACATTTTTACTCTTTCCACCAGGTGAATATATCACCTGATTTGCCGATAATGATTATAAAACGGGAGTGCCGATGAAGAAAGAAGAATTCAGCCTGAAAAACGATTTGATCGGGAACCTGCCGATTCTTCCTCAGAGCTTCTGGAATCTGGTGAAATTATACCAGAAAAAAGAACTCGATTGCAAGAAATTGAAACTTTTGTTATTTGAGGATGTCTGTTTATGCATCAAGGCACTGAGTGAGATCAACTCAGTCGAAGATAGGAAACACCCTTTTGGTTCATTTGACCAGGCGTTAGAATCTCTGGACCTGGAGCATTTTATGATCAAGAGCTTAAGCTCTCCTCTTCATCACCTGAACTCCGAGGAGACAATCTGGCTCAGCCAGTTCAACCAGAGGTCGTTAGTCACAGGTTTGGCCTGCCGGTTTATTGGAGAGGAAAAGGGTTGTCCGGATTTAGAGGAACTTTATCTCTGTGGTCTTTTACACGATTCTGGGATGCTTTTTCTCAAGACCAGTTTTCCTGAAGAATATAGCCTGGTTCTGGAAAAGAAAAATAACGGAGAGAAACTTTCAAAAATCGAGAAAGAGACTTTAGCTACTAACCATCTGGAGTTTGGCGAGGAGGCAATAAAAAATTGGAGTTTTCCCAAGAATCTGAAAAAGGCGATCAAATCCCACGAAGATTATATGGAAGAAGATTTAGAGCCATCCGAGCAGGTGGCAAGGATAGTGAGCGTGGCGGAACAAATATCCGAGATTCTCTTTGTGGAAGCCGAGCACCAGGCTATAGACGACTTATTCAGATCCTGGGAAAATAATCTTAAGCTGCCATCCGGGTTCTTCAATAGAATTCATTCCAGGCTCATGGATGAGATCAAGACCAGGGCAGTCCAGCACCAGAACGTACCCGAGGATTTGACAGAAACGGTATTACAGGCTCACAGCATTATGTCTGGACTTTATCAGACATGTGAGGAGAAAACCAGGGAGAAATTCAGAGGGTTAACCAGGAAAAATGAAGAGGAAAGAAAAAAGGCAGAGCTTGAATCCCTAAAGGTGATTTTAGCCACTTTCTCCCATTATATCAATAATGCCACAACCTCGATAATGGGAAGGTCCCAGTTGATCGACATCGCCATCAAGAGAGGGGAGATCAAGGACGAGAGCGGAAAGGTTTCCAACTCTATGAAGATCATTCAGCAGGGGGTGGAAACTATCACCGCAGTCTTAAACGGGCTTAAGAAGCTTGATTCCTTCAAAACCGTGAGATATCACGAACGTTCCAATATCATCGACCTCCGGGACAAGATAGAGATCAAAGGTCTGTAAATCTTAGAAATCGTTTTTGAACCCTCCCAAAAAGGAGGGTTTTTTATTTTCTATAAAATCCTTTTTTGTAGTCGCCCAATTTATTGGGCATTCTAAGGCTCGATAAATCGAGCGACTACAGGTTTTTCTCAGATGTGACCGTCGTCCCGCCAACGGCGGGACTGACCCGACGGAAAAACTTATTTGATGTTACTTGCCAGGTCGGGGGACCTGGCAAGCACAGAATGTTTTGTAGTTGCCCAATTTATTGGGCATTTTAAGGCTCGATAAATCGAGCAACTACAGTCATTTCCTCTCTGACACGCCGAGACCTCTCCCTAACCCTCTCGTTGGAAAGGAGAGGGACTTGACTTAACTTCCCTGATTCAAGAATAAATCTTTACTGACAGATTTTGTCAGTAAGTCTAATTTTTAGAAATTTTCATATTATAAGGTAAAAATCTTATTGACACAAGTTGAAACGCTTGATATAATGAATTCCATTTTACATGGAGTAAATAAAGACTGGATGTCTAAAATTCTCTCCTAATGAAGCAATTAAATAGTTATTTTCAACTTATTGAGTGAAACAATCACATACTAAAAAACTTATGTGCTATTTTTTATTTTTCACTTTATCGGGGCTTAGGAGATATGGCTTCAATTTTAATTGTGGAAGATGAAGGTTCCTTACGAAAAGCATTAGGCGCCTTATTGCGTAGCGCAGGTTATGAGGTAAGCGAGGTCACTGACGGAGAGGGGGCTTTTTCTATTTTAAAGAAAAATAAATTTGACCTGGTCTTGACTGATCTGATGATGAAAAAAGTCTCCGGAGAAGAGGTTCTAAAAAGAGTCAAACAAATCTCACCTGAGACTGAAGTTGTTGTCATAACCGGTTACGGCACGATTCAATCTGCAGTTGAGACTATTAAAGCCGGTGCTTTTGATTACATCACCAAGCCCTTTAAAACCGAAGAAATACTTAAAGTCATAGAGAAAGCCCTGGAGAAGAGGAAAGTTCTGGACAGAGTTGAAGTAAAGTCAGAGGGGAGAAAGTATTCCTTCGAAGACATCGTTTATGCCTCCAGGGGAATGGAAAACATAATCCAGTTAATCAAAAAGGTGGCTCCAACTGATATCACCATCTTAATTGAGGGTGAATCAGGAACCGGGAAAGAGCTTTTGGCAAGGGCAATTCATAAGAACAGCTTATGCAAAGATGGACCTTTTGTCACTATAAATTGCAGCAGTTTGCCTGAAACCCTTTTGGAAAGCGAGTTATTTGGATATGTCAAGGGAGCATTCACCGGCGCATTAACAGATAAGAAAGGGCTTTTCGAGATAGCTGACTCCGGCACTATTTTCTTAGATGAGATCGGTGATACCAGTCTTGCTTTGCAGATGAGATTTTTGAGGGCGATACAGGAGAAGGAAATAAGAAAAGTGGGAGGGGGGGAATTCGCCAAAGTAGACGTAAGATTAATAGCGGCTACCAACAAGAGTTTGGTGACCCTGGTCAAGGAAGGTAAATTCAGGGAAGACCTTTATTATCGCATAAATGTTATGCCGATATATATCCCTCCGTTAAAAGAACGTAAGGAAGATATAATTCCCCTGGCTAATCATTTCGTGAAAGTATATGCTCAAAGGTATCAGAAAGAGGTAAAGGGGATGGATAACGAAATGATTAAAGAGCTTGAAAATTACTCCTGGCCAGGGAACATAAGGGAACTGGAACATACCATCGAGCGGGGAGTTGCTTTAGCTTCATCGGACCTTGATAAGACCTCTTTACTTTTTCTGCCTGAAGATGAAAAGCTCTGGCTGCCTGAAGTTGAGCTGGAGAACAACTCTACCCTTAAAGAAAATGAAAAAGTTCAGATTATAAAAATATTAAAAAAGAATAAATGGAATTTTACAAAATCCGCAGAAGAGTTGGGAATCAGCCGAACAACTTTGTGGAGAAGGATGAAAGAATACAGGCTAAGAGAAGATTCTTAGTTTCATTTTGCTGTTTCATTTTGAAGTGTAATATTTCAGCCTGAAACAACAGGACAAAATAAATCTCGTTTCCGTCCTACCTAACTTGTTGAAAATCAATCAAGTAAAACCACCTCTTTAGTTTTTAAAATCTGGCATTCTGTTTGCAGTACTTTAATTCTATAGCTTTTCATATCGGGCTGACTGATTCTGACATAAGACTGAGAAGGGTGGAATTTAGCATCGTCACCTAACTTGCGGGGAGGGACATCGGATGTCCAAATTTGCCAGGCTCCTCCAGGTTTTAAATCTGCTCAAGAGTAGACAGGGGATTTCAGCTAAGGAACTGGCTTTAGAGTGCCAGGTATCCAGAAGAACCATTTTCCGGGATATTCTCTCCCTTAGCTCGGCTGAGATACCAGTTTATTATGAAAAAGGATATCGACTCCTTCCTGGAACTTTCCTACCTGCACTGAATTTTGATTTAGACGAATATCTGATTTTAAAAAGCATCTTATCAGCAGATTTGTTTAATGACAGAAATTTCTTCAGCCGGACCTCAAAGAGCATTCTTTCAAAAATTGAGGTTAATTTAAATTCCGAGTTAAAAGAAAAATTGAGGGGAATTCGCCTACCGCTATCTTTTTCTTTCCATATAAAGAACGGAGATAAAAATCAAGCTCTGGTATTTAAGATTTTGAAACAGGCCATTCTGGAGAAGAAGAGCGTAATTTTAGATTACGGTATTAAAGAGGTATTCAGGGCAGATTTCGAAGTTGATCCATTCAGTTTAGTGCTTAGAGGAGGGAAATGGTATCTTGTAGGAAATTGCAAAAATCATGATAGATATTTCCCCTTTGGTCTGGATTGTATAAAAAAGGTGACTTTGACAGATAATGATTTTATTCTGCCAAAAGATTTTTCTTTAGATGGTTTTTTCCAGCATAGCTGGGAGGTGTGTCAGGCTGAGATAATTCAGGTAGAATTGAAAGTGTCAAAAGAGAATAAATATATTGTGGAGAATATGTCGCCTTTTGCTGAAAATATATCAAAACTCAAGGAAGGCTCAACTCTGTTCAGATTAAGGGTAAGAGGAGTCAATGAGCTTGCCAGATGGCTTTTGTGTTTTCCGGGGATGGTACAGGTTAAAAGCCCCAGGGAGTTGAAAGAGAGGCTGGACAGGCTAATGGAAATTCAGTTAAAAGTCAACCAGCAGGGGATCAAAGCAGGGAAATGGGTTTCAGCTTGCCCTCAATTCGAGAAGAATCAAAGATTATGTAATGATTTCTGCCTTGACCCGGTGTTTTAAAAAAAAATAAAAAAATTAAATCTTATGACAGGTTCTGACATACAGGATTTCGATAAGCCGGATAGGGAAATTAATAGGGGGAAATAGATGAGTGAAAACCGCGATTTTCTACTGCGGACTTTATTAGGTAATTTCTTCGAAGAAGAAAAAAAAGAAATCTCCATCCAAGCCATCGAAAAATTGATGGCTACCCTCTCTTTTTATTTAAGCGATCCACTTACCGTAGTTCAGGGCAAAGCTGAACTCTTAGAGGAATCTCTCAAAAATAGAGAACTGCAAAAAGGGGAGATAGAAACTTTCCTCTCTTTATGCAAAGAGCAGTTGTCCAAGATAAATGTAGTCTTGAACGCTTTAAGGTCTCTTTCCGAGCTAAGGTATAGAAACTACCCTCTGGGAATCGAGATGATCGACATTGAAGATAAAATAAAAAGAGGCCTGGATAAAAATCCGCATCTGGATCCACAGGACAGGATGATGAAGATGGAACTCTGCAGGAAGGAAAGAGGATAAAAGGAGTTATCCCGAAGCCAGTCTTTACCGGGGGGCTGAGGCTGGTTTCATCCTTCTTGACGGCTGGGCTCTTAGGGGGGAGCCCAGCCTTTCTCTTTAAGACCCGCCTCAAGGGTAAAAAGGGGCTGTTGCACCAAAAAAATAAATAAAAAGATTCCGTCGGGTCAGTCCGCCTCTGGCGGACGACGGACACTTATAATCCCCCTCCCTTGTAGGGAGTGACAAAGGGAAGGTAAAGGCACGTAAAAACTCATTCGATGCGTCTCTACCTTACAATAAAGAGAGCAATGATATGAACTGCTGGGAATTTATCAAATGCCCTCAGGAATACAGGGAATATTGTCTGGCTTACCCCAGTTATGGCAAAATCTGCTGGAAAGCTACTCTCATCAGTTGCAGCACGGGCAAGGTACTTGGCTCAAAGGAGAAGATGAAGGAATGTCAAGTGTGTGAGTTTTATAAGATGAATAAAGTCGAGGATAAAGGAAAAACCTCTTCCTGAATCGAAGATTGAACGCCGGGCGTGAAACCCGACGATACGATTGTGTTCTTTTCGTAGCGCTACCCTTTTAGGGTCGCAAGGTGAGGGGATGTATTGGATGTTTTTTTACGTTTTTATGAGGTCATCCCCAAACAAGTTTGGGGATGCCACCCTGTGGTTAGGTCAGGGGACCTGACGGCCACATTCAGAACTTGTCCTTGTAGTGCGACCCTTTCAGGGTCGCCAAAGGACCTAACGTCGGGCATAAAGCCCGACGCTACGACAGTTCGCTACCTCCCACTTTCCTTTTTAGATTTTTTGTTGCATAGTAAAAAATTTTCATTATATTACTCTTCGCAAAAATGATTGGTGGAGGTTTTAGATGTTATCTACGACTGATTTTCGCAAGGGACTGAAGATCAAGATTGAGGGCGAGCCTTATTACATAGTCGATTTCCAGCATGCCCGCACCGCCCAGAGAAGAGCTTTCGTAAGGACCAAGCTTAAAAACATAAAGACCGGTGCGGTCCTGGAGAGAACCTTTTCAGCCGGGGAGACCTTTGAGGAGCCAGACTTCCAGGAAAAATGGATGCAGTATCTTTATTCCTCCGGAAATGATTTTCATTTTATGGATTCAAAGACTTATGAACAGATAGTTTTAAATGAGGAGCATCTAGGCGATTACAGATGGTATCTTAAGGAGAACGAGGAGTACAAGATTTTATTTTTTGAAGGAAAGTCGGTGAACTTGGACATTCCGACATCAGTCCTCTTAAAAGTAACTTCAACTGAGCCAGCCATAAAAGGGGATTCGGTAACCAATATCACCAAGGATGCAACTTTGGAGACCGGTCTGGTGGTCAAAGTTCCTCTGTTCATTAAAGAAGGGGATACTATAAAGGTCGATACCCGTACCGGGGAGTACATAGAGCGAGCTTAATCCTTTCTTAATCATAAAAAAAATGGAAAATAAAAAAGCAGGCTCCGGAGAAAAAGGAGCTAATAAAATCGGTTCATTCAGTTCGGACAAGAATAAATCAAGACACTCCCATTCTGCACGACCTTCTTTTTCCCATAAGGAATCTTTCATGGGAAGAGTTAAGGATGGCTCAAGAGAGAAGAAACCTGAAAAGTCAGAACCTGAAGTCAAAGCTCCCCATAAGCCAACTGGCTGGATTGGGACGGACGAGTCCGGAAAAGGGGACTATTTCGGGCCCTTAGTAGTGGCAGGGGTTTATTTAGAAGATAATCTTATTCCTCAGTTAAGGCAGTTGAATGTACGGGATAGCAAGAAGATTTCAGACGGGGTCATAAAAGACTTAGATTTCAGATTGCGCAGCATCTGCCGCTACTCGGTCGTGGTGATAGGACCCGAAAAATATAATCTGTTATACTCCCGAATGAAAAACCTGAACCGGATTCTTGCCTGGGGACATGCCAGGGTGATTGAGAACATACTGCTACAGGTGGATGCTTCCAGAGCCTTGTCTGATCAGTTCGGGGATGAGCTTTATATCAAAAATGCGCTGATGAAATTAGGCAAAAAAATAAGATTGGAGCAAAGGCCTGGAGCAGAATCGGACTTGGCTGTTGCGGCTGCCTCGATTTTAGCCAGAGCTGAGTTTTTGAACCGGTTAGAAGGACTTTCCCGTGAGTGCGGAATGGTTTTACCGAAAGGGGCATCCCCTCAGACTGAGGAGGCGGCAAGGAAATTAGTGGAAAAACTGGGCAAAGAAAATTTAGAGAAATATGTGAAGATGCATTTCAAGAATACCTTGAAGGTCTTATCTCCGTCCCCCCAAAAAGAAGAACCAGCCGCCCAAAGTTAAAAGCCCCGTCTGGTCAGTCCCGCCGTTGGCGGGACGACGGCCACAGGCTAAGTCAGATTTATTTTTGTAGCGGAGGTCTTCAGACCTCCATTTCTTTAAGGGCGTAAAGATTCGTCGGGTAATCTCCAATAGCCCGACCTACAACTACGCAAAGTTAAAATCCACGTCGGGTCAGTTAATCCTTTGGCGGAACGATGGGCACACAGGGATTTCTGTAGTTGCTCGATTTATCGAGCATTCGAGAGCCTGATAAATCAGGCAACTACAATGTGGTTGCCAGGTCCCCTGACCTGGCAAGATGACAGCAGTTTTTTTCCGTCGGGTCGGGGGACCTGACGGGCACAGGTGTAAGGCTTATTGATCACACCCTCAAACCAGTTTGAGGGTGCCACCCGTCGTAGCGCGACCCTTTTAGGGTCGCCAAATCTATAGAGACACATTGCAATGCGTCTCTATATGGCATCCATTTGGATGCACTCCACAATCTATCTCAGCAAACTCATCTTCCTTGTTTTTTTATAATTCCCAGCTTTGAGCTGATAAAAATAAATCCCGGATGAAACTTCATTCCCTTTCTGGTTTTTCCCATCCCAGATCACCTGATAATTTCCAGGTGATTTTTCTTCGTCCACCAATGTCCTCACCTTCTGTCCTAGAATATTGTAAATAACAAGGGAGGTGTGACCGGGTCTATGAACTATGAACTGTGAACCAATAACGGTGAATGGAATGGTGGTGAGGGGGTTAAAGGGATTTGGATAGTTCTGTCCAAGCTTGAAAGTAACCGGAATCTGTTCAGGTGTATTCTGGACTGAGGTGGTGGTGTCGACATTCAGAACAACCGGCAAAGATAAAGGGTTCAAACTATGGTTTTTGTCCTGTGAAAAAACTTTTAGTTTTCCCTTGAACAAACCCTGCAATAAGAAATAGCTGTCAAAAGTAAGCTTAATGGTTTGATTTTCTCCGGGGTAGATTTTACCCTTCATTGGTGAAACCTGCAGAAAGGGAGGGTTTATACTGATTCTCAAACTGTCCTCCAAGTAATCTTGATTGTAGGATATAAGAAGCGCAGAGGTTCCATCTTCATTCTGAATCCCGACAGTGGCGGTTTCGTTGGACTGGCTTAATTTTTCATATTGAAAATCGATTGAACCTGGTTTCGTCAATATCACCTGAAAAGTAAATAAGGCTCCGGTCTTGAAATGCTTTAGGTCCACAAATGAGACAACTATGGAATCAGAGGATTGAAGCAGATAGATCTTGCTGTTCTGATTTAAAGTTAGATTGCTCCAGAGCGGCGCGGTTAATCTAAAATAACCTTGCGAACAGGGTAAGGGTTGGTTGACAAACCTTAAGTCCCAGGGATAGAAGCTCAAAACGCCATTGGTCAAAATCCACAGGGAATCATAAAGATTTCCATAAAAAGGGAAAGGAAAACTCAGGGGAATTGGTCCATAGACTTTGTCCTTGTCCCCTGCAGAATTTATAAGCATGCCTCTTTGACTTATGTCCATCCACTCATAACTTAAACTTTTTCTGGTAAGATTATCGCTCCAATAATAGCCGTAAGAATCTGTCCCTTTTGTGGAATCATCTAAAGAAAGCTCAAATTCAATATTATAATCCAGAGGGAGTCCACCCGGGTTGGAAAGTTGAAGATACTTTTCTTTCTTCTGGCCTGAGGGTAATAAAACTTCTAAAGAATCTAAATCGGACTGCAGAAAAGCACCGAGTCTGGGAATAGCCTGAACCTCATTCGAGGTATCAGATTCCTGACCGGAATAAAGAGCAGTCAATTTATAATAGTAACCTTTGCCGTTAGTTACCTGGTCATCCAGGCAATAGAGACTGTCAGCCGGAAAGGTTCTCAGCAGAGAAGCTGGGGATAGAGGAAAGTCAGAAGTATCCCCTCTATACAGGTTGAATCCATCCGGAGAGAAAGAGGTTTGCATTCCGTTGGACAAAAGCAGACATCTTATCATCAGGTTAT
>JAUYBY010000065.1 GCA_030692925.1 Candidatus Zixiibacteriota bacterium | reverse complement strand
AAAGGAGTTTTACAGATGAAAAGATTTAGTTGGTTATTCCTTTTGCTTCTGGTCTTTTTACTATTCTCTGCCTGCGGTAAGCTCAGCCGGAAAGGGACTGCCCCGGCAAACGTGGCTCCAGAGGTTTTTCTGGTAAACGTACCCCCGGATTCGGTTAATTTTTCAACTCTTGCCAAAATATACTGGTACGGGTTTGACCAGGATGGGTATATCTCTAAATATCAACATCTGGTAATTCCTGATACCGGGAATTTAATCCCCAAATCTGGTGGCTATATCGACCCGGCATTTGTACAAACTATAGAGCGGGTTAGCCCCGGAGACTGGAATGATAGCTCCCTCTCCAGAATTTTGGGGATCAGCAGAGCTGCTCTGCATTCGGTTGATTCAGTCAGAACCCCAGTCGGAACATGGGACAATGTCATGCTTTCCGCTTCCCTGGATACTACAGTTTACATGGCTCAGTATTTCTTCGTGCGGGGTGTGGATAATGAAGGCGCCGTTTCAAAAATATTGAAACCGGACTCGCCTAAAGGCAGCAATTTCCGCTTATTCACTCGTTCCAACCGTCCGCCCCATACGACAGCTATCTATGATACTATGTTGATCGAATACTGCCTGCCCGAAACTACGGCTGACTGGAAAGGTATCAGAATTAACTGGTCCGCTGAGGATCCGGATTACTCTCCGCGGTCTCAGCCAGCATTCAGCTATTACTGGCAGCTCGTGGGGCCCTTCGAATCGAAAACTGCAGTCGATACGACCAAAGTTTATTATTCCTCCTGGGATAGTATAAAAGGTATACCCTGGGTGGATAATACCTCCCGGCTATTGGTTGATTTAGATAACGCTCAGGGAAAAGACTATGGCTGGTATCAGTTTAGAGTGCGGGCAAGGGACGATGCTTTTGTGCCTGACCCGAATGCTGCTAAGGTTACTTTCAAGATTATAAAACCTCCTTTCCTGTTTTCGAAGGATAAGAGTGTGCTTTTAGTGGATGCTACGGACTATCGAGGCATATTCATCATACCAAAAAAGGACTTGATCAGGACTTACTATACAGGAATCCTGGATACGCTTAAGGCTCGCGGTAAGATCGATAGTTATCACTTGTGCCGGGTTAATTTTACATTAGATGCAACATACCCTGTGCCAGAAGATACACTTTCACATTATAAATTAGTTATTTACTTTAACGAGGGAAGGTTCCCCGGAATAGTCGCTACGGGAAGTAATTTCGGTGCCGACACCGGGTTTGTTCAGATCGAAAGGTACCTCAGAGTTGGTGGGAGAGTCTGGATGATCGGGCAGAATAACTGGGATGTAGCTGTTCCTTCTAAAGCATCTTACATGCCTATTTCCAGTGCCCGCAAGAGCGGCTTCACTGAGGTAGTGGTGAGACTGGCTAACTATTTCTTCGGAGTGACCGGGATTTTTATGCCGGCCTTTGACTCCCAGAACCGGAATGAGGAGATGATTGCGGCTGAGCCTTGGGATTCAACTTATACCGGACTGCCGCGCTTGGAAGTCGACACTACGAAGTTAACAAGCACGTACTACACCGGCATTCCTGCTACGAAACCCTTAAAGGGAATTGCCCGGGCTAACTATGAGGGTATCTGGAATGCCAATTACAATAAAAGGATTTATACCGCCATATCCTATAAAGACCCTGCTTTGTCTTTAATACACGGAAGGCCCTGCGCTTCCAGAGCCTATGGGCCAAAGCCGGTGGTATTTATCGAAAACGGTCAAGCCTATACCCTGCAGTGGAAAACCGCAGAGTTCTGTTTCCCGGCTTTCCCTATAAAGAAGGAACAGATGACACTAATGATGGAGAAGATGGTGGAATGGTTTATGAATGAAGGGCTCGATCCATAAGCTGTTCAAAAAAAGAATTCCGTTTTTACTGAAAGAGACCAGGTTTTCTGACTGGTCTCTTTTATTTGGGAGATTGGATAGAAAGAAGGGAGTCCACCAGTCTCAGTTTCTCTTGGGCAAGTTTAAAATCAGGTGAAAGTCTTAATGCCATCTCAAGTTCCTGTTTGGCAAGAGTAAGGTTCTTCGTTTTGGCAAGAATCAAACCCAGGTTATAATGATAAACAGGATTGTCCGGAGAATCTTTTATCGCTTCTTCCAGTTCGTCGGCTGCAGGTTCATATTCTCTTCTTAAGTCATACAGGTTTCCTAAGATAGCGTGAGCTTCTGCAAAGTTGGGTTTCAACTCAATTGATTGAATCAGGCTTTTCTGGGCAAGATCGATTTCCTTTTTCTGTAAATAGATCAGCCCGGAGTTATAAGCCGCATAGGCTTTTAAACCGCTTAATCCCCCCTGGGACGGATCGTCCTTCGAGTAAATCAGACCTAAATTGTATTCCAGGTTTTCACCTGTTACTTTTTCTCTCAGCAGCTCATCATATTGTTGCAGAGCTTCGTTCGCCTTTCCTTGTCTCTGATAGATTAGACCAAGGTAGAACTTGAGATCGATAAATGACGGATAAAGGGCCAGGGCTGAAACCAGCGAGCTTTCGGCTGAAAGGTAATTTTCCGTTTTCAGGTATGCCAGGGCTGAGTTTATGTAAGCTTCTTTGTAATAGGGCTTGATCTCAAGAGCTTGCTTCGCCAGAGCTGTCGCCTCAAGGTAATCTCCCCGAATACGATATAAGACTGAAAGGTTATTATAGGCTTTTTCCTGCCGGGGGTTGGCTTTTAGCTCCTCCAGGAATTCTTTTTCAGCCCGGGAATAATCCTTCTGGTGAAAATAGATGTTCCCTAAATTGAGATGAGCTCTTTGAAGGGAAGGATTTTCCTTAAGAGCCAAGAGATATTCCTCTTCAGCTTTTTGAAGATTTCCTTTTTTCAAAAATAGATTGCCCAGGCTGAAATAGGATTGGGCGAAATTTGCTTTGTCCAGATGATAAAAGTTGGAATTAGAAAAAAGGAAGAATAAAAGAAAAAGAAGAAAAGCTAAGCCAAGCTTTTTGAAAGAACCTCTTCGAGCATATTCAAATAACTGGATCAAGGCAAACGAGGAGAAAACAATCAAAAAAGGCAGGACCGGCAGACGAAACCGAGAGTTGACAAAAAAGAGGAGTACTGAAAACGAATAGGACAGGACAAAAGTCAGGACCAGGAAGTATTTTTTCCAGCTTTTAAGACTAAGAAGAATTCCCACAAGGCTCAAAGGGGCTATTATCCAGAAGCCAAGAGGGAGGATGCGGATTAAAGCTGAGTATCTTTTGAAAAAATAAATATCCTGGTTGTTGCTGATCTCAAAGGAATTCCAGAAAAGGTATGTTTTTTTTATAAAGAGTGATAAAAACTTTCGAGGGGAATGAAGTATGAAATCGACTCCCTTCTTAAGATAATAATCCGAAACCTCAGATGGTCTGGGTAGTTTATTAGTATTTTTCTGCACCTCATAAACTGCATCCTGATATTCCCAGTCGTCTCCATAAGGGGGCAAAAAAGCACTGGTCCCATCTGCTTGCGGGTTATTTCCGATATAAAAATTGATCCCTCCCTGAGAGGAAATCAGAACGAAGTCCTTTCCGACCAGATAGTTTCTCGCGGTTACTGGCAAGATTAGAGCAAGAAGTCCCAAAAGAAAGAATAACGAAAACACAATTTTCTTCTTAAAATTGAACTTTAGCAGAAAAAGTATCCAGACAAGGGCAAAGGGGATGAAGATCAAGATGTTGGGACGGGTGATTGCAAAAAGGCTGGTGACTAAACCGGCTAAAAAAAACTTTGATTTTCCAGGATTGTCTTCTGCCCTGTGCAAAAGTAGAATTAGCAAAACGCCAAAGAAAACCAAAAGGAAATCCAAAAGTAGCTCGTCCTCGTAGTAGACCATGACCCCATAAATAGAGGTGAGGATAGCCGACAGAGTGGCAATTCTGCGATTGAAAAGTCTCCTGGCGAGAAAGTAAATCAAAATCACAGAAAAAGAGCCGATCAGATGCTGAATTAGTCGAGGGATAAAATAGTTATGCCCGAAGAGCTTGTAAACTGTCCCTAAAAAATAAGGATAAAATGGCGCCCGGAAAAAAACCTGGTCTCCAATCCAGTTCCCCTGGGCAATCGATTGTGCCCAGAGGTCGTGATATAATGCGTCCATGGTGGGTAAGGTAAAATAGGGATTAGAGCTCATCTGTGACAGATAAATCAGGCGCAGGACAAAGCTGAAGAAGAAAATTCCGAAAAGAAAGTATAATTCCTTTTTATCCTGAACGATTTTTGATTTCACACTGAAAATATATCTTGGACTAAAGGATTTGTCAATATAATCAGGAAGGGTACAGATATGGATAGGGGCGACCCGCTCTTCGGCTCCGCTCAGAGCAGTGAGCCTGTCGAACTGCCGGGTCGCCCCTACAATTTCATTCTTTTTAGTAGGGGAGGGGCTTGTCCCCTCCCGTATTTCAGTCCATTCTTTTTCCTTTAATTATTCCCTTATCGGTAATAATTGCGGTAATCAAATTAGCAGGCGTAACATCAAATGCCGGGGAAAAGATTTTTACCTTTTGTGGGGCAGTTCGTCTGCCCCAGAAGTTGGTGACTTCCTTCGGGGATCTTTCCTCAATTTTTATTTTATCCCCGCTTTCGACTGAATGGTCAAAACTGGAGCTGGGTGCGGCAAGGTAAAAGGGAATTTTATGAAATTTCGCCAGCACTGCCAGGTTGTAAGTCCCGATCTTGTTAGCCGCATCCAGATTCCTGACGATCCTGTCTGCCCCGGTGATTATGCAGTCGATCATCTTTTTTTGCATTAAAAAAGCAGCCATATCATCGCAGATAAGCACAGTATCGATCCCCTGCTGGAGAAGCTCCCAGGTGGTCAGCCTCGCTCCCTGAAGGACCGGACGGGTCTCATCCACGTAAACCTTTATCTTTTTTCCCTGGGCTTTGGCAATGAATAAAGGAGCCAGGGCAGTGCCTATTCCACCCGTAGCTAAGGCGCCGGCATTGCAGTGAGTAAGTACCCGACATCCATTTTTCAGCAGCTTTGCCCCGTATTCTCCGATCTTCCGGCACATCACCTTATCTTCCTGGTGGATCAGCAATGCCTCGTGCAAGAGTCTTTTGTTTCTACTCTCCATGTCATAACCCTCATATTCCAGGGCAACTTTTTTCATCCGGTCCAAAGCCCAGAAAAGATTTACTGCGGTGGGACGGGTGGATTTCAAAGTCGAGATGACCGAATCCAGTCTTTTCTCGTACTCTTTCTTGTCGGCATACTTTCCCTGCATCATTCCCAGGACTACGCCGTATGCCGCTGCAATGCCAATAGCTGGCGCACCGCGGATTTTGAGCTCCTTGATAGCCATAGCCAGTTTCTTATAATCGTCATACTCCAGATAGGAAACCTTCAAAGGAAGTTTCGTCTGGTCCAGAATTCTCACCTTATTTTTTGACCATTCGACTGTTTTGAATTTTAATTTGATCACTGTTTTCTCCTTGTAAAGGCAAAGATGGAAGGCTGAAGTCTCAAGACCTTGAGGCCTTCCACTACATTTTTAAATATCAAGTGTAGCGGAGGTCTTCAGACCTCCACGTAGTTTTTTGAATTGCATGTCATTGCGAGCCCTTGGGGCGAAGCAATCCTTATGCTCTGAGTAGATTGCTTCGTCGGTCAAATGACCTCCTCGCAATGACAAAAAAGATGCATGCAATGCGTCTCTACGCTCCTATTATCTGCACTACGACTTCTCTGCTTCTTGGACGCTCGTCAAAATCTACTAATACGATCTGCTGCCAGGTGCCTAAGATCAGGTCACCTTCAGAAAAAGGGAAAGTCTTTGAAGCACCTAATAAAGCTGCCCGGACGTGAGCGTGTCCGTTATGATCACCCCAGGTCAGATGATGAGCATACTCTATATTCTCTGGAGCAATCCTTTCAAAAGCCTTTGGCAAGTCCTTCAAAAGTCCAGGTTCGTATTCTATTGTAGTAACACCGGCAGTTGAGCCAGGAATATGTACTGTTGCCTGTCCTTCCTTTAGGTTGGAATCTCTGATGATCTTTTGTATTTCGGAGGTTATGTCCAATATATCTGTGTTTCCTTTAGTTTTTATCTTGAAGGATTGGGTGATTATGTTCATAATAATTATTATACTGGTAGAGGGTTGATTTATCAAGCTCTTTTTTGCTGCGAAAAAGTGAAAGGGAATGGTCGAGCAGGGGTGCCCGACCTATCCTACCCTACGGGGGCTTGCTCCGGATCCGTTTATAGGACGAAAAATCAATCCCGCCTTTGGCGGGACAGCCCTGCAAAAAGAGTTTTTCAGACCTCTCATTTTTGCTTGACAAATTTAAGACATTGTCTATCTTAATAGTCAGAATGACATTTTGACCTGCGCCAGTTATCCAGAGGGGGAATAGGTTGTCATTGCAAGTCTCGGTATAGGACGAGACCATGCAATCTGCTTTGATCTTTGGTCAATCATAAACGAAAAAACGTCCTCATCCTGGGAACGGAGACTACGTCTGGCGTAGCCACCGAAGGACGGGAGTGAGGACGCTACGAAAAAAAATAAACTCCCAACGAAAGGAGGAGGTTATGAGACCTAAAATTTTGGTGTGGTGGATTTAAAGGTACAAAAGCTTTCAGTTTAAACTGTAGTTGCTCGATTTATCGAGCAAAAATGGGCCCAATGAATTGGGCAACTACAGAAGATAAAGGAGGTATTAAAAATGAAGTCTAAATGCTTTTTAATCGTTGCGGGGCTTTTGCTGGTATTGTTCTCTTATTCCTCTGCCCAGGTGCCTCAGTTGATTAATTATCAGGGGAAGCTGACTAAGGCATCTGGTGCGCCCCTGGATACGACCATTTCGATGGTCTTCTCCATCTATGCAGATTCTGCTGGAACGATTCTTAAATGGACAGAGACCCAGGGGGCAGTAGTAGTCGAAAAAGGTATATTCAATGTTCTCCTGGGAAATTTGAACCCGATACCGGATACAGTTTTCAACGGGAACATAAGATATTTGGGAGTCAAAGTAGGAGTTGATCCGGAGATAACACCCAGAAAGCCGATGGTGAGTGTTCCTTATGCTTACCGTTCAGCTACTGGAGCTGGTGACAATGATTGGACCATTAACGGAGATATCATATATCATCTGAATGGCAATGTCGGCATCGGGACAACGGTTCCCAGCGGACGGCTCCACGTCGCCGACGCGACGGGCGGGAACTCGTCGGTGATTCTGCCCAACGGCTCGATCAGCGCCGCGGAGATTCTAGACGAACCCGGCGTGGCCAGCAACGCAAACAGCGATGGTGTAGCCATCACCAGTACGGCGCTCGCCATCATTCTGTCGCGCACCATCACCGCTCCGGCGGCGGGTTTCGTCCTTGTATTGGGGACGACTCAGTTCGAGGTCAGCCATACGACCGGTACAAGCGATCTCTACAACATCGGCGTCTCCGGCTCTTCCACGGCGCTGCCCGCAAACCAGGATCTGTTCACGAGCGTGATTGCAGCCCTGCCGACCGGAATCTATCAGAAAGTCGTCAGTCCGCACGGCTTGTTCGTCGTTTCCGCCGGCGCCAACACATTTTATCTGCTCGGGGAGAAGGTCGCTTCAACATCGGTCAACGCAACGGCCTTCGATTCGCAGCTCACGCTGGTGTTCTTCCCGACGGCCTACGGCACGGTGGTTGGAACATTCCAGAACAGTGCCAGCGAGCAGGACGACGGCGCGATCGACGCGCCTGACCGCGAATGAGCGGCATCAATGCGCCAGCCTCTGACGGACGAAGCGGTGTCAGCCGAACAGGCCGAATCCATCGCCGCCAACCAGGCCCGGCTGGAACGCGAACTAGCGGAAATGCGGGTCAGGTTCGACGCGCTTCAGAAAGAGCTGGAGGAGTAGCGTCCCGCCTCATACGGGACGAAAAAGAGACGTCTGGGATAAACCCAGACGCTACAAATAAAAAAATGAGGTGTAAAATGAACAAAACAAAAATTATCTTCTGGTTTTTTCTGGTCATAATCTTTCTCTTCGATCTTTCATTTGCAGGATTGCCGGAAAAACCTGGTTCTACAGTAAAGAAAAAGGAAAATAGCGTAGCGTCGGGCTTTATGCCCGACGAGAAAGATGGAGGTCTGAAGACCTCCGCTACAGGAAAAACGTCCGGGATAAACCTGGGCGTTACTAAATCGGAAAACGGTTCGGTTCAGGAGAAAAACCTTACTCCTGCAAATTTCAAACTGGTAACGGATGTGATAGATGGGTTTGGTGGACAAAAGTCTAACAGCGGATGCGATAGATATATCTTTGCCGGAGGCCAGTCTTCAGCCATTGGTCCTGGCACCAGCACCAATTTCAAACTCTATGCAGGTTTTGTCCATTCCACTGTGGTTAAATGCGGAGACGCCAATGCTGACGGTTCTGTCACCGTTTCAGATGTGGTTTACCTGGTCAATTATCTTTTCAAGGGAGGACCTGTAGCTAAACCGTATGAGGCAGGAGAAGCCAACTGCGACGGCAAGGTCACGGTGTCAGATGTGGTTTATCTGGTCAATTATCTGTTTAAAGGAGGACCTCAGCCAATTTGCTGATAGAGTAGGATATAAGGAGTCAAGGGGTCAAGTGATTGTAGGGGCAGGGTCTCCCCGCCCTTTTTTATTTTTGTCATTGCGGGCCCGTGGCGAAGCCCAACTGGGCTTCGTCGTTCTCCGCCAAAGGCTGGAGATTCAGGGTGAGTTCACCGTTAATCTCCAGAACTCATCCCCCGACCTCTTCTCTTACCAAGAGAAGGGGAGTAAAAGTCCCTCTCTTTTTAAGAGAGGGATTTAGGGTGAGTTCCTTTTCGTTGGGTCAGGGTTTATCCCTGACGTTCTCCCTCCTCGTCGGGTATAAAACCCGACGCTACTTTAACCTTGGAGACGCATGCAATGCGTCTCTACATCTGGTAGGCTATCTTCCCATCTACAATTGTAAGAACTGCCCTCCCCTTTAGCTTTCTTCCACCAAAGGGTGAATTTTTCGATTTGGATTTGAACTCTTTTGGCTCGACTACCCAGTTTGCCTCCGGATCGATTACTGTCAGATCCGCAGACATACCGACCTTTATTTGTCCAGCATTCAATTTCAAAATCTTGACAGGATTGATCGTCATCCTGGCAATAGCCTCAATCCAGGTAAGGACTTTTTTCTCAATCAGCTCTGTTATGACCAGACCTAAAGCGGTTTCCAGACCAACCATTCCGAAAGGCGCGGCATCGAACTCCACGTCTTTTTCCTCGATTGAATGCGGAGCGTGGTCTGTGGCGATGCAGTCGATAGTCCCGTCTTTCAGCCCCTTTTTTAAAGCCTCAATATCTTTTTTAGTTCTCAAAGGTGGATTTACTTTAGCATTGGTATCGAAAGTTTTTATAACCTCATCCGTCAAAGAAAAATGGTGCGGGGTTACCTCACAGGTAATCTTCACTCCTTTTCTCTTTGCTTCCCGGATAAGATTTACTGAGCCTTCAGTGGAAACATGGGCAATATGCACACGAGATTTGGTGAATTCTGCCAATCTTATATCCCGTGCAATCATTACCTCCTCAGCCACTCCGGGAATACCTTTAAGTCCCAGAACCGTGGAAACAAAACCTTCATTCATCACCCCATCTGAGGATAAGGCTAAATCCTCACAATGGGATATAACCGGAAGGTCATACATTTTAGAATATTCGAGCGCATACCTCATCAAACTCGAGCTGTAAATCGGTCTGCCATCGTCTGAGATAGCCACAGCTCCGGCTTTAACCAGATCTGCAATCTCAGTCAATTCTTCGCCTTTTAAGCCTTTGGTTGCACCGGCAACAGGGTAGACTTTGCACTTAGCTGATTTCGCCTTCTCATATATGAATTTCACTGACCCCTGATTGTCAATCGGTGGCTGGGTATTGGGCATACAACAGATAGCAGTAAATCCTCCAGCAACTGCAGCTTCTGAACCGGTTAAAATCGTCTCCTCATCTTCTCTTCCCGGCTCTCTTAAATGGGTATGCATATCGATCAAACCCGGAGTCACAATCTTATCATATGCGTCCACTATTTCCGGAGAAAATCTAATCTTTTTCCTGGGGATCAATTTCTTGGTTTCGATTTTAATGATCTTCCCGTCCCGGATATATATATCACCGACCTTATCCAACTTAGATGCTGGGTCTATGATTCTTCCCCCGACAATAATCAGTTCAGCTTCTATAGAGGTTTTTTTATTCAACCTTTCCTTCTCCTCCACTTAAAAGGTACAAAACTGCCATACGGATGGCTACTCCATTGGTCACCTGGTCTAAGATGACTGAATAAGGACCATCTGCGACCTCTGGAGTGATTTCTACACCCCGGTTAATTGGTCCGGGATGCATTATGGTGAAATTCGGATTTAGTCTTTTTAAGCGGTCTGAGTTTATCCCGAACTCGTTTGCATATTCTCTTAATGAAGGTAAAAGACCGCCTTTCTGTCTTTCCAATTGTATTCGCAGGACGTTGACCACATCTGCCCCCTGCAGAGCTTCGCCCAGATTTGAGTAAACCTCAACCCCCATCTTATCGATTTCATAGGGCATCAGGGTCGTTGGTCCGCATACAGCTACCGAAGCTCCCATGGTTTTCAAGCCCCAGATATTTGACCTGGCAACCCGGCTATGCTTTATGTCCCCGACTATTACCACTCTCAAGCCTTCGATCTTTTTATATTTTTCCCGCAGGGTGAATAAATCCAAAAGCCCTTGGGTGGGATGTTCGTGCGCCCCATCCCCGGCATTGATTATGGAGGAAGAAAGGCATTGGGTGAGAAAATAAGGGGTTCCTGAAGACTGGTGTCTTATCACCACCATATCGATTTTCATCGCCTCGATGTTTTTGACCGTGTCTTTAAGGGTTTCTCCTTTTTTTACGCTGGAGGTGGAAGCAGAGAAGTTTACCAGCTCAGCAGATAATCTTTTTTCAGCCAGCTCAAAGGAGATTCTGGTTCGGGTGGATGCCTCGTAAAAGAGATTGACCACAGTTACCCCTCTGAGGGTAGGAACTTTTTTGATGGGTCTTTCCAACACCTCCTTGAAAGTCTCAGCGGTGTCCAGTATCAGCCCGATCTCCTCTTTTGAAATCCCTTCTAAGCCTAAAAGATGCCTGCTTTTTAATTTCATCTTCTCCTCATTATCTTAGACTTTCATTCTAGGCTGTCTTTGGCTCGATAAATCGAGCAACTACGTATCTGAGGTCATTGCGAGCCTTACAGGCGAAGCAATCCTTCTACCTAACAGGCAACGGATTGCTTCGTCGGTCAAATGACCTCCTCGCAATGACATAAAAGACGCATGCAATGCGTCTCTACAAGATCATTTCCTCTTTTCCTTCTCAATGGTTACACTGTCCTCTCCGTCCACCTCTTGTATTTTCACCACCACCTGCTCATTTAAAGCAGTGGGTATGTTTTTGCCGATATAATCGGCCCGGATGGGAAGTTCACGGTGTCCACGGTCAACTAAGACGGCTAATTGAATTAGTTTTGGTCTGCCGAAGTCTATTATTTGGTCTAAGGCTGCGCGGATGGTTCTGCCGGTGAAGAGAACGTCATCCACCAAGATTATTATCCTGTCTGCTACGTCAAACATAACTTCGGTTTTCTGCACGATCGGCTGGTCTAATTTGGTCTGGATGTCATCCCGGTACAGGGTGATGTCCATAAACCCTAAGGGGACCTGCACTTCCTCTATTTCGAAAATTATCTTAGCCAGTCTTTCTGCCAGATAAGCCCCACGGGTCTTGATTCCGATTAGCCCTAAGTTCTCAGCTCCCTTGTTCCGCTCGATGATCTCGTGGGCAATTCTGGTTAAGGCTCGTCGAACCGTTTTCTCGTCCATTATCAGGACGCCTTTTCTTCTGGGCAATTCTCCTCCTCACTTTTCTAAAAAAGGCAAAAAAATACCCTCCTGATAATTCAAGGAGGGCATTTATGTATCGGATCTCCTAATCTCATCTTCTATCTTTTACCTTTACTGATCTCGCCGGATCGGTTTAAAAGGTTTCGTCACCTATGATACCTAAGGAAAACAGTTTGTCAAGTACTTTTTTAAAAAAATCACCTCAGAGTACCAGTCAAGAAAGTAAGACGTGAGACGGAAGAAGAAAAGATTTGACCGTTGAAAAATGCAAGCATGAGGGAGACTTGCATTTTTAACTTGAATTTTTTGAGGACGGGACTTAAATTATTCCAACGCTTTTTGATAGAAGATGAAAAAACTAAGTTTAAAGATGGATCTGTGCGGAGAGTGCGGGGGGTGCGTGGCAGTTTGCGCCTTTGAATCTCTGGATTTAGAAAGTCAGGGTTTGAGAATAAAAGAGGAGCTTTGCACTCTCTGTAATGACTGTGTGGTGTTTTGTCCTTCAGGGGCTCTGGAAATCACAGATAAAGAATGACGGATGACGAATAACGAATGACAAATGAAAAAGACAATAACGAATGACGGATATCAAATGACGAATGAAGAAGATGAAAGATAAGTACGATTGCATAGTAGTAGGAGCAGGTCCTGCTGGCTCGATGGCTGCCTGGGTCTTAGCCAAGAATAAGCATAAAGTTCTCTTACTTGAAAAGCATAAGGAAGTAGGGCTGCCTTTATGCTGTGCTGAGGCTGTCAGCTTCAGAGGACTCTCAATTTGCGAGCAGGTTAATCCTGCCTGGATAAGGTCTAAAATCGAAAAAATTGCACTCTGCCCCCCTTCGGGGAAAGAGTTGAAGGTTTCTTACTCCAGCGCAGGTCTGGTGCTTGATAGAAAGATATTCGACAGGGATTTAGCGCTGAGGGCAGAATCCTCAGGCGCTGAGCTGAAAGTCAATGCCCAGGCTGTGGGATTAATCAACAACAACAGGGGAGAGATTTGCGGAATAAGGATGAAAAAAGATGGAAGGGAATCGGAATATCAAACCAAAATAGTCATAGCTGCAGACGGGATTGAATCTATGGTCGGAAGATGGGCAGGCATTGATAATGCCCTGAAATTAGAGGGGGTTGATTCTGCTTACCAGTATCTTTTGAAGGCCGATCCTTTAGACCAGGAGTGCATTGAATTTCATCTTGGCACCAAAATAGCTCCCGGAGGGTATGCCTGGGTTTTCCCCAAGGGTAAAGGATTGGCAAACGTGGGCTTGGCTATTACTCCGAGCCTTGGCAACAACATAAAAGCCAAGGAACTCTTAGACTTTTTCGTGATGAAAAGGTTCAAGAACTTCTCAGTGGTTGAATGGATGACCGGAGGAGTGCCAGCGTTTAGCCGTAGAAGTCAGTTAGTCAAAGGGAATATACTTCTCACAGGAGATGCTGCCAGGTTAGTTGATTCACTCTCCGGTGCAGGGATTGCCAATGCGCTTCTCTCCGGGAAGATCGCAGGCCAGGTTGCCTCAGAATATCTGGTCAATGGAGGTAATTCACCCGACTTTCTGAAAAAATATGAAGAGGAGTTTCTGAAGATAAAAGGAAGGGAGTTGAGATTTTATTCTTACTGCAGAAAGATTTACCTTAAGATGAGAGATGAGGATTTTGAAGAGGTTATCCAGTTTTTAAAGGAGTATCTTAAGGATGAGGATTCGACCAGGCTGACTCCCATACAGACCTTGAAGGCTATTCTCAGGTCAAATCCTAAGCTTCTGCTTTTGCTTCGGCACCTGGTGTGGTAGGTTTATTCAAGAGCCGGGAAAGTCTGGACTTTATGCGGGAAGCAGTATTTTTATGTATGATTTTTTTCCGGGAGGCTTTATCCAGAAGCGAGAATACTGGCTTGAGATTCTCCTGAACCGGATTGGCCTCTGTTTTCTTTACCAGACTTCTCAGCTCGGATTTCATCTCCCGGTTGCGAGCTTTTGCCTTTAAGCTGGTTTTCAATCTTTTTTTAACGTCTTTATGGACCTTACGTACTGGCAAACTACCTCCTGGTTTAATTTTCGAAGGTTAAATATAATGGAAAATCTTTTTTTGTCAATTTAAAAATAGGAAATAAAGGTTCAAAAGTTCAATAGTTCAAAGGTTCAAGGATAAAAAAAACGATTAAAAAAATAATGGTCAGCAAGTTTTCTACTAAGAACAGGAGTAATGTAGGGGCAGGCCTGTGTGCCTGCCCAGGTTTTGTGAGGTAGGTCAGACATTCCTGTGGCTACGCGCCAGCCCGCCCGTAGGGCGCCAGGCTTTGCTCTCTGACAATTGAGAACAGGCGAGACGCCTGTTCCACCTAAGGCGAATAAATAAAAAAAGGAAGAAGGAAGACAGAAAAAATGACGAATGACGGATACCGAATGACGAATAAATAAAAAAAGGAAAAGAGAATGGAGGTTTACGCAAAAGACAAAATCGCTAAATCTGCCGGAATGGTTAGCTCGGCTACCTTTTTATCCAGGGTCTTCGGGCTTATAAGGGAGCAGGTTTTTGCTTATCTTTTTGGGGCAGGGATGGCTACGGATGCCTTTGTGGCGGCTTTCCGAATTCCCAATCTTCTCAGGGACCTTTTAGCAGAAGGCGCTCTTTCTTCAGCTTTTATTCCGGTCTTCACGGAGAAGCTGACTCTTCAGGGGAAAGAGGAAGCTTTTCGCTTAGTCAACTTGGTGCTGAATATACTTTTGATCGTTTTGTCCGCAATCGTCATCCTGGGCATAATATTCTCCCCGGCAATTGTCAATCTCATTGCCCCGGGGTTTGACAAGATTCAAGGCAAGTTAGAGCTTACAACCCTGTTGACCCGGATTATGTTTCCGTTCCTGCTTCTGGTCTCCCTGGCTGCCCTGAGTATGGGGATTCTGAACTCTTTTGGACGATTCGGCGCACCTGCTTTAGCACCTACTATGTTAAATCTGGGTATGATCTTAGCCGGTTTTTTGATCTCACCATTTTTGAAAACCCCGATTATTGGAATGGCTCTCGGTGTTCTTTTAGGCGGAGCAGGACAATTAGGTATACAGTTGCCTGTTCTTTTCAGGTTAGGATATAAATACAAACCTCTTCTGGATTGGAAAGACCCTGGGGTAAGAAAAATCCTCTGGTTGATGACCCCCGCAATTCTGGGCTTGGCCTCTACTCAGGTGAATATCTTCGTCAATACACTGATTGCCTCTCTTCTGCCGCAGGGAAGCGTTTCATATCTAAATTATAGTTTCAGGCTGATGAATTTCCCCTTGGGGGTCTTTGGAGTTGCAGTGGCAACGGTAACTTTCCCATTTCTGGCGGCTCAGGCAGCTCAAAAAAACTATACTGAACTTGTCTCCACCTGCAGCTCATCTTTAAAACTTATCTTTTTCCTGACTCTGCCTTCGACCATATTTTTAGCGGTAGGGGCAAAGCCGATAATCTCCCTTTTATACCAGCATGGAAAATTCATTTTTGCGGACACACAAGCTACTTCTCAGGCACTGTTGTTTTATTCCATCGGTCTTTTTGCCTATGCTTCAGTCCGGGTTTTAGCCCCTGTTTTCTATGCCTTGGGTGATGCCAGAGTTCCAGTGATAAGCACTGCCGTAACGGTCGTTTTTAACATCGGTCTAAATTTGATCCTTATGCGTCCCTTAAGCTTTCGGGGATTGGCTTTTGCCACCTCTTTTTCCGCCATTTTAAATATGGCTATTCTTTTTTTCACCCTGGATAAAAGAATTGGACCTTTTGATAAAAAGGATTTAAGGAATGCTTTCTTAAAAATCCTGCTGACTTCATTACTTATGGGGATCCTGTTACAGCTTTTTCTTTTTCTTTATCCGGTGGACCTGGATAGGGGGAGCTTAATCCAAAAAACGATATTGGTAGTTCTGATGCTGGTAATTTCCCTGCTCAGCTATTTATCTCTTGCGAGTTTATTTAAGATAAAAGAAGTAAAAAGAGTACTGGGAATCTTAGGATTCAAGAGGTAGAAATTTGAAACGCAGGCCTGCCCTTTTAGCCCTTCTGGCTTACGTGGCTGGAATTTTTTTAGGAAATTATTTCGACTTATCCACCCTGATCTTACTTTTTCTAATCTTGATCACTCTCTTTCTTCTGTTCTCCTTCAGGAAGGAACAAAGTCTAAGAGTAATATTTATCACGATTCTTCTGGCTTTAGCCGGATTCTGGAGATACGAGCTGAAGACCAAAGACCTACCCATAAATCATATCTCCAGATTCACTCAGCTCACCGGAAAAGTCGATTTGACCGGCAGCATCTCCAGGGACCCGGATATCAGGGAGGATAAGACTTTTATTGAAATAGCTACCCGGGAATTGTCGATTAATCAGAAGAAAATAAAGACCACCGGGAAGATACTTCTGAGAATCAGACATCCGTCAAACCTCTTCAACTATGGCGATTTAATCCATTTCAGCGGTTACCTGTATTCACCTTCTCCCTCTAAAAATCCGAGTGCTTTTGACTACAGGAAATATCTGAACTCTAAAGAGATTTTCGCATGCATGAACTTAAAGCACGACTCGGAAATTACGCTTCTGGAAAAGGAAAGAGGGAATTTTTTTATCTCCGGAATAGTTCTTCCGGTAAAACATTATATTCTCGGCTTTTTTAAGAGAAACCTGACGGACCCGCATCAGGCGATTCTTTCCGGCTTTGTCCTGGGTGAAAGAAGAGGAATACCCAGGGAGATCTATAAACTCTTTACCGATACCGGCACCCTTCATCTTTTAGCCATCTCCGGCTCTAACGTGGCGCTGGTTGTCCTTCTCTTCTTTGGACTTTTTCGACTCTTAAGAATACCTTACCGGCTCTCTTTGCTTCTGGTTTTTCCATTGATCTTGATTTTCTCCTTTGTGACCGGTAACCAGCCCTCAGTGGTAAGGGCTTCTATTATGACTTCTCTTTTTCTTCTTTCGCTATTGATCGAAAGGGAAAGGGATATCCTCAACCTCTGGGCTTTAGCTGCCCTGGTGATACTTTTCATAACTCCTTCCACTCTCTATGATGTGGGTTTTCAATTATCCTTTATGGCTACCCTGGGGTTGATCCTCTGGGTTCCTAAATTAGAGACTCTTTTCCTTTCCAGGCTACGGAATCGGTTCTTAAAATCCTATGTAGCCTTGCCTTTTTTCGTTTCCCTGTCAGCTCAGTTATTCACTTATCCTGTTACGGCCTATTATTTTAACCTTATCTCTGCTTATTCTCTTTTTGCTAACCTGTTAATCGTGCCGCTAACCGGCCTGGTAGTTATGGTAGGGGTGATTTCTGCTCTCTTGAGTCTTTTAAGTCTTAAACTTTCTCTTTTATTCACTTCATTCAACTGGCTGGGGCTGGACTTTATTATAAAGATCTTGTCTTTCTTTTCCTCCCTTCCATTTGCAGCTTTTAAGGTCTCTTCCCCTTCCTATATGTTCATCTTGGTTTTTTATCTCTCTCTTTTGGCGATTATTTTTCAAAGAAACTTAAAGCGGTTCGCAACCGCCTCCTTAGTATCTGTTTTAATCCTGACAGGACTGCCTCTATTTCTTAACCTCCAAATCAATAAGTCATCTGAATTGAAAATCACTTACCTTTCTGCTTCAGGTGAGGCAGTACTGATAGAGACTCCGCAAGATGAAAAGATTTTGGTAAACCTGTCGGATAATTCTTCTGAGGTAGAAAAAATCATCCTTCCTTTTCTCTACAAAAAGGGAATAACCAGACTGGATGGGCTTATCCTGACCGACAAAAAAGAGGAAGAGAAGAAGGTATCTGAGTTTTTGAGCGAGATTAAAGTGAAAGAGGTATGGATGGATATGGATAGTGTTCCAATCTCGCGTAAATTAGATGGCCCGGAAATCCGCATACGGAATCTACAAGAACTCAATCAACTTTTCGGAAAGGTTAAGGTTTTTTCGATTTATCCCGATAAAAACTCTGAAGGGGGGACTGAAGTTGAAAGTCCCCTTTTGATAGTAAGTTATGGAAAATTCAAGCTCCTGGTGAGTAAGCGGTTTTTGCCTGAAAGCACCGTTTTTGAGCTTCAACCGGATGTGGTGAGTTTTAATCCTCAAGGAGCTAATACAAGCAATATAGAGCACTTAGCATTAAACAGTGGAATCCAGGAATTAATAATTTCAGGCTATAATAAATTCAATTTTTCTCAGAGTTTTGAGAATAAAGTTTTCCAGACTTCCAGGCTCGGAGCAGTGATAATCAAGGTCAACAGTAAAAAATTCGATATCAGCACAGTGCTGGGAAAAAGAAAAATAACCTATAGTCTTTAGTATGAGTTTAAACGGCAATTTAAATACCCTCTCCTTCCCGGACTTGCTGCAGTTGATCAGCTCCAGCAAGAAAACCGGGGTGCTGACCCTGATGCGTCAGGCACAGAGAAAAGAGATCTACTTCCGGGAAGGAAACATTGTCTATGCCACTTCCTCCAACACCGAAGAGGAGCTGATCGGTAACCTGCTTATAAGGCTGGGCAAACTTTCACAGGCTGAATTAGATCAGGTGATAAAGCTGCACCGGGCAACCGGTAAAATGATCGGGGCAACAGTGGTGGAGATGGGGCTTTTGAAAAAAGAAGAACTGGTCGCCTGTCTGAAACTGCAGATAGAAGAGATCGTTTACAACCTTTTTAGCTGGAAGGAGGGGGATTTTATCTTCCAGGACGACAAAGAGCCAGCAGAAGGACAGATTACCACCAATCTCAATACCATCAATGTCATTATGGAGGGGACCAGAAAGATCGATGAAATGGTAGAAATGCAGAAAATCCTTCCCAAAGATGATATGCTGCTGAAAGGGAATCCAAATCCCAAAATCGGTTCCTCCTCTTCAGTCAGCCTGAGTCTGGATGAGTTCAAAGTATTGCTTATGGTTGACGGAGAGAAAACCTATCCAGATATCTTAGAGGAAAGCCCTCTGGGTGAATATAGCACCTCCAGGGCACTGCTCAAGCTTATAGATCAGGGGATGGTGACTCCGGGAGAAAAAAGGCAGACCAGAAAGGATAAGAGGAAGGAAGAATCGGCTCTGCTGGAGATACTAACTCAGGTTTTCTCCACCAGTTTTTCGGTAGTGGATAAAATCCTGTTGCAGAAATTAGGTAAAGTTCAGTTAAAATTATGGGATCGTGCTTTGATACAAAAGCAAGCCTCTTTTCCGGTTCTGAATCATTTGCTAAAAAACGGGACTTTACTTCAGCCCGGAGATTTTGCAATGCGACTAAACAACATCCCGGAAGAGGTAAGATTACACCAGGTTTCCCAGGGCCTGCAGGGCCTGCTTTCAGGATATCTGACCTTGGCCCATAACTACCTGGGAGAGGATATTACCAGGCAGATCACTACTGAGATAAAGAAAAGCACAGCTCCTTTTCTTCTGAAGGAAAGGGAAGTGGTAAAGAAATACAGTTTGGAAGATGACCTTTTCAGAACTCTTAAATTGGCTTTAAAAGGGGAGGAGTCGGTTTAGAGGATGAAGTCGTCTGGGTTAAAATCGAAATTTCGGTCCATTTGGTTAATTTTGCTCCTGTTTTTTTTACCCTGGAGCAGATGCCTGGCTGAGGAGCAGGCTACAAGCGAGGCATCCTTTTTAGGGACTTTGCTTACCCTCATAATTCTCTTGATCCTGGGCAGCGGTATCTTTTTTGCTCTCAAAATCCATTCACTACTTAAAGGAGGGGAGCTTTCTTCGGTCTGGGTTTTTTCAGGTCTGGCTCTGTCGATTTTGCTTATTTCGGTTTTCCTGGAATTTCTGCAGAGTTTAGGAGCGGTAAGCGGTCTGCCCACTTTTGTTTTCCTTTTTCAACTTCTGGGTTTTTTTCTTCTGGTTTTTGGATTAATTCTTTTAAAGAAAAAACTCAGTTGAAAAGTGCATTCCTCTTAAGGCTCTATTCTTTAAAGTTAAGTTATTCCCTTGGAATGTCGATAATTTCTATGGTATATCTTTTTTAGAGAGAAAAGATTATGGTCGATTTGTTGGAATTAGAAGAGAGGATTGAAAAGTGCCATAAGATCCTTTCTGAGCATCCAGATTCTCAGATATTTGCAGCTCTGGCAGAGGCTTACAGGAAAAAAGGAGAACTGGATAAGGCGTTTGAATTCTGCCGTAACGGGCTGAGAAACCATCCGGATTATGGGGCCGGACATCAGATTATGGCTAAGATAAATTTTGACCGGGAGATGTATTCGGAGGCAGAGAAAGAGCTCCTTTTAGCTATAAAATTAGATGGAAGAACTCGCTTAACCGAGCAGCTTTTGTCCCGGATAATGATTAAAAGAGGAGAATTCAAGGAGGCAAAAAATATAGTTGAAAAACTTCTTTCAACCGACAAAAAGAATTCAATCCTCAAAACCCTGCTGGAGGAAATTCAGAAAGGTCTGAAAGAGGAAAAGAAAAGAGGAGTGGTTTTCACGCCTCCGGAAGAGCTCACGCCTCGGGAAAAGAAGCCGGCGAAAGTAATCGAAAAAAACCTTCCCTTTTCAGAGGCTCTTTTCAGCTTAACCTCCCTGCCAAGTCTTATGGCGGCATTAGTGATAGGAGATGATGGTCTGGTCCGGGAAAGCAGATTAAAGATCGATTTTGACCAGGAAAGCCTTGGAGCTACAGGCACCCAGATTTTCAGGGAGATAAGAGAATGCCTTCCCCGGATCAGTTTTGGAGGACTCCAGCAGTTCCTTCTCGAGACCGAAGAGATGTGCTTTTGGGCTATCAAACTGAAAAAATATATTCTGCTGTTAGTATGTAGAAGCGAAGCCAATCTCGGGTTTTTGAAGATACAGGTTGACCAGATATTAGAGAGGCTGGCTGAAGAATAAAATTTAGAAGGGCTGAAAATCATGGAAAGAAAAGACAATTTAAAAGAATACCGGCAGTTCTTTATACTTTCTGCCTTCCTGGCGGTTTTCCCGCTGGTCTTTTTTCCCAAGAACCTCGGGTTCGAATTAAAACCTCTTTTGCTTTTTCCGTTGGAACTGCTCTGGTATATTTTAATTTACTTTCTCCTTTTCTCTTTTCTCTCCTTTCCTATGGTCGCTCTTTATTCTTTTTTCAGTCTTTTGCTCAGAGTCTCGATCGGAATAATCTTCGGAGTTCTCATTTCCTTCATGTTCTCTTTAAATCTACTTCTATCCTTAAAATCAGGAATCTCGACCTATCTTCCGGCGATTCTGTTTCAGATGGTATTGCTACCCCTGCTTTTCAAGTTTTCCTTTGGAGACAAAATCATAAGACATGAAAGGGAAAAGAAATTAGAGAGGTCCAGGCCTATACCGGAAGTGAAGGAGGAAGTAGTTCCGCTCCATCCTAAGGCTGAACCTAAAGAGGGGACTTTGGACAATGCCTTAAGTTATCTCAAAGAATATTCCGGGGTGGAGGGCGCGTTTTTAGTTGACTCTGAAGGGTTGATCATAGGACAGGCTTGCGAGGAAGGTATGGATGGCGAGAAAGTTGCTCCTTTAGCCTTGAGCCTGGAGGATGTAAATTCTAATCTGCTAAAAAAATTGGGAGAATCCAAGATAGAAAGAATTCAGTTGTTCACCCCCAAAAGATGGATAAATCTGAATAGGGTTTTAGATTTTACGCTGGTAACCATAGCCAGTCGCAATACGGATGAACTGCTGAATATCCGAATCATCAAATCAGCTGAGATGCTAAAGAAATTCTTAAAAGAAAGGTATGGGAAACTCCTGGGATCAGAGGAGGGAAGAAATGTATCAGATCTTAGAGGAGCTTAACAAAACCACCGGTATCACCGGAAGCATGTTGGTGGGGAATGATGGTATAATTATCGCGGCGGACCTGGACACCAGTTTTCAAGATGAGACCGTGGGCGCCATGGCGGCTTCGATCGTCAGCACGGTTCAGAAATCTCTGGAGAGGCTGAAAAGTACTCATCTGAAGCAGGTGACCATCGAAGCCGAGCAGGGGAAGCTTTTCCTGACGGATGTGGGTTTTGGCATACTGGTGGTGACAACCGAGCCGAACGTGAATGTCGGATTGGTTCGGTTGGAGATCAAAAACACTGCTTCTAAAATCAAAGAGCGGAATTTTTAAAAAAAGAGAAAAAAGCAGAAGATGGTCTCGATAAACTATGCTTTCAGAGAGATCTGCTGTAAGATAGTCTATTACGGACCGGGGTTGAGTGGTAAGACCACCAACCTCATTTATATACATAAGAAAGCCCCTCCTCAAACTAAAGGAGAGTTGATCTCTTTGGCAACCGATGCGGACAGAACTCTTTATTTCGATTTTCTGCCCATCGATATAGGTCCGGTACAGGGGTTTTCGACAAAATTTCAGCTCTACACGGTTCCGGGCCAGGTTTATTACAATGCCACCAGGAAACTGGTCTTGAGAGGAGTGGATGGGCTGGTCTTTGTGGTTGATTCGCAAGCAGCTAAGTTAGAGGAGAATATCGAAAGCATGAATAATCTGATAGAGAATCTGGAAGAATACGGTTATGTCCTGGAAGAGCTCCCTATGATTATTCAATATAATAAAAGGGACTTAGAAGAGGTATCCAGTTTAGAAGAGCTGGAGAAGTGCTTGAACCCCAGGGGACTTCCTTATTTTGAAGCTGTGGCGGTAAAAGGGACAGGTGTCTTCGATACTCTGAAAGCCATCAGCAAGCTGGTGCTGGAAAAAGCCAGGGGTAAATCTGAGCCAGAGGGGAAAAAAGAACTGATCTCAGTGTCAGCAGAATCCAAATCTTCGGTTATGCCATCAGCCGAGAGAGAAGAGCTGGAGAAAAAGCCGTATGCTCCCGCAAGAGAATCTGTACCTGAAGCTCCGCTGGGGAAAGATTCTTTTGAAGAGGTGGAAAGAGATCTGGAACAGCCCGAGAAAACCTACCGGGTGGAAGAAAAGTTAGAAAAAGCGAGAGAAAGAGAAAGGGAAAAAGAAGAGCAGGCCAAAGAAACAGTAAGGTTACAAAAAGAGAAAGAGGAAGAATTAATCAAGGTAAGACTGAAAGAGCAGGAAGAGAAGGCAAGAAAGGAGAAAGAAGGAGCAGAAAGAAAGAAGCTGTTCCTGGAAAGGCTGGAAAGAGAAATGGCGGGAGTCGAAAGACAAAAGAAGGCCTTGGAATTGGAAAAAATAAAAGAAGCAGAAGAGTTGAGGAAAAAAGAACAAGCAGCGCTAATCGAGAAAATGAAAAAGATGGAGGAAGAAAAAAAGACGCTTATCCAAAGTCAATCCGAGATCGAAAAGGAAACTGTCGAGGCTGAAAGAGTTTCTAAAGAGGCAGTCCCGGAGGGGCCGGTTCAAACGGTAAAAGCTGATGAAACCGGTCTTCCGTTCCAGAGTAAAATCATCATTTCGCCGATGTTAAGGCAAAAGAAAACCAAGCCCGCCAAAGGCGGATTCTTGTGGAGATGGATACAAAAAATAGCAGGTCCGAATTTGGATCCAAAGAACAGGAGGTAAAATTGCAGGATGATAGCTTGATTATCCATGAGGAAGAGATCGAGAAAATCGATCGAGCTTTGATTAAGCTGATCAAAGGGGCTGAAGCTAAATGTGCTCTTCTGGTGGATAAGGACGGTTACCTGATAACCCGTCAGGGGTTCACTCATTCCCTGGATACAACGGCTTTGGCAGCCCTTCTTGCGGGAAGCTTTGCCTCTACCCGGGAGATCGCCCGACTAGTCGGGGAACCTGAATTTTCGGTTCTTTTCCATCAAGGGAAAAGAGACCATATTCATATCTCCTTGGTAGGAGAAAGGTCTATCCTGGTGGCTATCTTTGATGACCGGACCACCATCGGGATGGTAAGGCTTTACGCCAAGGAATGCGGTGAGGAATTGGCCACTATCCTGGGGCAGGCACACAAGAGCAAGAAGAAAAGCGAGCCGGCTATAGATTCTGGCTTTGCCGCATCAGCCGAAGACCGGTTAAATGACATTTTCAGAGATTAAAGCGGATCAGCTTAGAGCCAATTCAGAGTAAAAAACTATGTCAGTAGAATTGGGGGAGATGCTGGTCAAGGCTGGCAAGATCAGCCGTGAGCAGTTAGCTAAAGCTTTAGAGCTCCAGAAGAAAGGGGATGCCAAATTAGGGCAGATCCTGGTGAAGATGGGTGCCATCCAGGATGAGGATGAGCTGTCCGAATTCATCGGGAGACAGCTTAACATCGGAGCTCTGAGGATTTCGGATATCGAGCTAAACCCCGAAGTCGTCAAGCTCATTCCTGCGGACATCGCCAGGAAATTCAACGTCATCGCAGTCAGCAAGTTAGGCCGCACCTTAATAGTCGCCATTTCAGACCCCAGCAACATCTACGTATTAGACGCAGTCAAATTCATCACCGGCTGTTCCATTCAGCCGGTCATCAGCCCGGAAAAAGCTATCCAGAAGGCAATTGACGCCTATTATCAGGACAGCTCCGGTATAGATGAGATCCTGAAAGGGATGAAGGATGATGATTTAGAAGTCATCGAGACCTCAGAAGAAGTTCCCACAGAACAGGACCTGCGCTCAGCAGTACAGGATAAGCCATTAGTTAAATTAGTAGATGGAATTATCTCTGATGCCATCAAAAGAGGTGCTTCAGATATTCATATTGAGAGCTACGAAAAAAGGATCAGGGTAAGATACCGACTCGACGGTAACCTGCAGGAGATGTCACCCTTACCTTTCAAATATCGACCGGCTATTGTCTCCAGGGTAAAGATTATGGCGGATTTGGATATTTCAGAGAGAAGACTGCCACAGGATGGAAGGATCAAAGTCAAGATAGGAGACCGGGCAGTGGATATCCGTGTATCGGTTCTGCCAACCATTTTCGGAGAGAAAGTGGTTATGCGTATTCTGGATCCTAGAAGCTTGATGGTGGATCTGACTAAACTTGGATTTCCGGAAAAGGGATTAAAACAATTTGCAGAAGCGATCAAGTTACCTTATGGAATGGTTTTAGTAACCGGTCCCACGGGAAGTGGTAAAACCACCACTTTGTATTCGGCTTTAAAACAGATTAATGAACCGGATATAAATATAATGACAGCTGAAGATCCCGTTGAGTTTAATTTTGATGGCATAAATCAGGTAGCCATAAAGAGCGACATAGGTTTTACCTTTGCCACCTGTCTGAGGTCCTTTCTGCGTCAGGACCCGGATGTTATCATGGTGGGAGAGATAAGAGACGGGGAAACAGCCGATATCGCTATTCGAGCCGCTTTAACCGGACATTTAGTTTTCTCTACGGTGCATACTAATGATGCGGCGAGTACCATCAACCGACTTGTAGACATAGGAGTGCCCGGTTATCTGGTGGCTTCAGCAGTAAGATTGATAATGGCTCAGAGAATGGTAAGGAAGATTTGCAATTTTTGCAAAGATGAAGTTGAAGTGAGGCCGGAAACACTTTTGAGATTAGGTGTTCCGGAGAACGAGATTAAAGATTTCAAGGTTTATCAGGGTAAGGGTTGTCAGGAATGTAATAATACCGGCTTTTCCGGCAGAACCGGTCTGTTTGAGATTATGCCTATCACTCCGGATATCGAGAAGATGATCTTAGAGGGTAAATCCAGTCAGGAGATAAAAGAATATACTGTTGCTAATGGGATGCTGACGCTAAGAATGGCCGCTATAGAGAAACTCAAAAATGGCATAACTTCCATCGAAGAGGTAATAGCGGAGACAACAGTCTAAGATAAAAACCGTGACCGTTAATGCTCGACGTTGGTCTCCTGACCAACGTAGTGTAAGTATCGTAACGTCAGGATTTGTCCCGGACGTTTTTTTGTAGCGGAAGGCTTCAGCCTTCCATTCTTCTCTAGATTTTGTCCTTTGTATCGCTTGCGAACTCACCCTGAATCCCTCTCTTGGAAAGAGAGGGAATCGTAGCGCGACCCTTTCAGGGTCGCTAAAAATTTTATGTAACGGAAGGCTTCAGCCTTCCATTCTTGTTTTTAGAAAAAAAATAATCCCACCTTGCCCTGAAGGTGGGATTATGAGTAACCTCCTCACACTATAAAATGTGGTAGGGGCACGGCACGCCGTGCCCCTATATTTCCTATGAAGCAGGACGTCGGGCGTAAAGCCCGACGCTACGACTGACCCCTCTCTTTTTAGGAGAGGAAAGAACTAATATGCCCTTAATCCTTTCTTTATCTCCTCCGCCTTTTGATATACCTCCTCAATCCCTCCAACCATATAGAATGCTTGTTCAGGCAGGTTGTCTAATTCTCCCTGAATTATCTTTTTGAATCCTTTGATGGTATCTTCTAATTTCACATATCTGCCTTCAGTTCCGGTAAATGCTTCTGCCACATAGAAAGGCTGGGAAAGAAATTTCTGGATTCTCCTTGCCCGGGCGACGATTACCTTATCTTCCTCTGAAAGCTCATCCATACCCAGGATAGCGATAATATCCTGCAGGTCTTTATATCTCTGCAAGATCTTCTGCACAGCCCTGGCAATGTCGTAATGCTCCTGTCCTATTATCTTAGGGTCTAAGATGCGGGAGGTTGAGGCTAAGGGGTCAACTGCCGGGTATAAACCTAATTCGGAGATCTGTCTGGACAGCACTGTAGTGGCATCTAAATGAGAGAAGGCAGCAGCTGGCGCAGGGTCTGTCAGGTCGTCTGCTGGCACGTAGATTGCCTGAACCGAGGTTATAGAGCCTGATTTGGTGGAGGTGATTCTCTCCTGCAGGTCACCCATCTCAGTGCCCAGGGTAGGCTGGTAACCAACTGCAGAGGGCATTCTGCCCAGAAGGGCTGAAACTTCAGAGCCAGCCTGGACAAATCTGAAGATATTGTCGATGAATAACAGGATATCCCGGTTCTCCTCATCTCGGAAATATTCAGCCATTGTCACACCGGTCAAACCAACTCTTAATCTGGCACCAGGAGGTTCATTCATCTGTCCGAAGACCAGGACGGTCTTAGAAATAACACCGGACTCCTTCATCGAAAGCCATAAATCATTTCCTTCTCTGGTTCTCTCTCCTACTCCGCAGAAGACCGAATAACCTCCATGCTCTTTAGCTATATTGCGGATCAGCTCCATCACAATTACGGTCTTACCGACTCCTGCTCCGCCGAAAAGTCCTACTTTTCCTCCTTTAACATACGGCTCTAAAAGATCGATCACTTTGATCCCGGTCTCGAAAATGGAAACCTTTGTATCCAGATCTTCAAATGCAGGAGGGTGCCGGTGAATCGGATATTTCTTCCCTCCATCCTGCAGAGGGCCTAATTCATCAATAGGCTCTCCTAAGAGGTTGAAGAGCCTGCCTAAGGTTTTTTCTCCGACCGGAACGGTGATAGGACCCCCGGTATCAATTGCCTGCATCCCCCGGACCAAGCCATCGGTTGAGGCCAAGGCGATACATCGGACCAAATCATTCCCGATGTGCATTGCTACCTCAACTGTCAAATTGATATTCCTTTTCTGATCCACGATCTTAATTGCGTTCTGGATATTAGGCAGTTTGTCCGAAGGGAACTGAATATCCACTGTGGGTCCGATTATCTGCTTGATTATACCAATATTCATTTTTCTTTCTTACTCCTTCAATAGATAGATTTGATTTCTTAGTGAGACTGATAATAGGTTCATTTTGCCTGATCACCTGGTCTGAGTTTTAAATTCCCCTCCCTTGATGGGAGGGGAAGGGGGCGTAGCCTCCCTATCCCTCTCCCGCAAGCCGATAAAAGCCTTACGGCGGCTACGCCGGGCTTCGCTCCTCGTAGAGGGGAGAGGGAACTATCTCAGAGCCTCTACTCCGCTGGCGATTTCCACCATCTCCTTGGTAATGGCAGCCTGCCGGGCTTTATTCCTGAGCAAAGTCAACTGGTCAATCATCTCCTCGGCGTTTCTGGTAGCGGCTCCCATTGCAATCATTCGGGAGCCCTGCTCTGAGGCAAATGCTTCAGATAAGGCTATCTGAACACGGGTCAGGCAATACCTGGGTAAAAGATCATCAAAAAGCGTATCCGCTGAGGGTTCGAAGATATATTGGAGGTAACCTTTTTCTTCTTTATCCTCAAACCTCTCTATATTCAGAAACTTTTCCAGAGCTACCCGGTAAGAGGTGACGGTCAGAAATTTAGTGTAGAGCAAAAAGATCTCATCCACCTCTCTGGATAAGAAAAGATTTACCAGGTTAGCGGTTATCTCTTTTGTTCTGGTAAGCTCTAACTTACCTCCCAAATCTATATATTTCAACCTTATCTCATAGGGTCTTCTGCGGTAATGGTAGAATCCCTTTTTGCCTATGAGTACTAACTTGATCTTGTCCTTACTCTCCTGACTTAAGAACTCCTCTGCCTTGCGAAAAACATTCACGTTATAAGAGCCACAAAGGCCTCTATCCGAAGATATTATGACCAAGCCCTTATGCTTAACCTCTCTTTTATCAAACAAAGGATGAGTCAAAGCGGTCGAAGCCGAGGAGAGGTTCTCCAAAATAGTTTGCATTTTTGATGCATAGGGTCTGGAGGATACCAGTTTGGTCTGAGCTTTCCTAAGCTTGGCAGCAGAGACCAGCTCCATTGCCCTGGTAAGCTGCATAGTGCTGGAAACAGATCTTATCCTGTGCCTTAGGATTTTCAATGATTCCATATTTTAGTTACCGCGTCTGAGTGGGTTCGATAAATCGAACCCCTACATCACAGTGTAGTTGCTTGATTTATCAAGCTATTTTGTTCAATTAATCGAACAACTACATCTTGTGCCTGCCAGGTCCCCTGACCTGGTTCGCCTCTGGCGAATCGGGTCAGGGGACCCGACGAGCACAGCTGGTCTTTTTTCTTAGAGCAACACTTTAGGGTTGCGTATATTTGCTCCGCCAAAGGCGGAGCCCTACTTTAGGAACTCCTGCTTGAATCTTTTTATCGCTTCATTCAATTTCTTTTCAGTTGCCTCGTCCAGATTCTTAGTCTGCGAGATGGAATGTCCCACATCCGGATATTGGGACTCCATAAATTTATGGAATTCGACCTCAAAGGATTTGACCAGTTCCAGTTTGACATCATCTAAATATCCGTGAGTGGCTACATAAATAATCATCACCTGCTTTTCCAGAGGCATAGGCTCGAACTGAAGCTGCTTTAAAATCTCCACGGTCTTTTCACCCCGATTCAACTGGGCTCTGGAAGCCTCATCCAATTCTGAGCCAAACTGGGCAAAAGCAGCCAACTCCCGGTATTGAGCTAAATCCAGCTTAAGTTTCCCCGCCACTTTTTTCATAGCTTTAGTCTGAGCATTGCCACCTACTCTGGAGACAGAGATTCCTACGTTAATAGCAGGTCTGACTCCAGCATAGAAAAGGTCCGATTCCAGATAGATCTGGCCATCAGTGATAGAGATGACATTAGTAGGGATATAAGCAGTAACGTCACCAGCCTGGGTCTCGATTATGGGCAGAGCGGTTAATGAGCCTCCTCCTAAATCGTCTCTTAGTTTTGCAGCTCGTTCCAGAAGTCTGGAGTGTAAATAAAAGATGTCGCCGGGATAGGCTTCACGTCCAGGAGGCCTTCTCAAAAGCAAAGAAAGCTGTCTATACGCCTGAGCATGTTTGGAAAGGTCGTCATATATCACCACCGCATGTTTTTTATTATATAAAAACTCCTCTCCCATCGCACAGCCAGCATAGGGGGCGATATATTGCAAAGGAGCAGGGTCTGTAGCTGTAGCAGCTACTACGGCTGTATATTCCATAGCTTTGTAGTCCTCAAAGGTCTTCACCACCTGGGCTATGGTCGAAGCCTTCTGTCCGATAGCTACATAAATACAATAGATGTCAGAGTTTTTTTGATTGATTATGGTATCCAAAGCCAGGGCAGTTTTGCCGGTCTGGCGATCGCCTATTATTAATTCTCTTTGACCACGTCCGATTGGTATCATTGAGTCGATAGCTTTAAGTCCCGTTTGCACGGGCTCCTTGACCGGTTGTCTCTGCACCACGTTGGGTGCCCTTCCTTCGATCGGTCTGAATTTATCAGTGACCACAGGACCTTTGCCATCTAAGGGTTGACCTAAAGCATTTACTACTCTTCCGATTAAAGCTTCTCCCACCGGGACAGAGGCGATCCTGCTTGTTCTTTTAACTATGTCCCCTTCCTTAATCTGCTGGTCTGAGCCGAAAATGGCAGCCCCCACATTGTCCTCCTCTAAATTAAGGATGACCCCGATTATATCGTTGGGGAACTGGATTAGCTCGCTCATCATCGCATCTTCCAGTCCCCAGATTCGGGCAATCCCGTCTCCCACCTGCAGAACCACGCCCACACTCTCCATCTCCAGCTTGGTTTTGTATTTCTCGATCTCCTTTTGAATTATCTGGCTGACCTCTTCCGGTCTTAAAGGCATAAGTGCTCCTTCGATGTTCGCTATTTGCTATTCGCTATTGGCTTCTTGATTCTTTTTAAACTTTCAAGTTGAGGAGATTCTCTCTCAACTTGTCGAGCTCGGTTCTGATGCTGTGATCGATGATCTGGTTGCCTACTATCACCCTTATTCCACCAATTATTCCGGGATCGAGCTTGAAGATTAAACTGACTTTTTTCCCAGTCTTTTTCTCCATAATCTCTTTTAGCGGTAAAGAGAGCTTCTCATCCAGAGGCGCGGCAGTAATAACCTGGGCTTCGACCAGACCTTCCTTCTCTTTCAACAGTTTGTCATACCGGGTATTTATCCCGAGGATATGCACAAGCCTGCCTTTGCTTAAAAGGAAAAGCAGAAATTGCAGAAGAAGTTCAGATATTCTCCCCTGGAAAGTCATCTGAAGCATCTTATCCTTGTCATCCCCGGAAATCTGAGGAGCCTCCAGAAAGCCACGTAGCTCTGCATTTTTCTCCCAGAGGTCTGAGATAAAACTCAGCTCTTTCTGAACCTGTTCAGTTAGTCCTTCTTCAGCAGACTCAGCCGCATTGAAAAGGGCGAGAGCGTATCTTTTGCTGACTATCTGGTCAGTCATCTAAGTCTTCTCCAGTCCCTGGATGAAATCGGAGATGTATTTTCTGTCCTTCTCCTTATCCAGTCGCTCCTGGATAATTTTCTCTGCGGCTTGCAGGCTGAGATTCACCAGATCGTTTTTGAGCTGGACTTTTGCCTTTTCCAGCTCTCTCTGGATTTCCTCCTTGGAACGGCCCATTATCTCCAGCGCCTCTTGGCGGGCATTCTCCTTTATCTGGTTTGCCATCTGCTGACCTTCTTTTGCCGCCTCCAGTATCTTTTGACGGGCTAAGCCCTCGATATCTTTAAGCTTCGCCTCATACTCAGAAGTCAGCCCTTTCACTGCTTCTTTTTCATCCTCGATCTTTTCGAACTCTGATTTTATCTTTGACCTGCGCTCTTCCAATATGCCCAGAAGGGGCTTCCAGGCAAATCTCTTCAGAATGAATAGAGCTATAAGAAAGCCGATAATCTGGGTGATAACCTGTCCGATCTCTAAATTCATATATCTACCTCTTGGCTAAAAGGGAAGATAAAAAGTTAATACTTCCCTGAAAGAAGGTAATTTTCAGGCGACCCTATCCTACGGATCCGTTACCGGAAAAGGGGTCGCGCTACGAATTCGTCTCAGCCAATCTTTCCAGATAATACGAAAACGGTTACCAGAGCGTAAATGGTCAAAGCCTCTAAAAGGGCACAGCCGATGATCATTCCTACCTGGATTTTGCCTGCGGCTTCAGGCTGTCTTCCCATTGCTTCCATAGCGGCAGTGACAGCTCTGCCTAAACCCAAAGCTGAGCCGAAAGCGGCTATGGCTAAGCCGAAGGGTAAAGCTAAAGCCAGTGCGGTTTGATAAGTCATAGATCCTCCTTCTAAAAGTTAAGTTAAAGGTTATAGGTTAATGTTTTTCTTCCTCATGCGGAAACATAAGTAAAAAGTATATGGTAGAAAGCAGGGTAAAAACCAAAGCCTGAATGGTCCCGGTAAGCAAAGCCAAGAAGATAAAAGGAACCTGCAAAGGCAATCCTACCGGGAGATTCAAAAAACTTAACGCCATCACACCCAGGCTCACGAAGACAGCTATCAGGATATCCTCTCCGGTTATATTTCCAAAAAGTCGCAAAGAGAGACTCATCGGTTTTGCCAGCTCTCCAATGATATGAATAGGCAGGTTTATCGGCACTAAGACCCAGGTTATAAAATCTCTGGGATTACCTGCTAAATGGTCTAAATAACCCACAATACCCAAGTTTTTAATTCCGGTAAACTGGACATACAAAAATACGCAGATTGCCAGGGCAACTGTGGTATTTAAGGAAGAGGAGGGGGATTTCATTCCCGGAATCAGCCCTAAAAAATTCATACACAGAATATAAAGGAACAGGGTACCCAGGAAAGGCGTAAATTTCCTTCCCCTTGGTCCTAAAATCCCGCAGAAGAAATTATCCAGGCTTTCGACTGCCATTTCCATAAAGTTCTGTAATTTCCCCGGCAGCAGGGTTTTTCGTCTCGAAGAAAAATAGGCCACGAACCCCAGGATCAGGATGATTATCAGCGAGAAGACCACATTCTGCCAGGTATGCAGAAATTGAACCAGTGCGGTCTTGCCATATCTTTCATAAAGTAAGGTTATGAAATTGGGAAGCTCCGGGGCGCCTTGTTCGGCTGCCTTTTTGCCAGCTTCCTCCACTTTAGTAGAAACCAGGAGGAAGAGAATATTTAGAGTCCTTATCATCTTAAACTTTTATTAGTGGGATTGACTTTGTCCGGGTTCAGGAGTGAGATCTTTTTCTCTTCTCTGGAAAAAGAAGAGAGCAGCACCTGGCCTAACGCCTTTAGAAAAGTGATGGCGAAAATCAGGGTGAATCCAATAAGCAAGCTCTCCACTGGAAAATATTTGAGCCTGAGAAGAATGTATCCCGCAGAATAGAGCAGTGGAAATTTGACCAGAAGTATCAAGGTGAGTTTGCCCTTGTTCGGCTTTTTCAGGCTGAAAGCCTCGACTACAAGCTGGGTGATGAAAAACAGATTCAAACATCCCCAGGCTGTGCCCAGGAACAGTCCCAGCCCAAAAGGGAAACTCCGGTAAACCGCCACGAACAGAAATGAAAGGGCTGAGACAATCAAAGAGGTACGGATGATTCTATTTATGAATTCCAGACCCATAGGTTTTGCTTTTCAGTTATCCCCTTTATTTTCGTTATCCATCTCCTGCATAGCTCTCTTAGTCAGGTTATAGACCTCTTTGCCTGAGGCAATGAATCCAAATAAGATAAAAAGTATCATCAGGTAGGGGGAAGTGTGTAGCTTCTTGTCCAGAAAATTTCCTATGAAATAACCGATTATCGGTCCTACTGCCAGGATTAAAGGTATAACCGTGTAAATACCCGCCTGCCTCAGGTTGGAATAAAACTTATCCTTATTCTCCATTTCAATCCTTATTCCCTGCATAATCTTAAAAACAATAAAAATACATTCAAAACAAAAAAAGTCAAGTATTTTTAAAAATATGTAGCGGAGGTCTTTAGACCTCCATATATTAAATTCTAAGGAGCAGGTTTCAGGATGGACTATTCAGATTTGACCAGATGACTATTATTTTGTAGGGGCGGGGTAACCCCGCCCCTACTATAAAAACTGATGGATAAATCCGTTAAATATCTGCATTATTTTATAATCGCCTTAGCCGGCATTTTTATTTTCTTGCCCGGCATTTTCTCATTTTTCAATTCGGATGATTTTGTCTGGCTGAGAAACTCTCAGAGGATAAGCTTCGAATCCATCTCTCATTTCGCCGTGAATTATAACCCGGTTTTAAAGTTCAGGCCTTTTACTCATCTTCTTTTCCAGTTTCTTTATGCGATTTTCCAGCTAAACCCTCTGGGTTATCACATCGCCAGTCTCTTTTTACATATAATAAATGCACTGATTTTCTATGCTATTCTTTTGAAGTTCACCTCAGAAAGCAAATTCTCACTTTTTGCCTCCTTGATTTTCGTGTCCCATTTTGCCCAGGAGGAGACCGTCCTATGGATTTCAGCCCTTTCCAGCCCACTGGTTACTTTCTTTTACCTATGTTCAATTTGGGCTTTATGGGAGTATCTTGAGAATAAAAAGCTCAGATTATATTTCCTGTCTTTTGTACTATCCTCTTTAGCTTTGCTTTCCAAAGAGGATGGAATAACTATTTTCCTGGCAGTTTTTCTCCTGACAGCATTAAAATCATCCGGAGGTATCAAATCGAAGATCAAAAGGGGGATTTTGCTCTCGTCTCCGTTTTTCGGATTGACTGCGCTTTATTCGATTATCAGGTATCTTACCGTGCCTGAGGCTATAATGTCAAAGTTCTTAACCCTTAATCCTGTGGTGGTAATCAAGAACTTATGCTACTTTGGGATAAGCTTTCTTTTCCCGGTCAGGCTCTTCTTTGACCTGGTGGGTTTTAAGGTGCACTCTTATCTGAATAACATAATTCAATTCAGATTGAATAATTCCTGGATAATTCTGATTGTGTCAGTCATAAGTCTGGGTTTCCTTTCATTGATAATTCATTTTCTGAGAAAGAGAATCCCTGGTTTTAAATTGGGCTTGGTCCTGATTCTCATCGGGATTTTGCCTTATCTCTTAGTCAATGGAAATGGCCAGCGGTTCCTTTACTTTTCTTGCTTGGGATTTTCTCTGGCTCTGGCAAGCTTACTCATCTTTTTCCTGGAGAGGGTGAATAAACTAAGGTTCTTGAATTTGCTTATCACTGGTATCCTCATCTTCAATGGATTGGTTCTTTATGAAAGAGCTGTCTGGTGGAGAAAAGCGGGTAAGGTCTGTCAGGAGGTCATCCATCAAACAGGTAAGATAATCATCCTCTCTCCCCAGGATTCAGAAATCTATTTTGCCAATCTACCCCAGAGAATAAATGGAGCCTACACTTTCCACATCGGTTTTGAGGAAGCGATTTCTCTTTTCTATCCTGAATCCAAGACCAAGGTTTATGATTTAGGACAGCTTAAGGATGACGAGCTTGAGGCTTGGAAAGGAAGATATAAAGGGGATATCTATATTTTCAAAGCGAAAGGTTTTGAGAAAGTATTTTAGTGGTAGGGGCGAGGTTTCCTCGCCCTCCTCTCTTTAAATAAAAAAACAAGGCTAAAAGCCTTGCCCTACATTTCTTCAACTCCCCTGGCGGAGCAAGGTGCTCCGCCTACGAGTTTTTATCCGTCATTCATCATCCGTCATCCGTCATTTATTTTTCATCTTCCTTCTTCTATTTTCCTTTCTACATTATCTTTTATGAGACCCGGGCTACCTCTTTTTTCACTCCATGATACCTGTGCAGATAGACTATAAATGCAGTCCCCTGACCCAATTTGCTTTTGCATTCTATTCTGCCATTTAGATTAGTAACTATTCTTTGAACAATGGCTAAACCCAAACCGGTTCCGTTCTTTTTTGTGGAATAAAAGGGGAGAAAAATTTTACTCATCTGCTCTTCAGGTATCCCTTTACCCTGATCTATGACAGCCAGGGGCAGGAAGAGGTCTTCATTCAGCTTCTCTTCTCTATGACTTCGGACGATCTTCAGATCAGAAGGCATACAGGTGATTATTAACTCATTTCCCTTTTCCTCCATCGCCTCCAGGGCGTTCACCAGGAGATTTAACAGGAGTTGTTTGAGCTGATTTTCCTCTGCCAGGATATAAAGAGGGAAATCACCCAGCCTTTTTCTGAGGTCTATTCTTGCCTGATAGGAGGGATGTTTTTTCGCGATCTCGATAACCTCATCCACAATTCTCCCCAATTCGACTTTTCCTAAGGGGGTCTCTCCCAATTTGGCGTACTGGAGGAACTCGGTTAAGATCGTATTTAATCTGCTGCTTTCCTTGATAATCAATTCTAAGAGTTTGTTATTTTCGCCTTCAAGATTTAATTCGTTTTTCAAGACCTCAACCGAGCCGGAAATTGAGGCCAGGGGATTCCTGATCTCATGTGCGATTCGGGCAGAGAGTTCACCGACAGTGGCTAAACGGTCTTGAGTTCTCAGCCGGTCTTCTATTTTTTTAGCTTCGGTTAAATCTTGAAATACAGCGATCACTCCTCTCTTCCGATTATTTTTTCCCTGGAGGATAGAGGTGCTTATTCCTAAAGGTATTTTCTGTCCGAGTGAATTTTTGATATGAAGCTCACTTCGAGAGTCAATCTGTTCTGAACTTAAAGCCTGCTCCAACTTTTCACACAGCTCCGGCATTCTCCGGCTGAAAGCCTCATTAAAATTTCTGCCTTTCAGCTCTCTGGCAGAATATCCCAGGATCTCCTCTGCCGTCTGGTTGTAATAGATTATCCTGCCCATTGTGTCTACGGTGATAAGCCCGCTGTGCATATGCTGGAGTATGTCATCCGTCTCCATTTTCATCCGGTCCAGTTCCAGCGAGACCAGGGAAAGCTCCCGCCCTTTTACTTTTAAGCGTTCGGAAAGGTAGCCGCTCAAAAAAGCAATCAGGTAAAAAGAACAGAGATATAAGAATATCCTGTAAAAATCAGGGTCATTTAGCTGATAGATATTTTTTATCCAGTTGACTGATAGAAGATTTCTAAAGGCGAAAAGATTACCCCAGATGATGGTTGAGGCGTATCCCAGGCTGGATAAAGTAGCCACAAGCAAGGCGCCTGCCAGATTGTAAAACAGGCTGGCCGACACTATGGTCAAAAGAAAGAGGATGACAAAGGGACTCTCCGCTCTGCCACTTGCAGCCATTATGCCGGTTTCCACCAGGACCTCGAAGATCAACTGAAGAACGACCATCCCTTTGAACAACAGCTCAGAATTAAGCCGTTCCTTGAACAGCAGGAGCATAAGCAAGGCGAAGGTTGTCAGGCTATAGCAGAGAAAGGGAAGAAAAAGCTCTTTCGAAACTTTGAAGTACAGGATTACTGTCAAAAGTATAAAAACGTAAATCAATAACCTGAAGAAAAGCGGCAGAGAGATCTTAGCAGGTTCAGGTGTTCTTTTTTTGGAATTCATTGCAGTCGGGAAAAAACTGTTTGCCTAAAAAACTGCCCTGGTTTTACCCAGGGCAGGAGATCGTCAATCATTAAGCCATTTTGTTTTCTTATCCAATTTTACCTATGATATCGAACATAGGCAGATACATGGAGATCAGGATGCCTCCCACTATACCGCCCATAAAGATGATCACCACCGGCTCGATAATCGAGGTCAAGGCTGAGACGGCCGCATCCACTTCCTCTTCATAGAAGTCGGCTATTTTGTTAAGCATATCATCCAAACCGCCGGTCTTTTCTCCTACGGAAATCATCTGGGTCACCATAGGAGGAAATACCCCGGTCTCTTTCAAAGGCTGAGTGATGGTTTCTCCTTCAGCAATAGAGACAACCGATTTCTTTATGGCATTCTGGATAACTTTGTTACCAGCAGTCTTGGCAGTGATGTCCAGCGCCTCCAGTATCGATACTCCAGAGGAGATCAAAGTTCCGAGGGTGCGGGTAAATCTGGAAATTGCGCTTTTCCTTAAAAGATCACCGATTAAGGGAAGCTTCAAAAGGAGTTTATCGATAGTCAAACGGCCCTGATCGGTCCGCACATAGAACCTGAACCCAACCGCAGCCAGGACAAAGAAAATCAAGCCAGCCAGGAAGTTGGCTCTTAAGAACTGGCTTAAGCCCAGGACGAATTTAGTGGGTCCGGGAAGCTCAGCTCCAACTCCGGAAAACATCTTGGCGAAGATGGGCACAATGTAAGTAAGCATTAAGGTAGTAGCTCCAATAGCCACTATAAGGATTACCGCAGGATAGATCAAAGCGCCCCTCACTTTTCGCACTAAGGCATCCGCTTTCTCGCGATAGACGGCTAATCTTATGAGGATGGAATCCAGAGCTCCTCCTATCTCACCGGCATCCACCATATTGACATAAAGATCATCGAAGGTCTTCTTGTGCCTGGATAGAGCTTCAGCTAAGGTGGTGCCTGCCTGGACACTTTCCTTGACCTGTCCGATCACTTTTCTCATCCCTGCAGAATCGCTCTGCTGAGCTAAAATCTCCAGACACTGAACCATAGGCAATCCTGCCCCGATCATAGTAGCGAACTGCCGGGTGAACCTAGAGATATGAACTTTTTTAATTCTTTTTCGACCAAAGCTGAGTTTGATGCTGGATGGTTTCTTTATAACCGAGCTTACCAGGATCTTATTATTGCGCAGAAGCTTTTCCAGCTCGCCCCGGTCTCTGGCCTTAAGCTCTCCGGACACAGTCGTTCCGGCTAAAGTTTTTCCTTTGTATTCGAAGATAGGCAATTTACTCCTCCTTCATTTCAAAAAAATCACACCAGGTTAGAGATCTGCTCTTTTTTGGACAAGGTCTCATTCAACTCCTGCGGGTTGGAGCTTCTCCCCATCGCATCCCCAATCGTTATCTTATGGGTCAGATAAAGCTCTGCTAAGGATTGATTCATAGTCTTCATACCATATTTCTGCCCGGCCTGCATCATAGAGTAGATCTGGTGAACTTTATCATCCCGGACCAAAGCCCGGATAGCCGGGGTACAGACCATAATCTCCAGAGCCAGGACTCTCCCACCACCGATCTTGGGAATCAGCTGCTGGGCTACCACTGCCTGCAAAACAAAAGAAATGGTAACTCGCACCTGCTCCTGCTGATTGACCGGGAAAACGTCGATTATTCGGTTTATCGATTCAACGCAGGAATTAGTATGCAGGGTAGCAAAGGCTAAATGTCCGGTTTCGGATATATTCAAAGCCGCCTCTATGGTCTCTAAATCCCTCATCTCACCTATGAGAACCACATCCGGGTCTTCCCGTAGGGCATATTTTAAAGCCGAGGCAAAGGAAGTTGTATCTGAATAAACTTCTCTCTGGTTTATCAAAGCACAGTTATGGCGGTGCAGGTATTCTATTGGGTCTTCAACTGTGATGATGTGACAATGCCTCTCCTTGTTGATTTTGTCAATAAGTGCAGCTAAAGTAGTGGATTTACCCATTCCGGTAGGCCCGGTGATTAATACTAATCCTCTGGGCAGGTTGGCGAATTCGGTTATCACCTTGGATAAGCCTAATTCCTCAAAGCTGGGTATGCGGTGGGGAATCATACGCAAGGCTATAGCTACGTTTCCCCTTTGCATATATACATTACATCTAAACCGGCTGAGGTTCTCTATCCCGAAAGAAAGGTCCAACTCACTCTTCTCCTCGAACTTCTGACGCTGTTTCTCGCTCATAATGGAATAAGCCAGCTTCTTGGTATCCTCCGGAGTCAGAAGGTCATGGCTGGTCTTTATCAGTTTGCCGTCAATCCTTAATTGAGGAGGACTGCCCACGGTTAGATGAAGATCAGAGGCATTCTTTTTGACCATCGTTTCTAATAGTTCTCTTAAGCCTACCATAGGTTCTCCAGGGGTTTAAGGAATGAAAATTGCTTAATCCAAGTTCTGGATTGTTCTTTTACTATTATCGACTTTCGGGTAAAATTCTTTATCAGAACTGGTGTAAAAAGAAAAGCTGTCTATAATGTTAAAGGGTGTAATTTCCAATGACTTATATAGAGATATGGTCCATTCTCCGTTTGCCTAATTCTCTTTCAGGTTAGGGTATCTTCTTGTAGCAGAATGAGGTGGAACAGGCATCTATGCCCGTTCGTTACTATCAGCCCCTGACCCATCTTGAGGGCAAGATGGGTCTACCGAATGTGACAAGATACGCCATAATTGGTAGTCCGGCCTTGCCCACAAGGCGGGTTTTTTCTTGCAGAGCCGGCTAGAGCGAACACTCGATGAGGATGTAATTGTTGGGGCAATTTCCAGATAGATCCAAATGGATATAATTGCCCCTAGGCCACTTTTTTTATTTACAAATTTAACTCCAAAGATTAAATTTTAATTGTCGTTTAACTTTAATCATTATGAGCCAGAGAAAAGTTGCCTTATTCACTGTAGGATGTAAGCTCAACCAGTATGAAACCGAATGGATGGGGGAAAGTCTTGAGAAAGCCGGTTTCAAGAGGGTTGGTTTCTCAGAGCAGGCGGATTTATATATAATCAATACCTGTACAGTAACGGCTCAGAGCGACTATTCTTCCAGACAAGCGATTTACAGGGCTTTTAGGAGGTCTCCAGACTCGAAAATTGCTGTTGTAGGCTGCTATTCTGAAGTCGAGCCGGATTTGCTGAACAGACTGCCAGGCGTTATCCTGGTTCTGGGAAACGAGGAAAAGAAAAGGATAGGAGAGGTTATACTTGAGAGATTATACAGCGAGTCATCAAAGATAAATGAGCAAAAGAACAGGATAGCTGGAAGATTTAAGCATACCCGTGCCCTGGTGAAGATTCAGGATGGGTGTAATGAAAGTTGTGCTTATTGTATCGTTCCTAGGGCACGCGGAAGGGAAAGGTCAAGAGATGCGAATGAAATCGTTGAAGAGATAAAGGGATTAAGGGATAAAGGGTTTAAGGAAGTGGTGCTGACTGGTGTTCACATTGGTAAATATTCACAAGACGGAATGAACCTTACTGCTCTTCTAAAGAAAATCTTATCCGAGACTCAAGTGGAGAGGATCAGGCTGAGCTCAACCGAGCCAAAAGAGTTGGGTGAGGGATTGATCAGGCTTCTGGTCGAAGAAAAAAGAATCTGCCGGCACCTGCATTTGCCTCTGCAAGCTGGAAGTAACGAAATTCTCACAAGGATGAGAAGGAATTATACTGTAGAGGAATACAGAGATTTGATTTATGATGTGTCGAACAGGATTGAAAACGTAACCTTAGGTGCGGATGTTATGGTTGGATTTCCAGGAGAAAGCGAAGAGGATTTTGAAAAGACTTGCGGATTTATTTTGTCCTCACCCCTTTCTTATCTTCATGTTTTCAGTTATTCGGATAGAAGGGGAACCTCAGCCTCGGAGATGAAAGATAAACTAACGCCTCAGGTGATTCATAAGAGGAGTGAAATTCTTCATCAGATTGGAAAAGAAAAGTGGGAAAAACATCTGGAACGCTTTACCGGAAAAAAGATGGAGATTTTAGTGGAGGGCACTAAGGACAAGAAAACTGGCAGGTTGATTGGGTTGACAGATAATTATATCCGTATCCTGATCGATGGTGATGAGGGACTGAAAAATAAAATCTTAATAGTCAACATTGTCAAAAGAGAGGGGAAATTTCTAACCGGGGAGATTCAAAGATTTCAGCACGTATGAACAAAAGCTTTGTTGAGATCAAGTTGGCCCTCCCCAAAACCTTCTCTGAGCTTTTTGGTAATCTGTTGGTAGACAATGGCTGTAAAGGGTACGTCACAGAGGAAAGGGGAAGAGACAAGGTAGTTTTGAAGGGCTATCTTAAGGGTAAACTAAAGGCTGAATCTTTACTTGACAAGGTGAACAAATATGCCGAATCGCTCAGAAAACTTGATAAAAACGATATAGAGGTCAAGGTCGAGTTAACAGAAATAAAAGAGGAGGACTGGTCAAAAAAATGGAGAAGAACTTTTAAGCCAATTCGGGCGACAGATAGAATTGTTGTCAAACCGAGCTGGATCAAGAAAGGATTTCCTCAGAAGCTTGTGATCGAGATGGAACCCAAGATGGCTTTCGGGACCGGAGAGCACTCCACAACCAGGCTCTGTTTAAGAGTACTAGAGAAATATATAAGAGCTGGTGTTCGGGTTTTAGACCTGGGGACTGGAAGCGGTATTCTGGCTATCGCCGCAGCTAAATTAGGTGCTTCTTATGTGCTGGCTCTGGATATTGACCAGGACGCGATCAACAATGCGCAAGAAAATATCAAAAGGAACAAAGTTCAGAAAACCGTGGATTTGAAATTAGGGACTCTAAACAATAAAATATCAGCTAATTATTTCGACCTGATCGTTGCAAACCTGACCAAGACCCAGATAGCGAAGTTCTTTGATGGAATGAATCGAGTTTTGAAAAAAGAAGGGATTTTTATCTTATCCGGAATTCAAAACGAGGAAAATAAAGAGATGAAAAAGTTTCTTTTGACAAAAAAGGTTTTGTTGAAAGAAATTGTGTCTGAAAAGGAATGGGTTTGTTTTGTAGGTGAAAAAAAGTCAGATGAAGAATTCTAAAAAGGGAAAAAGTAGTCGGGCAAGGGTGCCCGACCTACGAGAGTCAATATGTTTTTTACTCGTAGGCAGGGCTCCCAGCCCTGCAGGTCTGATATTTTCTAAGCAGAGAGAAACCATATGATCACTTATTTTTATGTAGACCCAAAAAATGTTAGCAAAGACTTTCTCAGGATCGAAGGGGAAGAAGCTAAGCATATCTGTCTGGTATTGAGAAAGGGGGAAGGGGAGATCATCGATGTGGTGGACGGTGAGGGGATGAAATATCAGGTTCAGGTTACAGCTAAGGGAAAAGATTGGGTGCAGGGTAAAATCATCAGCCAGACCAGAAAGGAAAACGAGCCTTTCACTCATTTGACTTTAGCTCAGGCTTTAATCAAAGGTGTAAGGATGGATTTCTTGGTGGAAAAGGTCACAGAAATCGGCGTATCTTCGATTATTCCTCTGATCACCGAGAAAGGCTTGATTAAACTGGATAAGGATTCTAAAGTGATTTCGCGGGTGAATCGGTGGAAGAGGATTGCCATAAGCGGGATGAAGCAATCTTTACGCTCAAAGCTGCCAGAAATCCAGGATCCTGTATCATTTCAAGAACTATTAGCTAAAGTCAAAGATTATGATTTGTCTCTTATTGCCTGTCAGGCTAAAGGCTCAAAATTCTTGAAAGAAATTCTTGAAGGGAAAAAAGGAGTAAAGGATGTTTTGCTCTTAGTTGGTCCTGAAAGCGGGTTTACTCAGGAGGAATTAGATTTATCATTCAAATCCGGAATTATCCCTGTTTCCTTAGGGCCAAGAAGGCTTCGCTCTGAAACCGCCGGAATTGTTTTTTCCTCTTTGGTGCTACATGAATTGGGAGACCTCTGATAGTTTACTAATTTACGCGGTGAGGTTATAGTCATCCGGGCCGTTAAATTTTTTCTTGATTGACAGGTTTTTCTCCAGAATATTCTTCACTTGTTACGTATTTTTAGATTGGTGATAAATATAAGGCTTAAAAGACGTTAGGCTCATGAAATGCATTTTTCGGGTTTACATATATGAAAAGTATCTTTAAGTATGACTTTCTAAGTTCTTTAAAGGCGAGAAGTTAAAAAAATTACCGATTCTAAAATTTTTACTTGACAGGGTTAGTAAGTTATTATATTATAGTTGTTTAAAAAGAAATTATGATAACACAAATCCAACATTTAACGGGAGAATTGAAAGGGGGTTAGAGATGAGATGACCGTTGTCAAAATCCGAGAGGATGAGAGTTTCGAGAAAGCCCTGCGGCGTTTTACGAAATCCTGCGAAAGATCCGGTATCCTGGCAGATATAAGAAAACATCAGCATTTCGAGAAACCGTCTGAAAAACGGAAAAGAAAAATGGCTGCTGCCCGGAGAAAAAGCCGTCGCAGATTTTACGAGGAATCATTCTAAGGCATAAAATGACCCTCAAGGAAAGAATCGATCAGGATATGAGACAGGCACAGAAGTCGGGTGAGAAATTGAAGTTGAGTCTCGCCCGTCTTCTGAAATCGGACATCCGCTACAAGGAGATCGATAAAGGCAAGGAGCTTTCTGACGAGGAGGTGGTCGAAGTTCTAACTTCTTCGGCAAAAAAACATCGGGATTCTATTGAACAGTTCAGAAAAGGTGGGAGGGAAGATTTAGTAAAACAAGAGGAAGATGAACTGAAAATGATCCTGGAATATATGCCTGAACAACTCAGTGTGGAGGAGGTGGGAAAATTAGTTGAGGAGGCCATAACCGAGGTCGGCGCTGAGGGCGAAAAAGATATAGGCAAGGTGATGAAGGTTCTGATGCCTAAAGTAAAAGGTAAAGCCGATGGCAAGGTAGTCAGCCTTTTAGTTTCCTCCAGGCTCAAATCTGCTCAAAGAGAATCTGCGTCTAATGATCCTTCATAGTGAAGGGCTTTCTTGATGTCTGAGACTGACTGAAACGTCATTCTTTAAATAGCGAAGAATGGCGTTTTTCTTTTTGCTAAATATTTGTATATTGTTCGGGAAAACAAGGTTCAAAGGTTTAAGGGTTCAAGAGTTTAAGGTTTAGAAAGCGTAGCGCGACCCTTTCAGGGTCGCCAGAGACGTAGCGTCCCGCTTTATGCGGGACGAGGTATTTCGCTCAAGAGCAATGTAGCGGAGATCTTCAGACCTCCACGAAGACAATAATGCTGGAAGGCTAAAGTGTATTATCAAGCTACATCGGTAACATAAGTATCAACTGACATGGGTAACACCTC
>JAUYBY010000034.1 GCA_030692925.1 Candidatus Zixiibacteriota bacterium | reverse complement strand
AGAGCTTGATCCAGAGTTATCGTCCCTGGAGTGATTATCTCTACGATTTCCCTTTTCACTAACCCTTTGGCGTCTCTCGGGTCTTCAGTCTGTTCACATACCACCACCTTCTTCCCGGCTTTTAATAATTTAGTCAGATATTTTTCTGATGAATGATAAGGAACTCCAGCTAAGGGAACTCTTTCCATCTTACCATGTGCTCTGGAAGTTAAAGCTATTCCCAGGATCTTGGAGGCAATTTTGGCATCTTCACCGAACATCTCATAGAAATCTCCCATTCGGAAAAAAATGATCTCATCCGGATGCTGGCTTTTGATCTTGTTATATTGTTCCATCAAAGGGGTTGAGAATTTTTCCATCTTTTATATCTTGAAAAGATTTTGGGGCAGGTTATATTTCAAAAAATGTTACTTGATCACGATATTATAAACTTCCCCCATTTTCTTCTCCAGTTTCTCCCTTAGTTTTTGAGCCTCTGATAGGGAATCAAAAGCGCCAACCTGAATCACCATATACTTCTTAGTTTGAATTGTCTTATAATTTTGCTCTGGCTGGTATCCTCTGGATTTCAATTCTTTCATGATCTTAGCTGCGTTTACCTTATTGGAGAACACACCTATTTGCACGGTATATTTTGTCCCGGTCAATTTCTCGGCGTCACCTGATTTTTTTTCTGGAACAATATCTTCAGTTAAAATCTGACTTTCTGAATCTATCCCTTCCGGGAATTTCTCTTTATAAAGGTTCAAATAAAGAATTGCCTTATTTTTGTCTCCAGAACTCTCAAACAAACGATAGATTTCTGCAAGAGTCAAAGGAAAAGCTTCGGTCTCTGCATATTCATCCATTACCTTATTATATTCCTTTATGCTCTTATCAAATTTCCCCAGAGAAAAATAAACCTCCCCCCTCCCCAGCTGGGCCAGAGCTGACCAGAAAGAAAGAGGATAAAGATCAACTATATTTTTAAACCCTTTCAAGGCTTGGTCCATTCTGCCGGTAGCTAAATAAGTCTTGCTCTCTAACCACAATATCTGTGGTAAAAAAGAGCTCCGGGGAAAACTTTTTTTAAACTCAGAGCAAAGCGAAAATAGAGAATCGTTTAATCCCTCGGTTTGATAATACCAGCAGAGTTCCAGAGCTGACTCCTCTCTCTTAACTTTTGAGGAGCTTTTCCAGACCTTTTTGAAATATTCAACCGATTTTTCAGCATCCCCTTCTAATTTACCCGCATAATATAAAGCTTCAAAATCAGAAGGATTTGATTCTAAATAACTCTGCAACTCTTCCTGAGCTGACTTGAAATCTCCCTGATTATAGTAGCTTATGGCAGTATTTAATCCTTGACCGACTGCGGAGGAACAGAATAAAATCAGTCCTGATAATAATATTCTTATTATAGTAAGTATGTTCCTGAAGTCCATTTAAGAAGATTAAATATTATAGCTATTCCATTCCTGACAATTCGGGCATTTCCATAAAGGCTCTTCAGACTTATGCCCGCATTTAGAACAGATGAAACATTCCCCTCTTTTCCCTAATTTTGTAGAAAGCTCATCTATTACAATCTGAGCTTTGTCAAGCTGACCGGTTTCCTGATAGATTTTTATAAGATTAAGATGTGCCGGCAGGTGATTAGGGTCTAGCTCTAAGATAGTTTTATAATTTTGCTGTGCTACTTCAAATCTACCCTTTTTCTCATAGATAATTGCCAGAGCCTGTAATGCTTTTATATCTTTAGGGTTGTTCTTTAAAAGCCGGTTATAGATTTCAGCCATCTCGCTATAACTTCCAATCTCAAATAAGGTTTCTTCTAACCGGTCAAATATTAAATATCCACTCTGTGGTACTATTTCTAAGAGCTTTCTCCAGTAGGTTATAGCATCCTCTGGTCTTCGGTCTGCAATATAAGCTTCCCCCAGGTAAAGATAGGCTGGTACACATTTATCATCGTAGTTTAATGCCTCTTTATAACAAAGTCTGGCTTTATGATATTCCCCTTTTCCGGCAAGCTCATTTCCTTGAAATACCTGGTATAAAGCTAAAACAGGGTAACTTCTCTCTTTTTCAGATTTATCTTTAGCTAACTCCTCTCTGAACCTGGCTGCCTCCTCCCAGGAAGAAAGTTCTTCATAACAGGTTAAAAGCTTTCTCTTCGCCCATAAATTAGGATGATCTAATTTAAGAATCTCATTCAAAATCGAAACGCCCTTCTCCCAATCCTTTGCCTCTAAATAATCTTCGGTTAAGCTCTTGAGGATCTCAATCCGGGTTTCATCCGAAAGTCCATACCTTAAAGTAAGCTCATTATGAACCTGGAGGGCTTTTTCGATCTGCCCTCTTTTACGGAAAAGGTCCCCTAATTTTAAATAAGCATCCACATTGTCCGTATCCTCAGTTACCACCTGTTTAAATCTCTGATAGGCTACTTTATCATCCCCCGAGACTAAAGCTTTTAAAGCTTCAAGATATAACCTCTGAGCTGGCTTGGCTCCTTTTCTTTTGGATTTTGACAGGAAGTAAGCAATAAGAATCAAGATAAGCAAACTAACTGCAAAAATCGAAATGATATGAGAAGAGCTCACGTTACCTCCACTTAGCTGTTCGATGTTAGCTATTCGTCATTCGCTATTAACTATTCGTTATTAAAATTTTATCCCATCTTTTCTTCTTCTAATGGTAGATTTCTGAGAGTGGTTATTTCCTCGGTCAGCCTTGCATTTTCTTTTCTTTGTTCTCTTAGCTCTGCTTGAATTCGCAGGTAATAAGATACTCCCAACAGGAAAGAGATGAACATCCCGATTACTAAAGACCAGTATGCTACGATAATCATTGGCACTCCAGAATATTGATAGCCAAAGAGATTGACCGAGACATATTCACCGGAGTTATATATAGAGAAGCCAATTAAAATCATAATTATCACCAGGATTAAA
>JAUYBY010000013.1 GCA_030692925.1 Candidatus Zixiibacteriota bacterium | reverse complement strand
CCTAAGAAGAAGATGTCAATATGATCTGTTCCCGACCATTTCAGGTGCCGGTGCAAAATCCTTTCAAAGCTATTTGGCAAATTCCAGAAATAAGTAGCTGTCGCAAAAACAATCTTATCCCTGTAACCTGGTAAGAATTTTTTAAGATTTAAGGATACCGGTATGTATCCCAGCAAAAGAGGAGCCCAGAAAAAGAAATTTACCCCTTTGTCCAGGGCATAAATGACGTTGGTCGCCGAAAGGCCATAACCTGCGCCAACCCCTAATCGGGTTACCTCTAAACCAGTTTTGCCTAAAATTGTTTTCTGCATTTTTTATACCTCTTCCCGCTGGGCGTTTTTAGGATAATATACTGTCAGAATCCTGATTCAAAAAGATTTTTTTTAATATGTCATTGCGAGGAGGTCAGTTGACCGACGAAGCCCATCTGGGCTCTGTCTCGCCTACCGCGGACCCGCAATGACGTATCTCAATGCAAAAAAAAACGGCCAGGCAAAACCTGGCCGAAATTTAAAACTTCATCCAACTTCAATTTTATTGATTTTCAAATCTTACTCTACATCGTATGGCACTTCTGCATCTTTTCCTTCTGCTCTGGAGTTAAAACCTCCTTAGCCTCCCGGAAAGCTTTCAGATGGGAAAGCTCCAGATCGGTCTTTAGTTTTTCCACAGTCCTTAACTTAGCCTCTATCTCTTTCAGGCTTGCCTTGTCCTCATCCATAAAGGACTTGAGCTCTAAATGGGCAATCTGCAGTTCTGCTTCCATCTTGATTTCATTCTTCATAGAACCCATCTTGATGCCCTTCAGAGCTTCCACCTGCTTGTCAGTTAGACCCAAGTCCTTTTTACAGCAGAGGAAAAATTCGGCTTTACAACCACTCATTTCCTCCTCACCTTCCATCATTCCGCACATCCTCATACCCATAATACCAGAACCCATCTTACAACAGCCCATATGCGACATCATCCCTTCCTGATGCTGTCCGCATTTCTCCTTGGGCATCATCTCCTCACCCATCGCCTTAGCCTCATGCTTACAACCCTTACCCATCTCCATCTGGGCAAAGGACCAGGTGAAAGTCAGCAGGATGAAAAGGAAAATTAAACCTATCGCTAAACCAACCTTTTTCATAAATCACCTCCTTCATAGGTCAAAAAAGGCTTTAAAATTATACGGATGGAATTGTTATTAATTGAAAAAAAAGGGGTTCCTTTGGGGAGGATTATTATCTCTTATGGGGGTAACCTGCATTTGTGGGGCAGAAACATCCTATCGTCTTTAAATGGATTACAGGTAAAGCTGTCCCCCCTCAGGCGGATACACTCCATTAGCTTATGGGCTCTATCTCTTAAGACACCATCCCAGGTAATTCTTCTTCCGGAGTTACAAGATGAGTTGCTTCCTCTTCTGGTCTTTTTCCCCGACTAAATCTCAGCAGAATATGTTCCCCTTTTAAAATCAGATTGACCACCTTGATGAATTTCTCCGGGGTTAAGCTCTGAAGACTATAAGGATGCCAAAAGGTCTTCTGAGGAAGGTGCTGCTTTTCAACCACTTTTGACTTAGGCAAGCCCCTCACCTCCTTTTGCCTCCCTGTTGCAGGGAACAAAAGGAAAGGGCTTCACCTAAGAAGTCAAATTTCCATCTGCTCCCTGCGTAATTTTATTTTTTTCAAATAAGCCGTACAATTTTCTATGGATACCATACCTGCTTTGCTCTTCCCTCTTGCTAACCTCTGCTTCAAAAAAACCAGAACTACTCTCCTGCTAAATCTATTAACTCCCTGCCTTGTTCCTGAACCTCTGATTAAGATATTCCTCTAACTCTTTTTTCTCTTTGGTATCCTCCTCTAAGTTTTGAGATTCTGTTTTAGCCAGGAGAAAATACTGCTCTGCTGACTTTAAATCACCTTTAGCTTGACAAGTCATCCCCAAACCCCAGTGATTGAAAGCAACCAGGTCCGTAAATCCTTCCTTGTCTGCTATCGTTTTCGATTTCGAAAAAAGCTCTGAGGCTTTTGCATAATCTTTTAAGGCTAAATTTGCCCGGGCTAAGTAGAAAAGGATATGCGCGGTCAATTTCAGGTGGTCTGTTTTTTGAACGATATTATAACCTTCCTGAACACATTTCATTCCTTTTAAAATATCCTTTTTCTCTCTGGCCGTCTCGATCAACCCCCAGCCTAAGTTAGTCAAAGCTGAAGCTAAATTACACTGGCATTTTTTGCATAATTTCTCATCTTCGGATTTGAATTTAGGGAGATACTTCCTCAAGCTCTTCACGATCTGGGTATTGCAGGAAATGGAGGCTTTATACATTTTATTATCGTATAGAAAATTTGCTTTCACCGCCTCGAACCTCAGCTTCTGAAAAAGGTCTTTAAGCCTGTACTGGGCTAAGTGAAGACCGGCATTGCAGAAGATCTGAAACTCGGTTTTTCGATTTAGCCGGTAATAAAGACAGGTGATCAGATGCAATATGTCGACCACCTGCTTGAGCCTTTCCAAATCCTTCTCTTCCACACTGTAATCTCCAGAGTCAAGCAAGACAAAACACTGGTCCAAAGCTGCCAGATACCTGCCCCGGTCCTTAAGAGAATTGATGAACTTCATATTCAGCTCATATTCGATCTTCTGCCAGCCCTCCATCTCTTTGTAATCTCGCAGGAACTCGACATATTTTCTCAAAAGATATTTCGCCTCATCGGTCTTACCTTCCCGGGCATACTGGAGAACCTGAGTTAAAAGCTCTTCAGGTTTCTCCACATCTTCAAAGAAATAGTCAGAATATTTATCCTCTAACACCTTCTCCATTATCTTTTTCTCATCCAGATTGAAGATAGTGGCGAACATATTTATATATTCCGGCTTTAAAGGGGATTTTCTGGAGTTATGGATAGCCTTGTAGATGGCGCTGGCTGAGACCTCAAACCCTAAATCCTGCCCGATCTTGGCTACTCTTCTGAAAGAAAGATTCCGGCGATTCAAAAGCTCCCGTATGAAGTCAGCAAACAGAGTCTTCTCATATGGACCGGTTTCTTTTTGAGGCATCTCTCCTCCTTATTTCATCCTCCGTCTGGTAATCAATTAAAAAAGTTGGGTAATTGATGTCAAGCTTAATATCCCGAATCAAGTCAAGTCGTGTTTCCTGAAGTAAACAGTTTTTGATATTTTCTGGAGTGTAAACCTTCAGGTTTACCAAATGACAGATAAAGCTAAAGCTTTATAATCCAGTATCTTTTGTAAATAAAAAATGCATCCAGATGGATGCATTCCTGATTAAAAAACTGCGGAAGGGGGGACTTGAACCCCCACGGGTCACCCCACTACCCCCTCAAGATAGCGTGTCTGCCAATTCCACCACTTCCGCAAAGAATCTTTCCTGAAATGAAGCTCACAAAGGAGGGAGACTACTTTTTCTCGCCCGGTGGAGGTGGAGGAGGTAATTCAACCTTTTTTTCCTGTTCAGGTTGAGTCTGGGTCTGGGCTGGAGTTGTCACCGGAATGCTGGTAGCAGGTACAGAGCCCTGACTTCTTTCTTTTTGTGCCTCCTGGGTAACCGCGCTTTTCCCTCCACCAGTGACCTTGGTGCTGGTTAATGGGGTTATGAAAGTCAGGGCAATGGAACTTATAAAGAAGGCGAGAGCTAAAATCGTGGTGGCTTTGGAGAGGAAAGTGGCGGCACCCCTTCCGCCAAAAACCGCACCGGTTATTCCTGAGCCTCCAAAAGCACCTGCCAACCCTTCTCCTTTGCTTGATTGTAAAAGGACCGTGATTATTAAAGCTGCACAGATAAGAATATGCAACAGGATTAAAAATGCGTACAAAACTCCTCCTTTAACTATAAAATTAATTTTTGAAAACTACAAATCAACACCACTTCTGACAATTTTCTCAAAAGAATCCACTTCTAAGCTCGCTCCCCCAACTAAAGCCCCATCTATCTCCTGCTCTTTCAAGAGATCTTTGGCATTCTCCGGCTTTACCGAACCACCATAAAGTATATTCATCTTAGCAGCCATTTCTGGACCATATTTCTCTTCAAGCTTTCTACGGATAAAAAGGTGCACATCATTGGCTTGCTTGGGAGTAGCTGTTTTACCGGTGCCGATTGCCCAGACCGGCTCATAAGCCAAAACTATCTTCCCGATATCCTCTGGGGTAAGATCCTCAAAAGCTCCTTTGAGCTGATCTTCTACCACCTCTTCGGTTTTCCCTCTTTCCCTTTCCTGCAAAGTCTCGCCAACACACAAAATCGGCAGAGGTCCTTCTTTTAAGACTGCCTTTAACTTGAGGTTGACTATTTTATTACTTTCATGAAAAAGGTGTCTTCTTTCCGAGTGTCCGACTATGACATATTTACAGCCCAAAGCTAAGAGCATCTGAGCGGAGATCTCGCCGGTGAACGCCCCCTCCCTTTCCCAGTGAACATCCTGAGCACCCAAAAGCAAAGAGGAACCCTCAATGGCTTGACCTACTGATTGCAGAGAAGTGAAAGGCGGACATAAAACTATCCGGATGGTCGAAATATCAGCTAATTTTTCCTTTAGAGCTGTGGCTATGGCATAAGCATCCTTATGGTCTTTGTACATTTTCCAGTTGCCGGCAATTAAAAGAGACCTGGTCTTCTTCTTGACCTCGGAATTCTGGTGATTGCCAGATTTTTGATTATTCTTCTCGTTCAATTTCTATTTTTTTCTCCTGCGAGGAAAAAGTTTATTTTTTATCAGTTAAAGCCGCAATCCCGGGTAAAGTCTTCCCCTCTAAGAATTCCAAGGAAGCACCCCCACCAGTGGAAACGTGGGTCATTTTTTTCTCCAAATTCGCCTTGGCTAAAGCTGCTATTGAATCACCGCCACCAACTATTGTAACTGCATTCTTCCTGGTAACCTCAGCCAGCTCTTTTGCCACTTCCATAGTCCCTCTGGCAAACTTCTCCACCTCAAAGACCCCCATAGGCCCGTTCCAGACAATGGTATTAGCTTTCTTGATCTTTTGTTTAAACAGCTCTTCGGTTTTGGGACCGATATCTAATCCCTTCCAGCCTGCAGGGATATTATCTTTGTCCACCACCTTGGTGGCAGCATCCTCTTTAGCTTCAAGTGCGATTACGAAATCAAGTGGCAATTCTAAGTCGACTTTTTTCTTATCCGCTTCCTGCAAGATCTCCTTAGCTAATTCTATTTTATCCGTTTCCACGAGTGAAGAACCGATCTCTTTTCCTAAAGCCTTATAGAAGGTGAAAGCCATCCCTCCTCCGATCAGCAGGGTATCTACCTTATCCATAAGATTTTTGATAACGTCGATTTTGCCTGAGATCTTTGAACCTCCCAGTATGGCTACAAAGGGTCTTTTAGGCTGGGACAAAGCCATACTCAGATATTTCAGCTCTTTCTGCATAAGATAACCAGCCGCACACTCCTTGAAATATTTGGTCACTCCTTCAGTTGAGGCATGTGCCCGGTGAGCTGTTCCAAAAGCATCGTTGATATAAACGTCCCCCAATTTAGCTAAGCTTTTGGCAAATTCAGGGTCATTCTTTTCCTCCTGAGGATAAAATCTCAGATTTTCCAGAAGGAGGCACTCTCCTGGTTTCAACTCAGAGACAGCTTTCTCAACCATAGGTCCGATGCAGTCGCTGACGAATTTAACCGGCTTACCTAAAAGCTTCTCCAGTCTTTTAGCTACCGGTGCCAGACTCAAGTTAGGGTCTTTCCCCTTGGGTCTGCCCAGATGGGACATAAGGATAGCTTTCCCGCCTTCAGCCAGAATTTTTTTAATCGTGGGCAGAGATTCAACTATCCGGGTATCGTCTGCCACCTCTTTTTTCTCGTTCAGAGGCACGTTGAAATCCACCCTGACCAGAACCCTTTTATCCTTCAGCTTCAAGTCATCTATGGTTAATTTATTCATCTTTTACCCTCCCCTTATTTTTTCTTCTTACATCTTACGTCTCACGTCTAACATTTTTTATTCTCCCTTGAGCCCTTGAACCCTTGAACTTTTTATTTTATTTCCCCATCAATTCCAACATCTCTATCGTCCTCACAGAGAAACCCCACTCGTTGTCGTACCAGGAGAAGACCTTCAGCAAATTCTTCCCGGTGACCATTGTGGATAAGGCATCGAATATGGTGGAATGGGAGTTTCCGATGACATCGCAGGAGACGATCGGGTCCTCGCAGTATTCGATATATCTTTTCATCTTCCCTTCAGCTAACTTCTTGATTGCAGCATTCACGCTTTCCACGGTTATCTCCTTTTCGGTCTCGCACACCAGATCCACCAGCGAACCGTCGCAAACCGGCACCCTGACCGAGACCCCGTCTAATTTACCTGCCAGCTCAGGCAGGACCAGTGCGATCGCCTTGGCTGCTCCGGTGGAGGTGGGTATCATTGACATAGCGGCTGCTCTGGCTCTTCTCAAATCCTTGTGGGGCGAATCTAAAATTCTCTGGTCATTGGTGTAGGCGTGAATGGTAGTCATAAGGCCGCATCTTATTCCGAAGGTATCGTTGATCACCTTGACTATAGGCGCCAGACCATTAGTGGTGCAGGAGCCGATGGAGAAAATCTTGTATTTGCCGCAGTCCATCTGCTCGTCGTTTACCCCTAAGACTATGGTCTGGACCGGAACCTCAGATTTTTTCGCAGGGGCGGAAAGCAGAACCTGCTTTGCTCCTGCTTCTATATGCTTCATAGCTGATTTTCCATCACTGAATTTCCCAGTTGATTCGACCACGATATCTATTCCCAGCTTTTTCCAGGGAAGAGCAGTTGGATCTTTTTCGCAAAATACCTCCATACTTTTCCCGTCCACGATTATCTTATTTCCGTCCGACTTTATATCGGCCTGCATGGTGCCGTGAACCGAATCGTACTTCAGCAGATGTGCCAAGACCTTGGTGTCAGTTACGTCATTGACCGCCACGAAATCTAAATTCGGATTCTTATAACCGGCTCTATAGACCAGCTTTCCTATTCTGCCAAACCCGTTGATAGCTACTCTTATTGCCATTTGTACCTCCTTTTAAAAAATCTATTCAAGCTTCTTGCTTGGTTTCTGCTTGACAATATATTCCAGGCCAAAAATCAACTGCGGACCGCTGTAATCTTTTATTGCCCCAACTGCCTGGTCGAACCCCACCCAACGATACTGAAAGTCGAGGTTAGCCAATATCCTTGAAGAGACCGCAAAATCTACACCCCAGCCTGCCAGCGCACCGAAGGCGGTTTTCGTGCTGATAAACGTGACCCCCAGATAATAAGGGTTATTATAGGTGCTGCTTGCGGTCAAAAAGGTCAACCCTAAATCGAGGTAAGGCTGAAATCTTTTTTGAGGATAATATGAGAACAAGGAATACTTGACTTTCCCGGAAACAGGGTATAGATTCCAGTTCTCAGTGTAGTACCCTCCGGGGACTGTGAATTTGGTATCGCCTCTGTAGCCTGCTCCTAAATTCAACTCCAGGGAAAAACCCTTTTTCATCCCGTGTGAGAAAAAGAGCTCTAAATAAGGCGTGTATCTTTTTGCCTGGATGGTTGAGGGAAGATCTTTAGCTTTCTCGACTCTCCAGAATCCCCCTCTGAAACCGACCAGATCGGCGGAGCTGATATCAACTGCCTGGGCGCTCCCGGAAAAAAGCAGCACTATAAGGAAAGCAGCTAAAGATGAGAGAATCTTTACTGTAGTAAATCTCGATCCGCAGGATAATAAATTTTTCATCTTACTATCTCAAGCCGAGAAAACCTCCGCTATGTTATAAAACTCCTCATCCACATATTTAAGCTTGGCAACTGCGTCGGTCAGGTCAACCGGAACTATCTTATTCCCCTGCAAACTTACCATCTTTCCAAACTCCCCCTTGTGCACCAGATCCACAGCCGCTATTCCAAAACGAGTCCCTAAAACTCTGTCAAAAGCTGTGGGTGTGCCTCCTCTCTGAATATGGCCCAGAATCACAAATCTGGTCTCAAACCCGGTTCTTTTCTCTATCTCGGTGGCTAACAGTTTTCCAATTCCTCCCAACCTCACATGCCCGAAAGCATCCTTGCACTCATCCTGCACGATGAAGCTTTCTTTCTTATGATTTTCCTCATGTAAAGCGATCTTAGCACCCTCAGCTACCACCACGATGCTGAAATCTTTCCCTCGCGCATGCCTTTTACAAATAGCTTCGCAGACCTTATCTAAATTCACCGGTTTCTCTGGAATTAAAATAATATCCGCACCCCCGGCTATCCCAGCCTCGATGGCTATCCAGCCGGTGTGCCTGCCCATAACCTCCACCACCATCACCCGGTTATGAGACTCGGCTGTGGTGTGCACGCGGTCTATTGCTTCCATTGCGGTATTCACCGCGGTATCAAAACCGAAAGTATAATCGGTCATAGCTAAGTCGTTGTCTATGGTCTTGGGCACTCCTACTATCTTCACCCCTGCCTGATGGAGTTTTGCCGCAACCCCTAAGGTATCCTCACCCCCAACCACCACCAGAGCATCTAACCCTAATTTCTTTTTGTTCTCGATGACTTTCTTCTCACCGTCTTTTTCCTTATAAGGGTTGGTGCGGGACGTTTTGATGATAGTTCCCCCGCGATGCAAAATACCGGAGACCTTATCCAGAACAAGATCCTCAGTCAGGCCCTCTACCATAAGACCTCTCCAGCCTTCGAGTATTCCTATCACTTCTGAATTATAGAAAAGAATCGACTTTCTTACCACCGCCCGGATAACTGCATTCAAGCCCGGGCAATCCCCTCCACCTGTCAAGATACCGATCTTCATCTTCATTCACCTTTCTATGAGTCGAATCCGCCTTTAGCAGATTCGAGCCTTTCGAAAAAATTGGAATTTTAATATAAAATTTTTCCAGTGGCTGTCAAGATAAATAATCTAACTAAAAAATATATCGGCAGATTGAACTGGTAAGGTTATTCTTTGGGGTTAAGCAGACTTTTCCCGTCCTAATATATTTTTGAGTGAAACCAGGTCTGGCAGAATGAAATCAGGCTTTATTTCGGGTTGGAAATCAGGCTGTAACTTATCCCGGCCGGGTGAAATCCATCCCGCTCTCATCCCACATCTTTTTGCTCCGAGGATATCGCTTTCCAGTTCATCTCCTATGTGTAAGGCAGTGGTTGGTGAAGTATTTAGGGACTTCAGAGTATGAAGAAAAATTTCTGGATTGGGTTTGCGTATTTTGAGTTCATCCGAAAAAGTCAAAACTCTGAAAAACTGAATGATATTTCTTCTCCTGAGCACCTCTCTTAAAACTCTTCCTGGGGTTCTGCCAGTATTGCAGATGAGACCTATTTTATAGTTTTTTTTATCTAGGTAGCTGAGTGTCTCTTCGCTCCTCTCTACCAGGTTTGGCAGATCTGAAAAGATTGCGTTTGCTAAAACCTTCTCTAACTCACTTAAGACATCCTCAGCCAAATCTTGAAACTCAGAATTCCCCAAGCACTCCAGGATTATCTGAACCTGTTCTCTGGTAGATATATCCTCATTTCTATCCCTGATAGGTTTATATTTCTCAAGACTTTTATCATAGGCTTTCTCTATTTCTTCCCTGGACACGTTTCTCCCTGTCTGTTTCAGCACGGAGAGAAATCCCTCTATCCTCTTGTTTTTATATTTCAGATTGTCCTGCGGTGAGGTATAGATTAAAGTATTCCAGAGGTCAAAGGTAACTGTATCGATCATATTCTTATTATTACGGGAAAATTAGTGCAGGCGTAAAACATAAAAGAGTTTGATTTATCCAACCACCTGCATCCGTAGGATAAACTCTGAAAATAAATAGCTGGTAGGACAGACATTTTGTCTGTCCTGGACTGGTTGAAAACCTGTCCTACCAATTCTTGAGATGAAAACAGGCGGAACAGACCTCTGGTCTGTTTTGCACAGGTCCGAGAAACGGATCCGTAGGTCTGGAAGCCTGTGCCACCATAAAAGCGGTAGGGACAGAACACTGTTCTGTCCCTGCAAAAATTCCATCCTTCCGCAAAAAAAACCTCAAGCGCCTTTTTTCAGACTGATCACGTGCTCACAGAACCTTCCGTCTGAGGGGATAGACTCAGTAATCTTATAGGAGAGGTTTTCGCCCAGCGATTCAATCAGGGTTTTCTCCATCGTGGTATGAGCCTCGCACAGCTTGGGGTCATCGAAAGGATAGGGGCATTTGAAAAGCCGGATTACCATTTTATCATCTGAAAACTCCGTTACCTCCCCCTGGCAGTTGATCATCTCAAACACCCGTATCAGGAAAAGTCCTGCGGATTTGACATCACCCGGCTTGACCCTTTTTTTGCCCCGCTCTGCGATCTCCTTACCATAAGTTTCGCTGACCTCTCTGATCAGGTCCAGCCCTGATTGCCCGAATTTCTGATATATTCCTTTATAGATAGTGTGAATTCTCTGGAGCAGTCCGGTTGTGGCGCTTTTGTATTTTTCATCTATGGGTATATCCTTGAAATATACCCCTTCTGGAATCTTAATCAAAACAACCTCTTATTTAATAATCAAGGCAAGACCGAGGTTTTTTCGTAGGGCAAACCTTGAGGGTGTGTTACAAAAGCCCTCGCTGTCATTCTGAGGGAGTACCCTTAGGGGACGACCGAAGAATCCTCCTCCTTTGAATACAGATTCTTCCCCCCTTCGGGGGTCAGAATGACACTTTGTTAGTTAAGGCAGCACCTTGTAGACGATGTCGTGGTCCCTGACCCTGTCCTTCACTTTTATCCCGATCGAATCCCCGGGCTTTGCCTCTGGCACGCTCTGGTGCTCGATCTGAATCGAATCGACATCCTGCTCAATATCTGTGGTGTGTCCCTTGATATGGATTTTATCGCCCACTTTCAAAACCCCTTTGGTGATGTCTATCGCTGCCACGCCGATCTTGGAAAAATAGCTGGCTACTTTTCCTATCTCCTCTTCTGGCATCTTTTCCCCTCCTTAATATGAAGGTTTATATCCCCCCGGCTATGGTTACCCTGTGAACCCCTCCTAAATCCCCGTAGGAGGAAAAAGCATAATCAAATTTATATTTTTTCCAGTTAATCCCAAAGCCAAAAGAAACGCCAGCCCACTTATCCTTATCCAAACCGGTCTTGTAGTTTTCCCCAAAAGAGGTCCAGCCCACTCGCAGGAAAAGAGGCTTTAAATAGGTCAACTCTCCTCCCAGGCTGAAATAGACGTCGTTGTCAAACGGTACGGATACGTCCCCAGTCACTAAGAGCGGCACCTCCTTCAGGTTGTGCGAGATTCCTAATTTCACCACTGTGGGAAGAGGGTCTTTATGGCTGGAGGAAAACCCTTTAAGCTGGAAACCTAAGTTATGCACTACTGCTCCGAATCTGGTCCGCTCGTCTTTGTGCTGGTAGAATCCACCCAAGTCTAAGGCTAAGGCATCTGAGGAATGATTTTGAGCACCCTCGCTCTCAACGATGAACTTGACATTAGCCCCCAGGTCGAATCGGGGTTTAATCTTTCTGGCATAGGAGAAGGCAAAAGATAAATCAGCAGCTCCAAAGGTCCCCAGGCTCTTGCCTAGGTTATCAGTTTGCTCCATTGAACCGTAGTTGAAATAATTTATAGACAAACCCAGGGTTGCCTTCTCTGAATAGGGATGGATATAACCCACAAATCCGGACTGGATGTCAGTTACATAATTGTTATAATAGGTGATAAAATGCCTGCCTTTCAACTGTAAAAGGCCCGCCGGATTGAAATACAGGGCCGATTCATCATCCGATAACCCCACGAAAGCCCCCCCCATTGCACTGGCTCTTGCCCCAACCCCGATCTTCAAAAAAGGGTAGGCAGTAGTTCCGACTTTGGAGTTTGCTCCCCAGATAGTTGAAGTAAGCAATAATAAAAATATTCCTATTCCTGAAAGGATTGTCTTTTTTCTCATTTTCTCCTCGCTTTGAACTTTGTCTTGGTCGAAATCTACTACACCTCTTTTTATTTGTCAATAATTTTCCTGAAAATAGGTCGTAGGTGGTAGGAGGTAGGGAAAAACCTATTACCTACTACCTATTACCTATCACCTTTTCAACTTACATCTACCACCCTTTCACCGTCCTGTTCACAATATCCTCAGTCAGTTTATCAATCGCCTTGGATTTCCCATAGGCTTCAGACGAATCAGCGGAGAAGGTTCCCCAGCCCTGAAGGTTTTCTTCTTCCCAAATATTCTTGTTATGCTTCTTGTCCTCGACTGTTATCTTCACATAGATTCTGGCAATATATTCCTTCACGTTCTCGTTTTCATCAAAAGTGTAAGCTTCCTTTTGATATTTCAGGATGGTCCCCCGGAGAACTGCATCCGCGATCCGCTCGTTAGCTACTTTTAGGGTATTATCCTGCACAAAAGCCAGGACTAACTTGTTCGTCAATTCCTCTCTGATCCCATATTCCTCGGTTTGGTTTTCAAATAAAGGGATGGCGATGGTCTTGATGCCGGGCAAGCCTGCGCCGGTGAAAGAATAAGGTCCACAGGAGGAAAAAGTAGACAGTAGACAGTAGACAGCAAATAGGGAGATGAGTCGAAAACTCAGAATCCATCTGCTCATCTGATTACCTCACCATTTTTGATGACCTTATCCACCAAATTAACTCCGTAGTGATACGATATCTCTTTATAATTTTTCACATCCCAGATAACTATATCCGCCTTCTTACCTGGTTCCAGACTGCCAATCGAATCTCCTTTATCTATGGCATAAGCTGAATTAATAGTTGCCGCAGTAATCGCTTCAGCCGGAGTTAGTTTCATCCTCAAACAGGCTAAGCTCAAAATCATTGGCATAGATTCTGTAAAAGAGCTGCCCGGATTAAAATCTGTTGCCAGGGCAATCTGTAAACCCATATCAATCATTTTACGTGCCGGAGGGTAATTATCTTTACCCAATCCGAAAACTGCACCTGGCAATAAGACCGCAGTCGTGCCAGACTGTTTCATCTTCTCAATGCCTGAATCAGAGATAAACTCTAAATGGTCAGCAGAAACAGCCTTAAGCTCTGCGGCTAATTCTGACCCACCGAAAGAAATCAATTGATCAGCGTGAAGTTTTGGCTTTAGCCCATAGCTTTTAGCCGTCTCTAAGATTTTTCTTGACTCGTCTATGTTGAAGACACCTTTTTCGCAGAAAACGTCACAGAACAAAGCCAATTTCCTTTTAGCAACTTCTGGAATCATCTGTTTAATCAGTAAATCGATATATTCCTGTCTTTTTTCTCTATATTCATCTGGGATCTCATGTGCCCCCAAGAAAGTAGGGATCAAACTCAGAGGATGAATCTGATTTAACTTTTTAATCACCTCCAGAATTTTTATCTCGTCCTTCAGAGAAAGACCGTACCCGGATTTTGCCTCAATTGTGGTAGTGCCATAAGATAAAAATCTGTCCAGACGTGGCAAAGCTAATCTTATCAACTCATCTTTTGACAACTGTCGCACAGACCTGACGCTTGACCTGATCCCGCCACCTGCCTGGGCAATCTCCTCATAACTTTTCCCTTTTATCCTTAACTCAAACTCCTCTTCTCTGGTCGCTCCAAAAACCGGATGAGTGTGACAATCCACAAAACCGGGTAGGACAACCTTATCCTGGGCATTGATGACTTTTGTCTTCCGGTCTATTTTGATCTTCACCAGAACATCTTTGGTCTTCCCAACCGCAACAATTTTTTTACCTGAAACCGCAACCACCCCATCCTCAATCAGCCCCAAATCCTCCATTTCCTTCCCGTTGCGAGGACCTTTTTTATTTGAGGATAGAGTCAAAAGCTGTTTTGCGTTTTTAATCAGAAGAGTAGCTTTTTTCATTTTTTCGTTTAACGTCTTTCATAAGTGCCTGTCGTCCGCCGCAGGCGGACTGACCCGACAGGATTTATTTGCTTACCAAATATTTTAGCTCGATAAATCGAGCAACTACAATCTCGTCTTCCGTCTCACTTCTAACTTTTATTCTTTCAGCATCGGTATCTTTATCCCTTTTTCCTTTGCCACCTTGATTGCCTCCTCATAACCAGCATCTGCATGCCTGGCAACTCCAATCCCAGGGTCATTCGTCAGCACTCTTTCCAATCTCAATTTCATTTCCTTGGAACCGTCTGCGACAATTACCATCCCTGCATGAATCGAATTTCCTATTCCCACTCCACCTCCGTGATGAACTGAAACCCAGGAAGCACCTGAGACTGCATTCAGAAGCCCGTTTAGGATAGGCCAGTCTGCAATCACATCTGAGCCGTCTTTCATCCCTTCGGTTTCCCTGTAAGGTGATGCGACCGAGCCACAATCGAGATGGTCTCTGCCGATAACTACCGGGGCTTTTATCCTTCCCCTTTTTACCAGCGAGTTGATAATCCCCCCGAAATGTGCTCTTTCTCCATAGCCCAGCCAGCAGATTCTTGCAGGCAGTCCCTGGAATTGAACCTTTTTTGAGGCTAATTTTATCCATCTGCACAAAGGCTCATCTTCTTTAAACTCACGTAAAACCACTTTGTCCGTGATTTTTATATCCTCAGGGTCTCCGGACAATGCTACCCACCTGAAAGGTCCTTTGCCCAGGCAGAACAGAGGCCTGATATAAGCCGCTACAAATCCCGGAAAGTCAAACGCATCCCCCACCCCAGCTTTTTTTGCCTGACCCCGGATATTATTGCCGTAATCGAAAACTATGGAGCCAGCTTTCAAAAACCCCAACATCGCCTGAACATGTCTGGCAATCGACTCCATCGACCTTTTGATATATTCCTCTGGATCTTCTTTTCTCAGACTCAATGCCACCTCATAAGGAATACCTGCAGGCACATACCCGTTAAGCTCATCATGCGCACTGGTCTGGTCAGTAACGATATCTGGAATTATCCCTCTCTTTAAAATTTCAGGGTGAGTATCTGCACAGTTAGCTACCAAACCTATAGAGATTGCCTTCCCTTTGTTTTTCGCTTTTAAAACAATCTCTAAAGCCTCATCCAGACTCTCGACCATTTTGTCGCAGTAACCCTTGGATAGCCTCCTTTCGATCCTCTCTTTATCCACCTCCACACAGAGAACCGCACCACCATTCATCGTAACTGCTAAAGGCTGAGCCCCGCCCATACCTCCCATTCCACCGGTCAGGATAAATTTCCCTTTCAAATCTCCGCCGAAATGTTTTTTTGCAACTGAGGCAAAAGTCTCATAAGTCCCCTGCAAAATCCCTTGAGTTCCTATATAAATCCAGGAGCCTGCAGTCATCTGCCCAAACATAATCAGACCCAACTTTTCCAGCTCTCTGAACTTCTCCCAGTTAGCCCAGGCAGGCACCATCATTGAATTTGAAATCAAAACCCTCGGAGCATAGGAATGAGTTTTGAAAATCCCTACCGGCTTGCCGGATTGAACTAAGAGAGTTTCATCACCCTCCAGATTTTTCAGAGCTTCCACAATCGCATAATAAGATTCCCAGTTCCGGGCAGCTTTGCCACTTCCACCGTAGATAATCAGCTCCTGAGGCTTTTCCGCCACCTCCTCATCTAAGTTATTCTGAAGCATCCTCAAAGCCGCCTCCTGGTGCCATCCTTTACAGGAAAGGCTTGTTCCTCGAGGGGCTTTTACCGGTCTGTATTCCATAAAAACCTCCAGTCTGAAAAATCAAAGTCTAAATAAAAATCCACAAAAGTCAAATTAAGTCTTGATTTAATAGATGTCAACAAAAATAGAATTTGTAGGAGTTCAAAATCTGGAGCCCCTACCAGTATCTGGATATAATCTATCAGGTCAAGAACACTTTCCCTGTTGACAAACAAAGAATTTCTCAATTTATTAGGGGCATACCGCGGTTCTTTCAGCAGGGATGCAGGTGGCAGGATAATTTCTCTCATTACAGGTAGCTGACCATTTGGGCGTGACGTAGACTAAAGTCTACGGCTACTAAGGATCAATGATGATAGGTAAAATAATATCACATTACGAACTCACCCTGAATCCCCCGCCGTTGGCGGGGCAGGCCTCTCTTAAAAAGAGAGGGACTTTCACCCCTTCTCTTCCTAAGAGAAGGGGCCAGGGGATGAGTTTGAAACGAACGCAGACTGAAGTCTGCGGCTACCAAATCAATCCCTCTCCCCTCTACGAGCCGTAAGGCTTTTAACGGCTTGTGTGAGAGGGAGAGGGGTAAGCGGCAAACGATTTCTCCCTCCCCTTAATCCCCCTCCCATCCAGGGAGGGGAAATAAGCTCTTTCGCCGCCACGTGAGTGGCAACGTTACAGTTTTTTATTCGTTATTCGACATCAGTTATCCATCATTTTTTTATTTTCTCATCTTCCTTCTTCCATCTTTCGTTTTCCTTTTCTTTTATCCGTCATTCGTTATCAGTCATCCGTCATTTTTTTGTTAATATTTATATTGACAACCTTTTTTTCGTATATATATTCAATCTTCAACAAATCGCCTAATTTCGTTTTAAGGCGGAAGCGGAGGACCCAAAAATATTCTTGGGGCGAATCCCGCCATAGGTGAGGTAGGGTCTTCTCTTGACCCGAGCCCGTCAGCTAACTTCGCAGGCGTGAAGAGAGGAGTGAAGAATTAAAGTAGCTTAGACCACTGGGTTTTCATTGGTCTTTTTTCTTTGTAGTTGCCCAATTCATTGGGCTCTTTGCTGGCTCGATGAATCGAGCAACTACGTTATCAAGGAATTCTACTGATTGGGAGTGAAATGGCACAGGTTCAAACAACTGAAAAATTAGAGCTTCGCCGGGATATCTCTGTCTGGGGCTCCTTTACCTGGGGATTTGCGGATGTTGGGGCAAATACTTACGTTGCCTTAGGTCTGGTGATGGCTTATACTCAGGGCGCCTCCAGTTTAGTCTTTGCCTTAGCTGGTATAATTTACATAATGATTGGCTTAGCTTACACTGAGCTTGCTTCAGCCTATCCGGTGGCTGGAGGTGGTCCCTATTTTACCATGCGGGGATTAGGAGATTTCTGGGGCTTTGTAGGAGGAGCAGCCTTACTTTTAGACTATACCATCGACATAGCACTTTTTGCTACTGCCTCAGCCGGCTATTTGAACTTCTTTATGCCTTATATCTTGGGAAGAAGCATAGAAAGTTTTGCTATATCAATTGGCCCATTGCACAATGTTAACTACTTCTGGTGTATAGAGACTCTGGTATTGATTTCTATTTTGATCTGGATTAATATAAAAGGTATAAAAGAATCTTCTTTTATAAACGAGTTGATTGGGGTGATAGTAATCCTCACAGAGTCTGCCTTAGTTATTATGGGTTTTCTCTTTGCCTGGAAACCAGAGTTTTTAGCTATGCAGTGGAAAACCCAGTTCCCTTCTTTACATAACTTTATGTATGGTTCCTCCTTAGCCATTATCTCCTTTATAGGTTTAGAATCTATCTCTCAGGCGGCTCAGGAGACCAGAAGACCTGCAACTATAATCCCCAGGACCTCTTTAACTTTAATCTTCACAGTTTTCATCTTCGCAGTTGCTTTCTCCACTTTAGGGTTAGGTGTTTTGCCCTGGCAGGAGTTTGCAAAGCATATGGATAATCCGGTTGCAATTTTAGCTAAAGCTATTCCTCTGATCGGGTTTATTGCAGGTCCATTCGCAGCTGGTTTAGGCGCTTTAATGCTTTTCATCTCCTCTAATACCGGAGTTATGGGCGCTTCCAGGCTAACTTATTCCCTGAGCCAGTTTGGGATAATTAGTCCTTGGTTTCATACAGTTCATCCAAAATTTCATACCCCAGTCCGGAATATAGTTATTTTTTCTATGATTGCGGTAATTCAAACTGTTTTGTCCTTTTTGACTCCTCATGCCATGGATACCTTAGGGAATATGTATGCCTTTGGAGCATCTTTGGGTTATACCTTGGTCTTTATCGCCTTGATAAAGCTCAGGTTTTCAGACCCCTATACTCCCAGACCTTATAAGATGCCTCTGAATATAAAAATAGGGTATAAGGGAAGGAAAGTAGATTTCCCTCTGCTGGGAGTCATCGGTATGTTAGGTGTAGCTACTATTCTCTTTATGGTGGTCCTGACTCACACCATTGGAAGGATAGCCGGACCTGCCTGGATTTTATTGTGCTTCATCTATTATGCCTGGTATAGAAAAAAAGAAGGGTTTCCCCTATTTAAAAGCATCAAACATAACTGGGAGAAAGAGCAGATAGAGGTTTTAACCTCGGCTGAAGAATATGATTTATTAGAGCAGTATAAGAACGCTTTGGCTGAAAGAGATAAAAAGAGAGTGCAGATAAAATGAAAAGCTTTTCCTTAAATTCTTCTAAAAGTTTAACCCGTCAGGACTACTATCAGATCATAACCAGTGTTCTGATGACAATTTTAGGCGGAATAATCCTTATTCGAGCTTTGTTTTCAGGAATCTTCATCCTCACCCTTTTAGTTGGTGGAGGATTTTTAGGTTTAGGGATTTATCGCTTGAGTTTTATCTACAGATTTTTAAAGGGAAGAAAAAAATAATGCATGTTCAGGTTTCACCTTTAGGCATAATCATCGCCGTAGTTTTCTTCTTTTCTATAGGCGGAATTCTATGGTGGATGCTCCATCCCCCACCCCAGATCAAGCCGGAGGTTGCCAAAGCTCGAAGGTCGGTTGAGGCTTTGAAAAGGATTCTGGTCCCGACTTCTGGTATGCCCTATTCTGAAAGGGGGATAGAGTTAGCCTGTAGATTAGGGGCTGAGCATCAGGCGGAAATAGTGTTGACCTATGTGATAGAAATCCCTCGCACTCTTCCCTTAAATGCTCCTATGCCTGAAGCTGAGGAAAAGGCGAACCAGATTTTAAACCGGGGAAAAGAGATCGTCGAGCTTCATCACCTCCCTCCAGTCCTTTTAGTTGAGAGGGCTAGGGAAGCAGGAGAGGGGATAATTCGAGCAGCTAAAGATAATCAGGTGGATGTGATTGTTTTGGGCATGCGAACCGATCTGCGCGGTGCTCAATCCCTCTGGGGAAGGACCTCTGATATTTTGATCCGCAAAGCCCCGTGTGAAGTCATTCTGGACAAACTTCCTGAAAGCAGTTAAACTTTTTCTTAGGAGAAGAATATGAAAGTGGTAATTTTAGGATGCAGTCGAGTTGGAGCATTGCTCGCCACCGAGCTTTTTTCTAAAGGAGATGAGGTCTCGGTTATAGACCAGGACCCCGGCTCTCTTAAAAGGCTGGGCAGAGATTTTGGTGGAAAAGCTTTCTTGGGGATTGGAATCGATGAGGGGGCTTTGAAAAAGGCAGAAATAGAAAAAGCTGAGGTTTTTATCGCGGTGACGAACGACGATAACACCAACCTTATGGCTGCTCAATTGGTCCGGGAAAAATTTAAAACCTCGAAGATTTTCTTGAGGGTTTACGACCCGAAAAGGGCTGAGGCTTTTAAGGAACTGGATTTGAATATAATCTGTCCGACTATAGACACCGCAAAAAAAATAGAAAAGTTTTTGTCTGAGAGCACTTAGTTGAAATTCAGATAGAGGAGAAGATAAAAATGTACGTGATTATAGTTGGTGGTGGTCAGGTAGGGCATAGCCTTGCCCGGCTTCTTATGGCGGAGAAACATGAGGTTTTGCTGGTGGAAAAAGACCCGGCAAGATACGGCAAACTTTCAGAGGAATTTGGAGAATCAGTTATCCTGGGAGACGGGGCTGAGCTTGATACCTTGATGGATATGGGAGCCAACCGGGCAGACGTGCTGGTAGCAGTAACCGGGATGGATCAGGATAATTTAATCATCTGCCAGATGGCTAAAATTCTTTACCTTATTCCAAAAACTATCGCCCGGGTAAATGATCCTAAAAATGAGGAGATCTTTCAGAGCTTAGGCGTGGATGCGACTGTCTCCTCCACCCGCATAATAGGCTCTTTGATCGAGGAGAAGATCGATGCCGGGATGTTCATTCCGCTCTTGGCTCTAAAGGGAGGAGAGGTGGAGATCTTCCAGACCCAGCTTTCTTCAGATTCCTCTCTTATCGACAAGAAGATCTCCAAACTAACCTTACCTCAGAATTGTATAATAATTGCAGCCTTAAGGGAAAACCAGATAATCATTCCCAAAGGGGATACTATCCTTAAGGAAAACGATACCATAATTACCCTGGTGGGAAAGGACGCTAAGGACACTTTTAAAAAACTTTTCTTGTAAATTAATTGCCAAGAACATATATTACAGAGCACAAAGGAGGATTTAGATGTTGAAAAAGTCGTTGTATCTTTTCGGGCTTTTGTTTTTGGGAATGACTCTCCTTACCCGGGCAGTCCCGGCCCAACAGCCGAAAATAGGTTACGTGGACGTGGAAAAGCTCAAATTCGAATACAAGGAGTTCGCGGATGCCCAGGAGAAGTTCAGCCGGCAGTTAGCCCAGTGGCGAACCCAGGACAGCACCATGCAGGGGGAAATCCTTGCCTTGCGGGAAGAACTGGATAAACAGGGAGCTCTCCTGACTGAGGCGAAGAGACAGGAAAAACAGCAGCAGATACTGGCCAAACAAAAAGCATATCAGGAGTTTGCCACCAGGGTCTTAGGGACTGATGGCGAGATGGCAAGAAAAGAAAGGGAGCTTTCCAAGCCTTTAATTGATAAGATAAATGAAAAGATCCAGTTAGTCGCCTTAAGAGATGGCTATGCTTTGATTCTGGATTCCTCTGGAGGGAACGTCCTCTACGCCAAAGAGGATATGGATTTGACCGCCAAGATTCTGGATGAATTAAATAAAGGAACGACCAAATAACTAAGATTTAATAAGGTAGGGACAGAATCTGCCTTTGGCGGATTCTGCCCCTTATATTTTTAATCGGTAAACCCACCCTGCCCTCAAGGTGGGTTTAGTTTATCCTGAGTAGTGAGTGTCCAATCGTTGATATAAGTATACGTAATCAGTAGGTCAGGCATTCTTGTCTGACCTCAGGGAACAGACAGGATGTCTGTTCCACCATTTTTTTTAATAATTAATCACCTGATCAATCTTCCCCTTTTTCCGGGCGACATGCTCGATTGATTTGTAGATATAATCGGAGAACAGGGCTAAAAGAGCCGTTGTAAAAAGCATAATCAAAAGAAGCTGGAAATCAGAATATTTGGCTAAGGTCTGGCTCAAGCTTTTACCTAAAATCGACCTTCTTAAAAGCTCTAACCAGTAAGTTAAAGGTAAAGCCTTGGAGATATATTGCAGCCAGTTAGGTAAAAGGTCTATCTGGAAAATCGCTCCACAGGCTAAATAGAAAATCCCGCCCAACCCTTCGGTCAAAGCAAAGCTGTGATGAGCAGTGAGCATCGTAATCCCGGCCAGGAGAATTCCCAGACAGGTAATCACGAAAAGCCCGACCATCAAAGTTATGAAAAACAGGGGATAATTCACCTGAGCCAGGTTTATCGGTATCTTCAAGACCAGCATACCGAAAGCTAAAGTGATGATGATAGCGATAGTCGTTGTGATAAGTTTGGCAATACCTCTACCAAAGAGATAATAATACATCCTTATAGGAGCGATGTAGATATACCTGAGCATCTCATAATGATCTCTGTCCTCGTGAATCACCCAGGAAATACCGAACAAAACGTTATACACATACATAAAAAAAGTATTCCCTAAGAATATGTAGGCGAAAAGGTCGAAAGAAGTTTTTCCTCTGGTGACTACCAGATACATAAAGACTAAGATCAGAGATGAGGCGATTGGACGAATTATGGAATAAATCGCAAAAAGAAACGGGTCTGCCCAGTTAGCCTCCATTGCCCAGCCCAATTTGCCAGCCAGCCTTGTCGTTCTCAAGTTTTCTTTTAATCTATCAAAAACCATAAATTTCCTCATTGTTCAAGATTTGTAGCGGAAGGCCATCAAGGTCTTGTCCATAGGATCCTGGCGAAGACTTCAGCCTTCCATTTATTTTATGGAGGTCTAAAGACCTCCGCTACATTAGGCCCGTAATCCGGAGTGCAAGAGCTTGCTCTTGCTTTGTTCAATTTCGCAACAACAAGTTGTTGCACTCCAAGCAGGCTATCAAAAGCCATAAATTTCCACATTGTTCAAGATTTGTAGCGGAAGGCTTCAGCCTTCCATTGTTTTTTTATGGAGGTCTAAAGACCTCCGCTACCTCTTCTTCGCCACAAAGATCATAAAGGGACTATCCTCTTTAAACGGTGCTTTGTCATAATTTCCAAAAAGCTCCACGGTTTCGAACCCGTTGGAAAAAAGTATCTTTTCAAATTCATCCTGGAAAAAATATCTCGTCTTCAGATCGATGGTTTTGCGGAAAAGCTCTCCGCTCCTCCTGGTGGTATCAACGAAAATCCTCACTTTGATGATTTGTTTCGGCTTATCGAAAAACTGGTTAGAGAAAATCTGAGTTGTATCCCCTGCCTGAGGATAATCCTCCAGAATGTCCCCCTCGCTTCTTAAAACTCCTTCTGCCCTGGAAAGGTCTGGATTAAACATACTGATAGCCAGCCGACCTTGGGAAGAGAGATGTTTATAGGCTGAACGTAAACAGTTATTCTGCTCTTCACTTGAGAGAAGAACCAGAAACGAATTAAAAGGGATGAAGATAAAATTGAACTCCTTTTTCAGATGAAAATTCCTCATATCACCCTGAAGCAAAGTCACCTTTCTTTTCACCTCTTCTGGCTCTTTATTTAATTTCTCCCTGGCTTTGTCCAGCATCTTCTCGGAGATATCCAGCCCGGTGATTTCCATCCCTTCCCGAGCTATTGGCAAAAGAATCCTCCCTGTTCCACAGCACAGTTCTAGAACCGGCGAGCCGCATTTCCTGGCATACTCCAGCCACAGCGGGATATCGGAGATAAAATTCTCGTTCCACTTATCGTAGAAATCCGCATAAGCATCGAATTCGTTTTTCATATTTCTGCTATTGGAGTGTAAAGCTTAAGCTTTACCTTTTTATTTAAGCAAACCTGAAGGTTTACACTCCAAACCGTAGAGACGCATAGAATGCGTCTCCGTCCGTAGGGGCAATTCATGAATTGCCCCTACAATTTATTGCCACCTCAAAGTCAATCTGCCTTCCTTCTTACCCATATTCTCCATATATTTTAGAGCATAATGTGCGGCAATAAGAAAAAATATCGAAAGTATAACCAGAATCCCTATTTCTAAATTGACATTCAATAGTCCTGACTCCTTTCCACCCTTAAAAGCCAATTGCCTCATCCCATCTAAGCCTAAGGTCAGAGGAATGAAAGAAGCCAAAAGTCCAATGGTGAATCCCAAGCTCTTAACGGGGAAAAAAAATCCGGACAAAAGGTATATCGGCTCCTGAAAAAGGTTGGTGGTATGCCAGGCTTCCCTGCCGAAAAGCATAAATAGGGATGAGAACATCATTCCCAGACCGTAAAGGGCAACCTGGGTTAAAAAGAATATCAGGGCTAATTTCCCTAAACTGATCACCACAAAATTCACCTTGAAGATCAAGCTTCCCACCACAAAGACGAAAATCGCTCTGGTTGATGCCAGATAAAATCCGCCAGTTGCCATTCCTAAAAGGATTGCCATTCGGGAGATAGGAGCGACTAAATAAAGCTCCAAGTTCCCCATCTCCTTTTCCCAGTAGAATTGAGCCGCCATTGACCATAAGACGTTAATCCAGTAAGCAGTCATAGCCCCGCCCAAGATAACAAAACCAGTGTACTCTTCCGGGGCTTTCAAAGCCTTGTAAACGTATACAAATGAAGCAGTGGAAAGTAAAGGCAGAAGCGCCTCTGAGATAAGCCAGCTTGGTTCTCGGTGTGCGCCAACTAATCTAACGTATGCCCGACCGAAGATCGCCTTAAGGTTTGTTCTAAGTTCTGTTTTCATCTTCTAACCCTTTACCGCATAAGGAGACAAAGACATCCTCTAAGGTTGGCTCAGTTTTGGATAAACTCAAAATCTCTGAGCCGTTGTTGCTAATCTCCCCGGTTACAGCGGAGATATAAGAGTCGTTTTCCAGGATGAATTTCAAATCAGTCCTTCCAGTATGGGGTTTGTGCTCATAGGCGAATTTTCTGACTCCTGGTATCTGGTTAAAGCGGTCCAGATTATCCAGCATCAGGTTGACCTCGATATGAAAAACAGCGTCCTGCTTTAGCGACGTTTTCAGGTTAGAAGGGGAGTCGCAGGCTAAGACCTTTCCGTTATCGATAATCGCTACCCGGTCGCAAAGCTCATCTGCCTCAGCCATATAATGGGTGGTCAGAAGGACTGTCTTCTCCTTTTTTTCTTTTACCCAGGATTTAATCAATTTCCTCACCTCTCTGGAGATCTGCACGTCCAGGCCTAAAGTCGGCTCGTCCAGGAACAGTATCTGCGGGTCACACACAAATCCGCGGATGATGTTCATTTTCTGCCTCATCCCGGTGGAAAGCTTGGAGATTTTGAGCCGGGAATATTCCTGCATCCCTAAAAGATTCATCAGCTCATCTATTCTCTGCAAGGCGACCTTAGTCTGCATTCCGTAAAGCTGGGAGAACATCCACAGGTTCTCCCTTACAGTCAGAATACCGTAACCAGAATGCTCCCCGCCTGAGACCATATTTATCTTCTTCCTGACCTTTTCCGGATATTTTGCCACGTCTATTCCATCTACTAAACCAATCCCCGAAGTAGGCAGGAGAAGAGTTGACAGGATTTTTATCAAAGTGGTCTTGCCTGCACCATTCGGACCCAATACTCCGAAAAGCTCGCCTGGATTTATGGTCAGGTTGACCTCATCCAGAGCCATAATAAGCTCTGGCTGTTTGGAATTGGAATTGTTCTTCTTTTTACCTTTTTTGAAAGTCCGGGTCAACTCTAAAGTTTCTATGGCGTAACTCATATTAAAATCCTCTTTATATTTATAAACTAAAAAACCGTGATCTACTCTGGATAAGCCACGGTTTCAATTAACTGGATTTTTGCCTATCTCATTTCAGCCTTTTACCCTCAAAAGTGGGCAGAGTATCCCCTGTGCAATGATTTGTATTAATTCTGATTTTCACTCTGTCCACCTCCGTCCTACGGATCCAAATTCCGATAAAAGGCTACAATTTTTATTATTATACGCAGGTAATTTATTTTGTCAAGGAAAATTTTTGATTTTTTTGAAATTAATGGCTGATTTTGCCAGATCGTAGGGGCATTCATGAATTGCCCCTACCCTACATCCTTATGGAGCGTCGTTTCCTTGACACCCTTATTCCCCTAAAGGTTTAGGCGGTTTAAAATAATCTTCGCCTTTTTCTTTTACTTCTTTTAAAAAATCAAGGTTGAATTTGTCATAAGCCCTGCACAGGATGGAGGTATAAATTCCATCTACTTCTTTGAGCAGTAGAATAAATTTACCTGACTCAGGAACAACAGCATCGCTTTCGTCAATACTCAGGAAATCCTGTCCCAGAAATAAAGAGTCCCCTTTTTCACCAATGTTAAAGAGTCTTGACCTCCAAGTATTAAACGATTCACTTTGGATAATGATGGTAGAATCAGGGATGGAGCCCTTTAGCACGCTATCCACTCTTATAGTATAAGTCTTCATAAGCTTATCCTGATGATTTACCCACCCGCTGTCTCCAGGTATTTCCCTTTCTTCGGTAACTGTAGTTGTGCAAGAAAGAACCTGACCTACTATCACCAGACCTGCATCAAGATATCTCCTGGCATCTTCGTAGGGATCAACAGGTTTGGTTCCAAACATGCGGGAATATGAAATCAAGATAAGAACAAAAAAAACAAATATTTTCCATACACTGAATGATTTTATCGAGATCTTAGAGATTGTCAAGTCATTCATTTTGACACCAGATTTTGGATCTATCTTTTCTTGTTGATGTAAACATTTATAATATAACTGGAGACTATTTTAAATCAAGGAAAAATCTTTGATTTTTTGCTGCCAATTTCCACTTCTGAAGCATTAAAGGAACCAAAAAGAAAAAGGAAGAGTTTTTAAAAAAACTCTCCCTTTTGGCTCCTTCTTCTTTAATCTTAGCGCACCTTTTCTGCCATTCTCTGAAAGGCTAATTGTTCCTGCCTTCTTTTCTCGATTAAAGCATTCATAACTATGCCTTCTTTAATCCAGTTGGCTGCAGTTTCATAGGAGATTAATTTCCTCTCATAGAAATTGAAAATCGAATTGTCCATACTCTGCATCTGATCCTGAGCCCCGGTCTGGATTAACGAGGCTAACTGTTCGATCTTCATCTGTCTTATAGTCCCCTTTACCGCAGGTGTCCCGATCAAAACCTCAGTAACCGGCACCAGCCCCTGGTTATCCCTCCTGGGAAGAAGCTTCTGGCAGATGACTCCCTTTAAACAGGAGGAAAGCTGCAGAGCCGCCCCCTGCCTCTGGTCATGCGGAAAAATCCCCAGGATACGGTTGACGGTCTGAGGTGCATCACTGGTATGCAAGGTGGTAAAAACCAGGTGTCCGGTTTCTGCTGCGGTCAGGGCGGTGACCATTGTCTCCAGATCCCTGACTTCCCCGATGAAGATTACGTTCGGATCCTGCCTCAAGACGTGCTTTAAACCGTGCTTGAAGGAATGAGTATCGATCCCGATCTCTCTCTGTTTAATTAAGGATTTCTTACTCTGGTGCACAAATTCAATCGGGTCTTCCAGAGTGATAATCACTTTTTTGGATTCCTTGTTTATCAGTTCGATCATTGCGGCTATGGTAGTGCTTTTCCCGACTCCTGCCGGCCCGGACACCACAACTAAACCATCATTGCACTTGGCCAGCTCTTCTACCACGTGAGGTAGCCCCAGCTCAGCAATGCTTTTGTCAGGCGGTTTGATCAGACGAAAGGCTGATTCCACATTACCCTGCTGGAAATGCACATTCACCCTCCATCTTCCCAGATTAGAAATGGAGTAGGCGAAGTTTGACTCTTTTATCTTCTCGAAACTACTGATCTGCTGGGGGGTCATAACTGAATAAATCAATCTTTTCGCTTCATCTGGAGACAAGGACTTATTACCCAAGTTTTTCAATTCCCGGTCGACCCTCAAAGTAGGAAGATGATTCGCGGTCAGGTGTAGATCGGATGCCTGCTCTTTTACCATCTGTTCCAGCAAAGGATAAATGTCAATACTTTGGATCTGCTTTTTTAAAGCCTCCTGGGCTTCTGGCTCAAGCTGAGTGAAAGTCACGCCGATAACGTATTGCTCCATCTCCCACTGAGAGATATAAGCCACCTTGCCAATGATGTTCAGAGGTTGAGTTGCTCTTGACAGGTGTAGCTTGATCTCCACGCTCGAGCCAATGGCTAAAGGAAACGGTGAGATAAACTGCATTCCGGAGGTGGAGATATCTTTGGTCCTGGAATTGGTAAAAACAGCAGTATTGGTTGAGTCCGGCACCCTGAAATCAAAGTCGAAATGGGTCTTTATCCTTCTGGAGCCTCTTTTTTCACTATTCATAAAAACTCCTCTAAAAGATGTCTATTTCAGATTATCGGAAGAATTTACCAATTATAAACCCCAGGAAACATTATTCCCCTAAATTCTTTCTTTGATCTGAGAAGTGAGCCCAACCTCGACCCTGGTTTAAAGAATAGATATAGGCTAAAAACCGAAATACGCATTTTTATGATTTACTTTTCAGGGAGAGAATATGAATAAGCATCAAGGAGTTTTTATGGTTAACTCACCCTACCAAGGCATAAAGAAGTTTGGTATGGAGCAGTGCCCTTACGATTTAAAAAGGCAGAGCCTCTTTTATCCTGGGCTGAAAAACCTTCAGAAAATCCTCGACCATAAAAAGAGCCTCTCTTTCTGAGATCTGGTTTAAAGGCAGATTTATGCGGATAAAAGCAGCATCTGTGGGTGCTCTTTTTAGCGAGTTGATGACCAGGTCCAGCTTTAATCCCAGCTCGCTCGTGACGAGTCCGCTTCTGGTCTGGAACCAGTAATACATAACCTCTTTGGACCGATTGTCCGAGATCAAAAGCCGGTTTACCAGAAGACTGGACCCGGAAGTTCCTTTTATCCTGGTTTTTTCCCTGCTCAGAATTTTCCAGCCGCTTCCCGGCAGGCAGTTTTTCGGAGAATGAATCTGGGAGCCGTATTTCTGGCTTTTGAAATAGGAGATGAATAGATAAAGCTCCTTTCCCTCGTTGTTAGCATATCTCCTTAATGTGGAAGCATCAGCTTTCAAAAGCTCGTAAGTCTGATCCGGAAAGAAATACTCCTGCCCACTCCAGTTCCCGGATTGCATAGGAATAAGGGCAAAACCGGGCAGTCTTTTTGATTCCACGCGTGAATAGCGCAGAAGATTTACCAGGATAAGGGTTATAATCAGAAGCCCGCAAGTTATCCAGAACTCTTTTTTTCTCCAGTTCATACTATTTACCTTTATCCGAGAATATAAAGAAGCGGAATTAAAAGTCAATCCTTAAAGAATAAATTGAGAAAGATCCAGATTATACTTCTGGGGGTCTATACATCTCAGGATCGACCTGGATGCGCCTGGCTCGGCTGAAGAAGACGAGTCCTGGCTTAAGTCAAGAATCTCAGGCACCTCTTTGGTTCCCTCCTGATCTGCAATCAATTTTACTTTAGGAGAGGATGGGTTATCCGGGTTGTTCTTTGTCACGAGCCCGATCTGCCCGTCATTCAAAAGGACTAAAGAACCGACCGGGTAAACTCCTAACAGATTGATGAAGAGCTTGAGAAGGGAGGGATCATATACTTTCTCCCGAACGTAGAACATCTTTCTCAAAGCCTCATCTGGTGGAAAAGGGGTCTTGAGATATACCCGTCCTGAGGTCATCGCATCATAGGTATCGACTATGCTGACGATGCGTGAGAAAAGATTCAAGTCCCTTTTTTCCTTAAGCTTGGGATAACCTGAGAGGTTCAGGTTCAGGTGATGTTCAAAACTGACCAGCATTGCCCGGATCGAAAAGGGATCCAGCTTGAGACTGGCCAGGAGGTTTTTCACTCCCATTACAGGGTGCTTTCTCATTTTCGCCCATTCCGATTCATCAAACTCAGAGGGCTTGTTCAAAAGCTCCAGAGGCAGCTTTACCTTGCCGATATCGTGAAAAAGGGCGGCAAGTCCTAATTCGCACAGTTCCCTTTTACTCAAGCCCAATCTCAAGCCCAAAAGCAAAGACAGGATGCAGACGTTGGTGGAATGTAGGTAGGTATACTCGTCATAGTTTTTTAAAGCCGAAAGCTCCAGGAAGATCTCCTCGTTCTGCAGAATCTGGTCGACCAGGGATTGAACCAGCCTTTTTACTTTGACCAGGTTCATCCCTTTGCCCGACTGGGTCCGCTGGCTAAACTCCCTGACCACGGAGATGGCTCTGTAAAAGGTCTTCTTGGCAGTTCTCCTCTGGTCTAAAGATGTCAGTTCAGCTTCCGGAACCGGGTGTTCCCTTTCTTTTTCCAGACGGATATGTCCCAGATTCTGCTCAAAGATTTTCTTCTCTATCACCTCAAACGGTTCCTTTTCATTCGGATCGATATGTGCCAGAATGCAGATCAGGTCTTGCAGCTCGGCCTGAGAAATACCTGACTCTAAAGTTAGCTTATAAATCTGCAGTTTCTGGGTGAACTCCAGGATAAACCTGCTGGCGACATAATTCTCAAAATCCAGCCTGAGACGGGCTTGGTTCAAAAACAGATACCCTTCCTTAGAGCTGAAGGAAAGCTCCCCCTCGTGCTCGATGATCTCCCTCACCGCCTGCATAAGGGGCCCGATCTGCTTCCGGAAGGCATCGTTATTAGGCTCATATAAGGCAGCAGTCCTGATAGTCGCATAGAATAGGTTGACCAATCCCTTTCCTTTTTCCAAAAGGTAGAGGTAGTTTTCCTTATTCTGCTTCCTCTCCTGACTTGTCACTTGCTCAGCTAACTTGTTCAAATCTCGAACTCCTTCTCAACCTCAGGTGTTCTGCCCTCACCGGACTTTTGAAAAGAGGAGAACTTCTCCCGCAGTAGATTAGCCTGCTGCCTGGTTTTCCTGCTGCCGCTTGAGCTTAATTCCTTTAAAGCCTCCAGGCTTGAAGGGGTATTCACACTGGCTAAAGCCTTTAAAGCCAGATAAGAGGTCTCCTTTTGTTTTTCCTTTTTAAACCAAGTTTTTTTCAAAATCATCTTTTTAAATAAATTAACCGCCTCATCTTTGCCTGTATGGGCTAAAGTCTCCAGCAGGACTTTTTTTTCCTCCGGGCTTTTATCCCGGAAATCTTTTCTGCTAACCAGATTTGAGATATAATCAACAACTTCCTGGCAGGGTCTTTCACCCAAAAACCTGGCAGCCCTAACCCTCAGCTTTTCCTCCGGGTCTTCAAGGATACTCAGAAGAATTGAGTTGACCTCCTCCCCTTTGATCCGGGAGAGTGCTTCTAAGGTCTGTTTTCTCACCCTCAGATCCTCGTGCCCGATAGTTCTTTTCAGATAAGGTATAGCCAGAGGTGAGCCGATGCGTCCTAAGACCCCGACGATATTCCTGACCACGTACCATCTCCGGTCATAAACCCCTTTGCTCAAAAGCTCGATATTCTTTTCTCCCCAACTCTCCAGCACGGTGCAGACCATCGAACGGGTAGCAAAATTCTCCAGCTCACCTAACATGTCCACCAGATGGGGTATGGTGTTCCGGCTCAAAAGGGAAAGATATTTTCTGGCAGAAAAAAGATCCAGCCTGGGGTTCTGATTTAAAATCTGGGTGAGAGTTTTCACCCTCTCCTTATCTCCTGCCCGGTTCAGGGCTTCCTTGATCCTTTCAGTTCTGTGAGCTTGCCCGGCCTCAGATTCTGCCTCTCCTAAATTCTTAAGCAGGAGCAAGACCTCAGAGGCCAGATAGAAATCCTCCTGACCTACCAGTGAATCTAAGAGCTTCTCCAACAGCAAGATGGTTTCTGAGAAATCCGAGAACTCACTATCGGCGGATAAAACCTCCTTGAGGATAAAGAACATCTCCTTCAAAGGCTCAAAGCTCTTATCTTTCTCCAGCAGGAATTTGAGCTCATCCAATTCTCTCTGCGGAATAAGGTCTAAATCTCGCAAGAACCTTTCCACCTGGATTTTGGAAGGTTGACTTATCTCCCTTTCCCTGCTCCCCTCCAGGTCTACCTCCGAGTAATAAAGCTCTTTTAAGTCCTTGCTTCCAGTCGGCTGGGGAAGATCGCTTATATCCTCAGTTAAGAATTCATCCACTGCTGAGAACTTTATGTGGGGTAAATCTTTTTCCCAGAAAAGGGTAACCAGGTCATCCTCTGGCAAAATGGATTTTATACAACTGGTAATAGCTTCCAGAAAGGAGAACAGTTCCTCCTGCTCCAGCCCTTTTTGAAAGCTTACCTCCCTTATCCCGTCCCGGTACAGGGCAAAAGCAACCCCTTCGTCTTTCTTCTCCTCCTTTAAAATGACCTTGTCTTTAAAAAAAAGCCTGGATTGGTCAATCCCTAATTTCAGCTCCTCATTTTCATCTAAAAATTCCGTTAATTTTCTGAAAAGGTTATTCCTGAATTCCTTGGGTATGGGGTTGTCCGGAGGATAGATGCAGAAAATCTTTATAGCTTTGATAAAAAGGTTTACTACCTCCTGAGCTGCTTTGAGAAGCTCATTCGATTGGTCCTGAAGTTCATTCAGGTCCGATTTCAAATCCAGGGTTTCTTCAGACATATTTCACCACTCGAGGGGAATTCTACCCAAGAGGTTAATCCTTTCTTATTGATTATCGTCAAGATTATGAGATGGATTAAGAGAACCAAGGTAAACTTTTTCAATTAAGATAGGCTAAATATCTTAAAAAGAGATTAAGTATCTGAAATTGTGAGAATTGGTCATCCTGCCTTTGTTGAGATAGTCGACATTTTTTTCTTGACTTGTCATGCTGAGTCCCCGTAGGGGACGAAGCATCTACGACTAAATGTTATAGATTCTTCCCCCTGTACTGGTCAGAATGACAAAAGACAGGTTTGTAATTGGTGAGGTTTATTTCTAAATATGATCTAACATCCCGTCCGCAATCTGGTTGGCTTTTTCCCAGTCTTCCTCCTGGACCCACAGGCTGATCTCCACTGGTGAGGTGGTTGAATAGCTCCCTAACATTATCCCGACATCATCCCCTTTTATCACGGAGGTGATTCCTGAATTTTGCAGGGATTCCTTTAGCATCTCAGCATACAATCGACTGGGTAAGTTGCGAAGAAGTTTATATTTGACGTCCATAAAACTCCTTTTTCGGGATGAGTTGACCGGGTCTTCCCTCTTAGAATGTAGCGGAGGTCTTCAGACCTCCATTTGTGGAAGGCTAAAACCTTCCGCTACAGCTTTTCTTACAAAACCGCCAGCTTTTTTCAATCTCTTTTCTGCCTCTCTTTTATCTACGTTTGAAAGTATCATTACCAGAGCGGTTTTTACACTTCCTCCGGAAAGGCCAAGGTATTTTTCTGCCTGTTTATAATTAACCCCGGTTACTTGCATTATTATCCTCTTAGACCGCTCTTTAAGTTTCAGGCTTTTTGCCTGCAGGTCAATCATCAGGTTTTCGTAGACCTTACCTATCTTTATCATTGCAGCAGTGGAGAGCATGTTCAAAATCAGCTTCTGTGAAGTTCCAGCCTTCATCCGGGTGGAGCCGGTTAAGACCTCAGGTCCCAAAAGCGGAGAGATTACCACGTCAGGCTTGACTTTAAGCCCTTTTATCGGATTGCAGGAGATGAAAATAGTTTTTGTCCCGATTCTTTTTGCATATTTTAAAGCCCCTAACACATAAGGGGTTCTTTTGGACGCGGCTATCCCCACCAGAACGTCTCCTTTCTTCAGACCAGCCCTTTTCAAATCTTTTCCGCCAGCTTCTGAATTATCCTCCACCCCTTCTCTTGAACGAATCAAGCTCTTATATCCACCTGCTATGATTCCTCTGATCATCTTGGGATCAGTTCCGAAAGTGGGCGGACATTCTGCCGCATCTAAAACCCCTAACCTCCCGCTGGTCCCTGCTCCGATATAAAAAAGCCTGCCCCCTTTTTTGATAGCCTGAACGATCAGCTCTACCCCTTTGGCAATTTGAGGTATCTGTTTTTCGACTGCTAAAGGAACTTTCCTATCCTCAGCATTAATCAGTCTCAAAATCTGCAGGGTGGATTTTGAATCAATATCAAAAGTAGCAGGATTTCTTGCTTCGGTAACTAAATTTTTAATTTCATTAAAAACTTTTTTTGACAAAATAAAATTCCAGTTATGGCACTCTTATGGTGATTTTTTCTGCAATTACTCCAGCACCAATGGTCCCTTTTGCTCCTGAAATGTTATTAGCTGGCAGACCTGAAGGCAGTGTAAATGGCATATCAGGATAACTAACAAAACTTTTATTATAAGCTACCATATATACCCAATAAAGACCTGATACCACATCACCATTGGGTTTACGAAAAGCATCCGGGGGAATAGTTGTCAATGGACCAGTTACAATAGCTTTATGTAATACAGCTCCGGGGATAGTGTCACCCTTAACTACGCTTATGATATATGCTGTAGCTGAATCAGATGTCGTCCAGGTGACAACAACTGCAAGACCATTTTCATTTACAGAATCTGCAGGGTTAATACTTGCGCTAAAAATGTCCGGCATTGCAAATCTGAAAGTTATGGTTACTGTATCCTGAGGACTGATTATTGAGTCTGTATAGGCGGTTTTCACATGGAAAGTTGTATCCTGGAACTCTTTATAGTATAAACCTGAAATAGTGTTGGGTATGGTTTTATTTCCTACTTTGACGATAGCGCTATTAAACAGGGTATCATTTCTTGAAACTGTAAAAGCGGCAATATCTTTTGAGATGTTCAAATCCTTTACTACCACCCCATATATAGTAAAAGTCGGTTTTTGAGTGGTAGGACCCGTCGGTTTTTTCTCGCAGGAAAAGCTGAATAAGAAAATTGCTACGACTAAAAATAATGTTAATTTCTTCATCTTAACCTCCCCATATTTCTTTAGATTTTTTCATCTTCTCTAAAGCTTCTCTTAGCTTCTGTTCAGATGCCGTTAAGGAGAACCTCAGATACCCTTCTCCAGCAGAACCCAAACCTGAACCCGGAGTGGTTAAAACCCCGATTTTATTCAGAAGCTCTAAACTGATTCTTTTTGAGCTTCTCCTTCTCCAGTATGGATCCATTCGGACGGGAATTTTAGCCCAGACGAAAATCCCTCCTTTGGGCAATTCTGCATCAAACCCTAAGGATTTTAAGCCCGGGACTAAAATATCCCTTCTATTCTCATATGTTCGACAGATTGAGTTCGTAACTTGAGGAGGAAGTGAAAGGGCAGTTATGGCTGCTTTTTGAATCACGTGAAAAACGCCTGAATCCAAATTTGTTTTTAAATCTCTCAAAATCCGGATGAGCTTTTTATTCCCCACCACAAAACCCAATCTCCAGCCAGACATAGAATAAGTTTTAGAAAACGAATGAAACTCAAGAGTATATTCTTTTGTCCTTGAAATCTCCATTAGACTAAAAGACTTTTCTCCATCAAAAGTAATCTCAGAATAAGCCATATCATTACACAGGATGAGCTTATTCTTTCTGGCAAATCTGACAGCTTTTTCCAAGAATTCCTTCGGTGCCAAAGCTCCGGTAGGATTATTGGGGTAATTTAGATATAAAAGTTTAGCTTTATCCAGAATCCTTTTATTTATCTTATCCAAATCAGGCAGCCAATTATTTTCCTTTAAAAGAGGAGCTTCAAAAACCTTGCCTCCTGCAAGAATAACGCTTCTTTTGTAAACAGGATAAGCAGGATTGGGGATTATGGCAAAATCGTTCTGGTTTAAGAAAGCCAAAGGCAGATGAGATAACCCCTCTTTTGAACCGATTAAAACTAAAATCTCTTCTTCCGGATCGAGCCTGATATTGAATCTATGATAAAACCAATCGCTGATTGCCTCCTTTAGCTCGATTACCCCTTCATAAACCGGATGCCTGTGATTCTCCGGATTATCTGCTTCTCTTTTCAAAGCCTCGATGATCTCTTTCGGAGGAGGCAGGTCCGGATTACCAGCAGAAAGGTCAATAACCTCAATCCCTGAATCTAAGGCTTTTCTTTTTGCCTGAACCATCTCCGCGAAAACGTATTCGCCCAGTTTTTTCATCCTCGAAGAGATTTTGTCTTGCAGGCTAATTTTAATTCTCATATTTATTTACAATTTAATATCAAATATGGCTAAATCAAGTCTTTTCCCCTCTTGGAACACAAAAACTGTAGGGGCACGGCATGCCGTGCCCCTACCAAGGATATTTCGATAGCGTGGACAGGACGATGTTCTGTCCCTACGCAATACAAATTTATTCAGTTACTTCCTTACTTATCCTTCCCAAAGTCGCCTGGGCTGCGGCTAAGCGGGCGATGGGGACTCTGAAGGGAGAACAGCTTACGTAGTCCAGGCCTAACCTGTGACACAGGAGGATTGAATCCGGGTCTCCCCCGTGCTCTCCGCAGATGCCGATTTTCAAATCTGGCTTGGTGGCTCTTCCTTTTTTCACTCCAAGTTCCATCAGTTGGCCCACTCCGTTGACATCAATCGAAACAAACGGGTCATTGGGAAGGATTTTGTGTTCCAGGTAATATTTGGTGAATTTCCCAGAATCATCCCTGGAGAAACCATATACGGTCTGGGTCAGGTCATTGGTGCCGAAAGAGAAGAACTCTGCCTCTGAGGCGATCTCGTCTGCGGTCAGACAAGCCCTGGGGATTTCGACCATAGTGCCAACTAAATATTTCAGCTTTACCTTATATTTTTTAATGGTCTCTTCAGCCACGTTTACCACGATCTCTCGCTGGTTTTTGAACTCGTTTATATTCCCCACCAGAGGGATCATCACCTCAGGCATAACTATCTTCCCTGCACGGGCTAATTCGCAAGCAGCTTCAAAGATAGCTCTTGCCTGCATCTGGGTTATCTCCGGATAAAGAATCCCCAACCTGCAGCCTCTTAGACCCAACATCGGGTTGAACTCGTGCAACTCCTCAACCCGGGCTAAGAGCCTTTCTTTCTCTTTCAACTTCTCCTCATCTTCGCCCTTGGTCTTCATCAATGCTACCTCCACCATCAGCTCCTCCCGATTCGGTAAGAACTCGTGCAAAGGAGGATCCAGGGTGCGAATGGTCACCGGATAACCCTTCATTGTCTCAAACAACCCCTTGAAGTCACTTTTCTGAAAAGGTAGGAGCTTGTCTAAAGCAACCTCCCTCTCCTCTCTGGTCTTTGCCAGGATCATCTCCTGCACAATCGGGAGCCTGTCTTTGGCAAAAAACATGTGTTCGGTTCGGCACAAACCTATCCCTTCTGCTCCGAATTTCATCGCCTGGGCTGCATCCCTGGGGATGTCCGCATTGGTTCTGACCTTAAGCCTCCTGATCACATCTGCCCATTTCATAAATTCCCCGAATTCACCTGAAAGCTCAGGATCGATTGTGGGAACCTCACCCAAGATGACCTCACCAGTTGAGCCGTTCAAGGAGATGATATCTCTTTCCCTGACCACTGTGCCGCCAACTGTGAAGACCTTTCTCTGGTCGTTGACTTTGATCTCCTCGCACCCTGCCACACAGCATTTACCCATGCCCCGGGCTACTACAGCCGCATGAGAGGTCATCCCACCCCTGGCAGTTAAAATCCCCTGGGCAACTGCCATTCCGTGAATATCATCCGGGCTGGTCTCCTGCCGTACTAAAACGACTTTTTCGCCTGCCTGAGCCAACTTCACAGCATCATCTGCAGTGAAGACAACTTTGCCCGTAGCAGCACCAGGTGAGGCGGCTAATCCTTTGGCGATGACGTTTACCTGGGCTTTGGGGTCAATCCTTCTATGCAGAAGCTGGTCTAATTGGGCAGGCTCTATTCTCATCAGAGCTTCTTCTTTGGTGATAAGTTTCTCCTTGACCATATCCACAGCTATTTTGACTGCTGCTGGTGCAGTTCTCTTACCTGTCCGGGTTTGCAGCATATAAAGCTTACCTTCCTGAACCGTGAACTCGAAGTCCTGGATATCCCTGAAATGTTTTTCCAATTTTGAAGTAATCCCTTTCAACTGCTTATAGACTCGAGGCATCTCTTTTTCCAATTGTTGAATCGGCTTTGGCGTCCTTACCCCGGCAACCACATCCTCGCCCTGAGCATTGATCAGGTACTCCCCGTAAAATTTATCCTCTCCAGTGGAAGGATTACGGGTAAACCCCACACCGGTGCAGGAGTTTTCACCCATATTTCCGAAGACCATTGCCTGGACATTGACAGCAGTTCCTAAATCTCCAGGGATGTTGTTCAACCGGCGGTAGGTTATAGCCCTTGGTGTGTTCCAGGATTTGAAAACAGCTTCAATAGCCATTTCCATCTGCTTGTAAGAATCCTGGGGAAATTCCTCTCCGGTTTTATGTTTTATCTTATTTTTATATTTCCCGATTATCTCTTTTAAATCCTCGACCGTCAGGGAGGTATCCAGCTTTATGTCTTTAGCCTCTTTTTTCTTCTGGATTATCTCCTCGAACTCAGATTTATCCAGTCCCATCACCACGTTTCCGAACATCTGGACAAACCGCCGATAGGAGTCGTATGCGAACCTCTCATTGCTGGTTTTCTTGATAAGCCCTTGCACAGTTTTGTCATTTAACCCTAAATTCAGAATAGTGTCCATCATCCCAGGCATGGAGAATTTTGCCCCGGACCTGACCGAAAGAAGAAGCGGATGTGAAGGGTCACCGAATTTTGCCCCATAGATTTTTTCAAGTCTGGAGATATTATCCTTCAACTCCTTATGCAGTTCTTTGGGGAGTTTCATATCGTTTTTATAAAACTGGTTGCACATCGGGGTGGTGATGGTAAAACCAGGCGGAACCTGGATACCGATATTGGTCATCTCAGCTAAACCTGAGCCTTTGCCCCCTAAGAGGTCCCTTAACTCCCTGCCTCCCTCTGCTTTTCCTCCTCCGAAGAAGTAAATATATTTCTCAACTTTTGGTGCCTGAGAAACTTTTTCAGCCTTCTTAGCAGGCTTTTCCTTCCTTGTTACTTTTTTCACTTTCTTGGGCATTTCTTACCTCCAAATAAGTTTTTTATATAATGAGCTTAATTTAAGATTCTCTAATTTATCAAAAAGCTTGCAAAAATCAAGTAAATTCTAAAAGAATCGAAAAAATGAAGGTAAATGGTAGAGGAAATTTCAATCTAATAGGACGTTAATTTGTTGATTATCAACGACTTAATTTCGGAGTGGCTGGTCCATAACTATGCAAGGATTGACCTGGCAAATACACTCCAAAAAAGCTTACTCAACTTTCTGAATAGCCCTGATTATCTCGTACTCTGAGGTCGCGGACCTAAGCTCTTCCTCGAAAGTATCTGAATGGAAAAGCTCGGCTATGGCTTTAAACACCTTCAGGTAAAGGGAGTCATCGTAGGGCGGGGCTCCCATTACGAAGAAAAGATGAACTGGTTTCCCATCTAAGGAATCGAATTCATAACCCTCTTTGGAGCGGGCAAAGCCAATTATAAATTCTCGCACCTGCATAGTCCTCACGTGCGGTATGGCAATACCCTTTCCAATACCGGTAGAGGATTTTTTCTCCCGGTTCAAAAGGTCTAAAAGAAGTTTATGCTTGTTGCAGACTTTTCCGGACTTATCCAGAAGCTCAACTAACTCCTCTAAAATAGCTTCCTTTGTCCTCCAGAGCTTCTTCTGGGGATGGAGACCGTTTTCCTCATCGAACTCGATTTTGGTCTCCAGCTCTAACTTGATAAACTCAGGTTTAAAGTACTTTGATAAGTTCACCTTAAAATCTCCTCTTATCCCAGCCTTATTCCACACATCTTTTTTATCGGCAACAATTACAAAACCTTTCCTGGAGGACAGACTTTGCGGAAAAGATAGGCAGAAAAGCTTTTTACCTAATATACGAATCTTCTGGATAAATCAAAGTCTTAAGAACCTGAGAAAAAACGTCCGGGATAAACCCGGACGCTACGGGCTGTTTTTTTGTAGAGACAATTCGTGTCCATTTGGATCCATCTGGAAATTGCCTTTATGCTTTAAAATAACCCCAACTGCTCAGTATCTTTCTTTACTTCTACCTTCTCCCCTTCTTCAAAAATCTTTATCTTCCCATAGACCCCATCATGTCCAGGGATAATATTCAATTTACCTTCGCGCACCCTTTTTATTCCTTCAAATATTTTTGGTGGGGTTTTTGAGGATAGCTCCTCGATCGAAAGGTCTAAAAGAATTCTGAATTCATTGCCGAAGTTCTGGATCATCTTTTTATATTCTTCTTCCACCCCTTTGGTATCAGGTGCCTGACCCAAAGCTTCAGCGATTATCTCCTGCAGGGGGATAAGGTTTTTAAAAGGTATTGAATTAGGCGGGACGAACCCATCTGGTCTATCAGCTAAATCCTCCACCCGGTGCATTACTCCAACCGTTATCCTTTTATGGCAGACCGGGCAGATAAATTTATTCTTCCTGGTCTCCGCTGGCGAGAATAAAATCCCGCAGTTCCTGTGCCCGTCGAAATGATACTTCCCCTCCTCCGGGAAAAATTCAACGGTATATAAAAACTTGCTCTTATCTTTGGTCTTAATCACCTCGGCAATCTCTTTATAGTCCATCTCACAGTCAAATACATTAGCCTCCCTTCCAAGCTTGGAAGGAGAATGGGCATCCGAATTCGAGAGCAAAGTAATTTTATCCAGATTGGACAATCTCCAGTTCATCTGCGGGTCAGATGAAAGCCCGGTCTCGATCGAATAGATATATTTTGAGTATTCTCCAAAACATTCCTCTATCGAATCAAAACCTGAATTTGCCCCGAAGATGGAAAACCAGGGGGTCCAGGCATGCGCAGGAATAATCAGACATTCCTGAGAAATCCCCAGGATAAGTCTTGCCAAATCTTTAGCTGAGAAAGTAAATACAGGCCTGCCATCTGATTCTAATTTCCCTAAATTCGCTAACTTCTTGTTGATCTTATCAACCACCTCAAAGGACGGGGCAAAGATGATATTATGGATTTTCCTTAGCCTGCCTCCCTGGTGAAAAATATTGTTCAGTTCAGCAGTAAGGATGAATTTAACCGAGTTTTTTTTACTCCTTAATTGAAAAAGCCCATTCCCCAGAGGCTCTAACTTTTCTTTTAACTCAGAAAGATACGTAGGATGGGTGAAATCCCCAGTTCCCAGAAGGGAGATACCCTTTATCTCCGCCCATCTGGAGAGAGATTCCACCTCCATCTCCTGAGAGGTAGCACGGCTGTATTTGGAATGAATATGAAAATCTGCAATGAAGCGCATATTGGTTATACAAGAAAAAGATTTTTAAAATTATACCACCTGCTTTTCTTTTTGTCAACTGAAATGTAATTAGATTTTCTTTGTAGGGGCCGGACATGTCGTGCCCCTACAACAAAAACATAATTGAATTTGACATAACCCAGTTAGAAGGTTATTTTGGCTAATAAAACAAATCCTCAGGAGGTGTTTATGAAAAAATCAGTTTGGTTCATTCTCGTGGTTTTATTACTCATTTTTATCTCCACGAATTTTGCTGGTGAAAAAGAAGACCCATTTGAGAAGCCGCTGAAGGCAGTGGGATTAACCAAGGAGACTCTGAAATTTGATTATTATGATATGTCCAATTTCGGAGGGGATGAATTCTTGCTGCCGCTTTTCACCTTATATCACCAGAACTTTTTCAAGATACCTTATTACACCTCGAATTTCAAAAACTATTTAGCCTCAAATTCACGCTCCCTAAAAAATCTTATCGGCTTTGCTTCTTTGAGAATAGCCGAAGGGGTAAGAAGGGGTCTCGTCGGTAATCCTTTAGATGAAAATCTGAAGAAGATCAAAAGCAAAGATGCGCTTTATGAATCCATCGACTCCCTTTTTATTAAGATGGGCAAAAAACTCTCCTCCGGCGAAGCTAAAAAGTTGAAAAAGAGGACTCAGGAAGTTCCAGAGGAGATTTCCCAACAGGTGGCTCTTTTAATCTATGCCTCTTTAGATGCTTTGAAATGGAGAAATTTAGCTTTCGAGAAAGCAGAGAAGAAATTTGATATGGAGAAGCTCTTTGACCAATCGACAAGGCTTTTAAGCTCAGACGAGGACCTGGCTACCCCGGAGTTTTACGATTTTTTGCATTACGTTGATTATAAATACCTTTATACCGGGGCTGAGGATTTAGCCGGGGCAGTTGACTTGGTAAAAGACAGTCTCTATAATTTTACCACAGACAAGAAATTTAATTTCTCTTACAACACCCCTCTGGGCAAGATAATAGTCTCAAATGGCACTGATGATAATTATCCTGAGGCAGATTATTTCATAATCATAGACTTAAGCGGGGATGATTCCTATGAGAGCGGGGGCGCAAACCGGTTTTATTCTTACCCGATATCGATTTTAATAGATAAATCGGGTGATGACAAATACCTTTCAACCAACAAAACCAAGCCATCTTTTGGAGCAGGTACCTTCGGCTACGGATTCTTAGTGGATATGAAGGGGAAAGATGAATATCAGGCAGTTAATCTCTCTCAGGGGGCTGGATGTTTTGGAGTAGGAGTCTTAGTGGATTATGAAGGGGATGAGACTTATGATTCTTATACCTCTTCCCAGGGTTCTGGACAATTCGGTATTGGAATATTATCAGATTTGGAAGGAAATGATACTTACAACACATTTCTCTGTTCTCAGGGTTTTGGATACACCAAAGGAATCGGGATTTTGATTGACTCTAAAGGAAATGATCAATATAACGCCAATGACACCCAAATAGATTTCCCTTCAGCCCAGACAGATAAGCACAACGACTCAATGGCTCAAGGTGTGGGTTTTGGCAGAAGAGCAGATTTCTTAGATGGTCATTCCTGGGCAGGAGGTATAGGAATGCTGATAGATATGGAGGGAGATGACCGGTATTCAGCCGGGCTTTTTGCCCAAGGGTGCGCTTACTGGTATGCTCTGGGAATTTTGTGGGATGAAAAAGGGAATGATAGTTATAACGGAGTCTGGTACGTTCAGGGAAGCGGCGCACATTTCGGCTGTGGGGTTTTGTATGATGCCGGTGGAAATGATCACTATAAGGCAAGCATGAATATGGCAATCGGAGCAGGACATGATTTCACCTTAGGGGTCTTAATAGATGAGTCTGGAGATGATATCTATGATGCACCCAACCTGAGCTTAGGAGGAGGGAACGATAACGGAATCGGGATTTTCTGGGACAAATCCGGGAATGACATTTACAACGTTTCCGCCCAGACAACCTTAGGCAGAGCCAACATAACCTCCAGAGGAACAATAAGGGATTATATGCTCTGTTTAGGCTTATTCCTCGACACTGGGGGAAAAGACACTTATTCTAAACCTTTTGCCAAGGACAGCACCCTCTGGACCCAAAAGGGGTTGAATACTGAAAAACCATTAGAAGCGGAGAAGGGGGTAGGGTTGGATGGGGAATATAAATGAGATCAGTTTATAAACTTAACATCTTATCTTCGTATAATTTATTGAAGCGCAAGAACTTTATTGGAATAGGTTTCGAAAAAAAAGACTTGACAAGCTTGAATAATTAGCTAAATTATTATTGGTTTAAAAGCTCTTTTAAATTCTTTTCTTTGACAATTTTGCGCTACAGATAGTATTGTAGGTAAAGAAAAACCCTTAAAAGGCCAAAGGAGGCGAAACAGATGACCTTCAAGAAGTGGCTGATAGCCTTTTTGATCCTTCTTTTCCTCTCACCTTTAATCACTCTGATCTATGCTGGTCCAGGCCCGAATGAACCAATTCCGGAACATCCCTGGGATGAGGTTAAGTCCAACCCTACCATCATCAAGCAACCATATTCCGTCCCTGTACGGAACAGTGCTTATTTTTACTCGGTATTGCCGTACAATTCCGGCGTTTTTATACTGGTGGTAGAGAAGAAACAAGAAGTGGTCAAGAAAGACCTATCAGTCAACAATTACTCTTTACCTAGGAAGAAATGAAGGAGAAGGTAGAAGGTTTATCCTTAATTCAAAAACTTGAGCAGATTGAGCCGCTTTTAGAGAAAGACAGATACAGTGATGCGTGGGACCAGCTCAAGGAGATTGAGATCCAAGGAGGTTTTAATCTTCACTCTTTGGAGAAGGGGGTATTCTATTATCTTTCAGCACTGACTCTTTACGGACTGGCAAAATATGAGGAGTCCCTGGAAAACGGGGAAAGGGCCTTTGAGCTCTTAAGAAATACCCTGGAAAACAGAAGGATAGCTCAGGTGCAAACTGTTCTGGGCAAATCCTATCTCGCCCTGGGCCGGTTAAAGGAGGCTGAGGAGGAGTTCAGAGATGCCATCGCCACCTGCAGAAGGATAAGTGATGAAAAGGGGATTGTGCAGGCTTATAACAAGCTTGCCCAGATATATTTCATCCGCTCAGATTATGCCCGGGCTGCAGAATATTTGAAGGAATGCATACCATATTTAGAAAAAAGGAATGATCGGGTCACTCTCGGTGCTATCCAGAGAAACCTGGGAAGGGTCTATACTTTAAGCGGAGAACTGGATGCGGCTGAAAAGTGTCTTCTGTCTAATATCAAGATGACAAAAGAGCCAGGGCAGGAGGTATATCTTATTCACTCCCTTCTCTCCTTAGGGTACCTCAAACTTCTAAGAAGGAAGTTCAAACCAGCCTCATCTTATTTGCACAAAGCTTACGAGCTACTTGAGAGAAAAGAATCCTTGAGGGATTTAGCTATCTATTACGAATATCAGGGTGAGCTTTATTTTCAGCAGGGTAACTTAGGAGAGGCAGAAGCCTGTTATCTTGAAGCTATCAAAATAGGTGAGAAAATAGCGCCTCAGAGCGCAATAATCAGCCAGAGCTACAGGCTTTTAGCTGATTTAGAGCTGGAAAAAGGTGAACTGGACAAAGCCTTGGAGAGCGGCGAAAAATCCCTCAGGGTTTCAGAGGCTATTGGCGAAAGGTTGGAGCAAGGGTTGGCTTACAAGGTTCTGGGGCAGATTTATGATCTGAAAAAAGAAAAAGATAAATCCAGACAAGCTTTCGAGAAAAGCGTCAATCTCCTGGACGAAATCAACGCCAGATACGAACAGATAAGAGTTTATCAGGCTTTATCTTTGACTGAGGTGTTCGATCATCAAGAGAGATCTGATTACCTGAGCAGAGCTAAAAAACTCTCTGTTAATTTAGGTTTGAAATATTTTGAAGGGATCTGCGAGCTTTCCCTGGCAGAAATAGAACTGGACCTGAGCAATTTTGAAGATTCCCTGTATGCTCTGGACCGGGCGGAGAAGCTTTTCAAGGAACAAGCTGAGGAAGAGAAGCTTTCCTCCTGCAGAAATCTGAGAGAAAAAATCGAGAAAACCTTAAGCCAGAAAAGCCTTTCTGCAGAAAACGAATTCAAGCTTTTCCGCAAATACTTTTCAGACACGGAATATCAGGGTATCCAGGCAGGAAGTCTGGATGACAGCTTAAGGCTCTTAGCTGAGAAGGTCAAGGGAGAAAGGGGATTTATAGTTTACAGAAATGGAGGCGAAGAGTTTTACTTTCCTTCATTATACAACTTAGAACCGGATAAAGCCAAAACCTTAACCAAAAATTTGGTTCCTTCAAACCCCCTGGATTCTTCCTCTGAGAGGGTCCAGAATAATACCTTGAAACCCCTGATCTTCACTCATTCGTCTTCAGTTCAAAAGGTCATGGAAAACGGAAAGATAAATACTCTTCTTTTAATTCCTCTTTTGACCGGGGAAGAGGTTTGTGGTTACATCTACCTCGACCGGGTGGATAACTTTACCTCTTTCAACCAGAAGGAACTGAACTTTGCTGTAGCCTTTGCAGACCTTCTGGCTTTGAAACTTTCTGAGCTTCAGAAAAAGGGTCTGCAGGCGGATAATCTCCGTTTGAGGAAAATCCTGGAAGAGAAATGCTCCTTTTCCCAGATCATCACCCAGAACAGCCGGATGCTCAAGATTCTGTGGAGATTGGAGCAGATCAAGGATACGAACCTTTCGGTTCTGTTCGAGGGCGAGACCGGCACAGGCAAGGATTTCTTAGCTAAGGCATTGCATTATTCCAGCAATCGAAAAGACAAGAACTTCGTGGCAGTCAACTGCGCTGCTTTGCCTGAACCTCTGCTTGAATCTGAGCTTTTCGGACATAAAAAAGGCGCTTATACCGGTGCCACCTTTGATAAAAAAGGACTTTTCGAGGAAGCAGATGGAGGTACTCTTTATCTGGACGAGATCGGGGATCTAAGTCCTTCAATCCAGATAAAACTGCTCAGGGTACTGGAGGAAAAAGTCATCACCCGCCTGGGCGAGATCAAGCAAAAGAAGATAGACATCCGGATCGTTACCTCCACCAATAAGAACTTAGAAGAGGAAGTAGCGCAGGGCCGTTTCCGCAAGGACCTGTATTTCAGGTTGAACACCGTTAATCTGAAGCTTCTGCCCTTGAGGGAAAGGAAAGAGGATATACCTTTGCTGGTGGACCATTTCATAAGGAAACATTCCAACGGCGACCAGAAAGCGCTTTCCCTTAAACCTCTGATCCTGGAGCTTTATTCCGAATACGATTGGCCCGGGAACGTGCGCGAACTGGAGAATGAGACCAAAAGGCTTTTAGCCTACAACCAGAGCGATGAATTTATGTTGGAAGAGCTTCTGTCGGATAAGTTCCCCCTGCCCAACGAGCTGAAAAAAGAGAACCTGTCTTTGTATGAGAGACTCTCCGTTTTAGAGAAGCAATATATCCTCAAGGCTTTGATCGAGAACAACTGGGTGAAAAAATCCGCAGCCTTCTCCTTAAAAATCCCGGAATCCTCCTTGAGATTCAAGATGAAGCAGTACAAGCTTCAAGCCCCTGAAAAATAACGTTCTGATCAGCTGACTTTAACAACCCAAGGCAAAACCTTTTTGACCCTGTTTTTGCTTTTATTTTGGTTTCAAACATCAACGGGTTGTTCCAGCGCAAAAAAGGGGAAGGCAGAATCTATCAAAGATGAATGCTGTCCCTAAAATCCCAAAAACAGAAAACTAAATCTTCTTGACAATGTCTGTCCCTTTCACGTAATTCTTCAAAACTATTTTAAGGAGGTTTTCATGTTCAAGAAAGACTTAATTATCGGTCTTGCACTTGTAATCTTTTCTGCTCAGGCAATTCTGTCTCAAGGCTTCGAGGAGAACAAAGCTTCTGTTTTCACTTTATCCAACGGGATGAAAGTCATCTTGAAGGAAAAGCATGCTAACCCTTTGATCTCTTCGATGATTTATGTTAATGCTGGCAGCAAATATGAGACCGAATATAACAATGGAGTGACCCATCTTCTGGAACATCTTCTTTTTGACGGGACAAAACGCAGAACCAGGGAGCAGATATCCGAGGAGATAAAAAGCAAAGGCTCTTCTTTTTTCAACGCTTTTACGAGAAAGGAGCTGACCTGCTATCTGGTGATAATGCCCAGGGAGTTCATCCAGGATGGGCTGGATATCCAGTCAGATATGCTTTTCAACTCTATCTTCCCGGACTCGGAGCTTGCCAAGGAAAGAAATATAGTGATCGAGGAGATAAAAAAGGATGAGGACAACGTTGACTATCAGGTGGAAAAGTTTTTTGATGCGCAAGCCTACCCAGGCACTCCGTATGCCCGTCCGGTATTAGGGTATGAAAATATAATAGCCACCATACCAAAAGAGGACATCATCCAGTATTACCAGACCTACTATAAACCGAATAACATGGTGATTTTGCTAATGGGAGACTTTGAGATGGATAAAATGCTTAGCTTAGTTGAAAAATGTTTCGGCAACATTCCGGTCAAGCCTCTTCCCCCACTGGAAAAGATTGTCTACACTCCGCCTGAAGACAAGCTCGTCAAATACAAAGAAGTCGATACTAAAAACTGCTACCTGAATCTATCCTTTAAAGCCCCTCATTTTTCCGATCCGGATTATTTTGCTTTTGACCTTATGACCAGAATCTTAAATTCGGGAGAGACCTCTCCCCTGTACAAAGCCTTGACCAGCGAAAAAGAGCCTCTAATAATTGACCTTTCTGCCAACTTAGAAACACAGAAGGAATTTTCAGCCCTGAATATCTCCATCCTGACTGACTCACCTCAGAAGATAGAGAGGATTCTTATCGTCACTGACCAGACCCTGAAAAATCTAACCAGAAAAAAACTTGATCCATCAACCATTAGGAATACAATCGTCTCTACAAAAGCGGATTTATATTACCAGGAAGAAAAGCTCTATATCTATGGGATGACCATAGCCTCGACTTTAGTTAACTGCGGATATGATTTCTTAGAATCTTATATCCCTAATCTGGAAAAAGTCACTCCGGAAAAAATTCAGAAAGTATCTCAAACATATTTCTCTGAGCCAAAATATATAGCCACTGCGGTTGTGCCAAAAGTTGAGAAAAAAGAGTCGTCCGCTTCTTCTTCTCAATCTAAATATCTGAAGGAAACCCTGCCCAATGGCTTGGAAGTTATAATCCGCTCCAATCCGGATTCAAGAGTCTTTGCCTTGAATATATTGGGAAAAACCCGCTCTGCTTCAGAGCCTTACAGTAAGACCGGGATAGTCAATTTTGTCAACTCAATGTTAGACAAGGGAACTTCGAAAAGAAGCTCTGAGACCATAACTCAGGAGCTCGCCTCAATCGGGGCACAATTGAAATTAACAGACGACCCGAATGTCCCTTATGACGATATTTATACCTCCAGATTGTATTCCTTCATCCGCTTTGAGACCTTAGATGAGTATGCCAACCAGGGAGTTGAGCTTCTGTCCGACCTGGTGAAGAACTCTAAATTTCCTCAGGATGAAGTGGAGAAAACCAGAACTGAGATCTTGAGCATAATCAAAAGGGAAGGTGAGTCCACCTCTCAGACCTGCAGGAACCTTTTTTATTCGGAGCTTTTCAAAGATCATCCTTATCGGAAGACTGTGCTCGGAGATGAGAATACTATTAGCTCTATAACCCAGACAGACTTGATCGATTTTCATAAAAAATTCTACTCTCCCAAGAATATGATTTTGACCGTGGTCACCAGCCTTCCCCCGGATAAGGTCTTGGCTTTAATAAAAAACAATTTTGGAGATATTCCTTCAACCGATTTCAGCTCCCCATCCATCCCTCAACCTAAAATGATAACCTCACCTGCAGAGGTTAAAAAGGAGATGAAGAAAGAGCAAGTATACATATATTTAGGAAATCTCCTGCCGGGAATAGATAATCCAGAGGCTCCAGCCTTAGAGGTAGCAAACTCAATTCTTTCCACCAGATTGGGGTTGAATTTAAGAGAAAAAAAGGGGCTGGCTTATTCAGTTGGCTCCTCAGTCAGCTTCGATAAAGATTTAGGCTGGTTTATTGCCTCCATTGGAACCAGACCCAAAAATTATAAAGAAGCTCTGGATGGGATTTTAAATGAGATTGACCAGTTGAGAAATAATCTTGCATCCGAAAAGGAGCTGGAAACAGCGAAGAACTCCCTGTGGGGAAACCTTCTTTTTTACAGACTCTCCCGGATAAATCAGGCTTACTATATGGGGGTAAATGAGTTTTTAGGCGCTGGTTATGATTATGATGAAAAGCACCTGGAGAAAATAAGAGCGGTGACCAAAGAGATGGTTAAAGAGGCGGCACAAAAATATCTGGATACCAAAAATTATGTTTTAGCAGTTGTGGGGAAAAAAGATTGAAACAATTCGCATAGGGGCAACCCTTCCTTCGGCTATGCTCAGGACGGTGAGCCTGTCGAACCGTATGGTCGCTCATAGGCGGTAAGAAACGGGAGGGGACCCAGCAAAGCGGGATTTCGCAAAGCTCAACAAGCCCCTCCCCTACAAAAAAGGTTACACTTTATGAGCTGCTTTTCACCAGCTCCAGCATCTCTCTTACTGCCCTTTCAAAACCAACTAAAACTGCCCTAGCCACGATCGAATGCCCGATGGAGAATTCGTCTATATGTTTGATCCTGGCAATTTCGACGATGTTTTTATAGTTCAGACCATGCCCGGCATTTATGCCTAAACTCAGCCTGTAAGCCAAGTCCACCATCCTCTCTATTTTTTCCAGCTCCTCGATCTTCTCCCCTAAGTTTTTTGCCTCAGAATATTTTGCCGTGTTGATCTCCACAAAATCGGTTTTGAGCTTAGCTGCGGCTTTAATCGACTCTATATCCGGATTGACAAATAAGCTGAGCAGGATCTCGTTTACCTGCAGTTTGGGAATAATCTGGGACAGCCTTTCGTAGTTATCCACTACATTCAGTCCGCCTTCTGTGGTTATCTCTCCTTCCCTTTCAGGCACTAAGGTCACCATATCCGGCTTTATCTCCAGAGCCTTTTCCAGCATCTCCTGGGTTGCCGCCATCTCTAAGTTCAAACTCGTCTTTACTACCTCTCTGAGAATTTTCAAATCTCTGTCCTTTATGTGACGGCGATCTCCTCTCAGATGAATCGTTATCCCATCTGCTCCGGCTAATTCTGCAGATATGGCTGCGGCAATCGGGTCCGGCTCTGAGGATTTTCTTGCCTCCCTTAAAGTAGCCACGTGATCGATATTGATGCTCAATTTAGGCATAAGCTCTCCTTTTACTTTTATTGACCTTGAATGGAATTATCCTGCCAGTAAACTATGCGCCAGAAACCGTCCTCTGATCTTCTGAATTTGAATTTGGCAAATCCGGTTGCTTCTAAGTGCTCGTAATTATAATCCCCATCGATATCTGTCAGGCTCAAATGGAAATTCGCCTGTCTTAATTTAAGCTCTTCGTGAGTCAGGGAATCATATTCCGAAGGAAGCGGAAAGACCTCCCAGGTCTCCAGGCGGATGTCGTCGAAAACCTTAAAAACCCCTCTGGTCCTTTCGACGTCGTCGCTTCGTTGGATCCATTGCTCCTGCAGTTCTCCGGTGATGTCGTTCTGGTCAATATAGTAGAAAAGGAAACCCTGGTCCAGGCAGTTCTCATAAGTGATTATGTCCCGGTATTCATAGGCATATTTGAAGTTCTTGAGAACGCTGTCCGGGTCTGTCTGTGAGGCAACCGGCGCCATAAATCCCGGACCTACTTCAGGAGGCGAGAACGGGTTATAGCAGGATAGGCCTGAAACTATGATTAGAATTATATATAGACTTTTTTTAATCATCTCTCTTTTGCAGTCCGTGTAGGGGCGTTCAATTGTCCGAATTTGGATCCATAGGAAACACCCCTACGAGACATTTCTCACCTGAACTGAGATTTGAACTTTGCCCAGTCGTATTCTCCGGTTAGAAGCGGACGGTCCACCCAGAAGTAGATAATCCAGAAATCGTAGGATGATTGCCGGAGATAAAAAGTCGAGCTCCCTTTAGCCACTCCGACAAGAGGTTCTGCCTTATCGTAATCATATAAGTAGATTAAGTAATTACGATAAAGAATCGCGCTGGTATCCCCTTTCACATCCGGCTGGTCCTGATTTTTATCCAGGACGAGAACGTATCTTTTTGAGCTGGAACTATACAGGTTAAATAGCCCGAAGGTAACGTTTCTTTCCACGGCCAAGTTCCAGTTCCAGAAACGCTCTGGCTGGTTCTGTCCAATCGCTTCGATGGAATCCTCAGGCGCGGAGAAGACAAAAGAATCAGAAAAACACATAGCGTAGTTATCGATTATCTTCTCGGTATAAGCATAATAAAGGTTCTGGATAACAGTCTCCGGAGTAGTGGGAGGATTCCAGGTTCCCCTGGGACCAGTGGGAGCGGCTGAGCTTCTGGTCTTAAAAGGATTTTTGCAGCCTGAAAAGATTAACATCCCTATAAATAAAATCAAGGTAAACTTTTTCATCTTATTTTCTATAAGGTCCTTCCCAGGGTGATGGTTATGAAATTAGACAGAACCTCTTTGCTTCCGCTCTCCTTCTGTGCCCGGATGGTCCAGACAAACCTAACGAAATTTGCCTGATCAGTTACATAATCTAAGGAAAAGTTTAACAGATTTCTATAGAATTTGTAGGTGAAAACTTTCTTCTCCTTCCCGGTTGGCAGATCCAGAAGCAGGCTATAGTCCTTTCTGATCTCATAATTGTATCCGGAGGAGAAAATCACGCTTTTGAAAAGTTTATGCCTGACCAAAAGTCCAAAACCCTGGGTTTTCCTTTCCCAGGAGGGTCTTCTCACCCATTCATCCTTCCACAGAAGCTGGCCAAAATCCTCAAAACGATAAAGATAATTCAGCTCCCCTTCTAAGTTTTCACTCAGAGAGTAGTTTAACCGGCTCAAACTCGAAGCCCGCCTGAAAATCTTGTTCTGGTTACTTTCAGTTGCCTTTTGAAAATCATAGGAGATATAATTAGCCTGAATCTGGTATTCCTGATAAAACTTCACTTTCTGGCTTATCCTCCAGCTCAGGCCAGGCGAGAGATTATAGGTCTCGTTATAATTGTTATTGGCTGACTTCTGGCTGGAAATATATATCTGGTGGAAGTTCTTAAAACCGGTTTTGATTTTCAGACTGAACGATCGGTTGAAAATATGCAGGTATTCCACAGAGAGTATTTTCGTAAGGACATCCCGGTCATTGAAAAAGGAGCCCGGAGCGGTATAAAAAGAGGTCACGCCCATGGAAGCTGAAATAAAACCTGAGTCGGAACCGCTGAATCTAACAGAAAATCTCCCTCCCAGCTCCCCGCTATTCATATCCTGATTTCTTTCGGTTAATCCATAGTCCTCGTGCCCGGACATATATTTATAAAATCCTTGCAAGTTAGCCCTGCCGAAAAAAGTCCTGCTCAAGCTCAAAATATAATCTCTTGAGCTGAGGGAATTGTCTCTTAGATAAAGAGGATTGAACAGGGTGTCCTCCTCAGATATGTAGCGATAAGTATTCAGTTGAAAATTATAACCGAATTTGAGCAGGAAGCCGGAGAATAAACCTCTGGATGTATCCAGCCTTAAAACTCTTTCGGTTTTTCTTTGAGTACTCGTCTGTGAACCTTCAGTGGAGAAAAAACTTTTTTTTGACCATCCTTCCTGGTACTCCAAGCTCAAGGAATCTTTAGCTGTCAGGTTTCTGTTCACTCTAACTTTCAGATTCCTCTCCTGGCTTGGTATCCTTTCCAATTTTATCAAGTTTTGACTCAAATCCACAAACAGGTCTGCTTTTTCCCAGTTGAAAGGTCCTAATCCCAAAGCAAGGGAATAGTTCAGTCCGGATTCTCCTCCTTTTGTCGCCTCAGATTTCCGGTTGATGGAGCTTATCCCCACATTCTGAGAAACTTTCAGCTTCTGCCAGAGATTTGTCTCAGCAGTTAAAAGATAATCCTGAGAGGTAACCTTCCTTGATCCCAGGTAGCTTAATTTATGCTGTAAAAGAACACCCGTTTTGAATCCACTTTTTAGAAGATAATCGAATTTCACCCTCAAATCCCCGTCCTCCTGCCAGCGGTCCTGAATTTCCTGTTTTATAAGAAGCGAATTCAGAGAAAACAGGAATTCCCAGTAAAAGTCCTTATCCCGGCTATAGATATATTCCAGCCGGTTGTTCCAGTTGTAAGTCTGGTTATTCTGGGAGAAATCTAAGTGCAGGTTAGAGGTATATGCGGGCTGAATCAGACAAATAATGAGAATGAGAAAACTTAAGTAAACCTTTTTCATCTAATTGCTGAAATTATCTTAGCTAACTTCCCTAACTCTTTCAAGTTTAAAGTCTCACCCCTCCTTTGGGAATCTATTTCTGCATCCTTTAAGATAATCTGAAGCTCATCTTTATTCAAGTCCAAAGTTTTACTCAAGCTATTCAAAAGGGTTTTTCTTCTCTGGGAGAAAACTGCTTTTACCAGATCGGTGAAGAAGGGAAATTCCACCTCCACTTTTGGTCTTAAAAGGAACCTGATTTTTATGACCGCTGAATCTACTTTAGGAGGGGGATAAAAAGAATTTGGCTTTAAGGTAAATAGAATTTCCGGATTGGAAAAAAGCTGAATCCCGATTGAAAGCGGGGACCAATCTGGCGTACCAGGTTTGGCACAGATGCGTTTTGCCACTTCCTTCTGAACAGTCAAGATGGCAAAATCTATGAATTCACGATCTTGAATCAGATATTCAAAGATTGGACTGGTGATCTGGTAAGGAATATTCCCAATGACCTTTAATCTGTCTTCTCTTGTAATCTTTTTCAGATTGAATTTCAGGATATCCTGATTTATCACCTCTAAGTTCTCATTATCTTTGAATTTCTCCTCAAGATATTTGCAGAGATTCCTATCCAGCTCCACTCCGTAAACTTTTTTTGCTTTTTCTAAAAGAAACCGTGTCAGAACACCTTTACCGGGTCCGATCTCCAGGACTTTTTCATCTGATTTTAACTCCAGGTAATCGACAATTCTTTCTGCAGCTCTGAGATTCACCAGAAAATTTTGACTGAATCTTTTTCTGGGAAAAATCTTTAAATCTTTATGCACTGGTCGAAAAGAGGATTTCATTTTGAATCTAATCTAAAGAGCTTTTTTGCATTTTGGGAAAAAATCTCATCTATCTCTTTAAAAGAATGAGAGCCAGAAAGCTGGACGACTTTTTCTATAACCAGTCTGACCAGTTTAGGCTCATTTCTTTTACCCCTTAGAGGTTCAGGAGTAAGATAAGGGCAATCAGTTTCAGCCAAAATCGAGCTTAAGGGGATTTTCTTCACCAGCTCAGCCGCTTTTGAATTCCGATAGGTTAGAGTGCCGTTAAAGGAAAGATAAAAACCAAGGCTCAGAGCCTCTTTAGCCTCATTCTCATCTCCTGAAAAACAATGAAGAACCCCTTTCAACCCTGTGGCATCAGTTCTGAGAATCTCCAGAGCTTTTTTGTAAGCATTTCTGATGTGAACGACAACTGGAAGTTTTAATTTCTTAGCTAACTCTATTTGTTCTTTAAAAGCTCTTATCTGCACATTCTCAGGCGAAAGATTTCTGTAAAAATCCAGACCGATTTCTCCAATTGCCACAACTTTGGGGTGAGAGGCGAGTTTTTCTAATTCCTTGAAAGCGTCCTTGCTCAACTTAGAAGCATCATGCGGATGAAAACCAACTGTAGCAAAGATATTTTTGTATTTCTCAGCTAATTTAATTGACTTTTCAGACGATTCTAAATCCACCCCGATATTGATGATTGTCTCTAAACCGGAAGAAAAAGCATCTTCAATAACCTTATCTCTGTCCTTATCATACTGCGAAAAATCCAAGTGAGCATGGGTATCGATCATGATATTTTCCTGCAATTAAAGAATCATCCTTCTGTTTAATAATAAACCTCCTAAAATTGAATGTCAATTCCTTTTAGTCGGATTAGACCACCCTCAAACAAGTTTGAAGGTGCCACCCTATTGTTATGAAGTAAATATATTATTGCGGTGAAATTCCAAATATTTTTTATCAGGTATGAATCTGTCAGGGAAATTAATTCTATTTCCTTCGTAGGGTAGGAATCCTCTTTGAATGGAAGGCTCTTTGTGAAGTTTTTTAATGGCCGTAGAAATCTTTAGCACATAGTTATCACTGAGGGAAATTAGACCTTTATCAAAAGCCTTATCATGTAGGACGCACATACAAATTCCGTTTTTCGGATTCATACGTAAGGAAACATCAACCGACCATGGGATAATATGACTAGCTACAAGCAGGTCTGTTTCGGGAAGTGAGCAAACAGCACATCTACTCCTATAACTTGCTAAAATTAATTGTCGAAAGAAGTTTTGGTTTACTCGTACTTTGACAATTGCTTCTCTTTCTTTTCCAGTGAAATCTTGTTCTTGTTCAAATGCAAACAGCTCTTGAGGTTTTTCTCCTTTAAGGTCAGCAAAAATAAGCTCGCTTCGATATGCCAGCTCTTCCCAATTTTGATTGAATTCTCTCCAGACCTTTTCTTCTACTTTGCTTCCATGCCCCATCCCTTTTATCCCCCGTTTTTGCAAAAGGGGATCAAGTCTGGCAAAATTACACAGTTTTAAAGCTACTGCACTGGGAGTTCTTCCAAGGATACGTGCAAGTTCAATTACTTTCTTATTTCCGCTGTGATACTGACCAAATGGGAGCTTGCAGTATAGGTTAAACGCAACTATTAGTTCCTCTTCCGTCCAATTGTGCATTCTAGTCATGCAACTACCTAGTATTCTATCGGACCCCTCATGATCTGCGATACAGCATGTGATTTAATTCCCTTGACCTCGCAAGTATATTAGATCGTAAGAGGGAATTAGATCGTAGAAGGGTGGGGCTGAAAATTACAAAAAAATCTTGGCCTTTATCGCTGCACATTACTCACTTTTCGCCCATCTGTACTTTACTTTCAGATCGTTAAAGAAGGAGTATTCTATATGCTTATCATGCTGTAATCGACCAACAACGATGCCGGGCGCGATCCCGATACGGTCTGCAAAGCTCTTTATCGTTCCCCTACTAAAATCTCCTGTTCTTACAAACTCCCTGTACAATTTGTCGTCTATAAGGAGATTTCTAGAAAACTCATCAGCCTCTGCTTCTAAAGGGTTGTCATCTTTGATACCTTCAATAAATAGGTCTTTCTTACCATGCCGCAAGATATGACCTGCTTCATGGAAAAAGGTGAACCACAAATGGTCGTTCGTTTTATATCTCAAGCTCAACTGAATAAGTGCCTTACGCTGGGTTAGCCAGCGAGTCGCGCCACAAACTCTCGCTCCTCTAATTTCAGGCACGAACACTACCGCAACTCCAGCCAATGCACATAGCTCCATCATCTTGTCCATGAAGGTATTAGGTGATTCATTTGTCAAAGTTCGAATCTTGGATAGCATGGCTTTGAATGTGTCAGAATTGAAATCTTTGCAATCAATTTGCTCAACCTCTATTTCCCCTTGTCTAAGCCAGACACTTAATGCATAACGATTACTTTGAAAGGCCTTAGATTTTCGAAAAACAGCCGAAGGAAAACTCCAAACCCTTTTCCACTGCTTCGGCTCTGCAATACGAAAGAATTTCAGAAGCTCAACCAGTTGAGCCGATTTTCTACTAACCTTATTTATCCAGCCAAGCTGCATCATTTCACGAACCGGGAATAAAGAGAACCACTTCATCTGTCCTTCGAGACTCCTTGTTTCTTTTACTTTCGACAAAAATTCTCTAAATTGCCTTTCTCGATTGTTCCAGAAACTGGCTGGAATACCCAACACTTTCTCCAGTTGTAATGCCGTATCAGGGGTAATGGCAGTTCTTCCCTTGATGATTTCGTTTATGGTTTTAGTCGGTCTACCCATCCTTGTAGCTAACATAACTTGCGGCATTTCCAATGACTCTAAAACGTCAACCAATGTCTCTCCAGGCGGAGAGACATAATCCGGTTCATATTTATTGACGATTTTTTCAACCATGAGTGTCCTCCACTCCAAGTATTCTTATTAAAGTTACTTTCTTCCAATCCAATCCCCCATCATCTTTTAGAGGAATGGGATTATTGGCTGGCTCGAAAATCAATCTATATGGGTGTTTCAAATCCACGGATAACTGACCCTGCTTGTTTCCTTTTAATTCATGACAGCGCGCCTGAGGCAAATATCGTAAAATATCCAAGTTTTCTGCAGCTCTTAATTCATCCAAGCGCCTCATTAGCAGTTTTCCCTGAATTGACCCATATTTCTTTTCTACACTATCTCTATTATTACAGATTTTTTCTAACTTAGCATTCTTGAATACAATATCCATTAAACGTAACTTCCGCTAAAACTGTTAACCCTTTCCGTTAATAAAATATGATATCCTCACTTTTTGTCAAGCATAATCTTTGCACAAAACCCTAATTTTTTCGAACGTCTTTCATCACCCTGTCATCAAGACAAAAAAAGAGATGTTCTGCATAACATCTCTTTTAAAATCTCGATTTACCTGGGTCTTAACTAATCTTCGCTCCAGGTTTAACTTCTTTATCCACTGTTAATATAGTCAAACTCTCCCCGTCCTGAGCGGCAAGGAGCATACCTTTTGATTCTATTCCTTTTATCCTGGCAGGTTTCAGATTGGCAAGGAGTATAATCTTTTTCCCGACCAGCTCCTCTGGCTTATAATACTCCGCAATCCCGGCAACTATTTCTCGATTTTCGTCTCCGAACTCTACTTTGAGTTTCAAAAGCTTCTTAGCTCCTTCAACTTTTTGAGCCTCGATTACTTTAGCCACCCTTATATCCATTTTAGCGAAATCCTCAATTGTTATTTCCATTTTCTCCTCTTTTGGAGTTGAGACTTCAGTTTTCTCTTTTGCCACCTCTACTGGTTTTGT
>JAUYBY010000111.1 GCA_030692925.1 Candidatus Zixiibacteriota bacterium | reverse complement strand
TTTTTTCGTCAGGAGAAGAAGATCTGGTTTATTCTTCTAACTCTTCTTTTGATCTTAACCGGATTCTGGAGATATGAGTTAAAAACCAGGGATTTACCCATAAATCATATATCCTTTTTCACCAAAATATATGGTAAGGTGGAGCTGAAAGGAATTATCTCCAGAGACCCGGATATAAGAGAGGATAAAACTTTTTTAGAAATAGATACTAAGGAACTATCTTTTAATCAGAAAAAGATTAAAACCACCGGTAAAATCCTTTTAAAGATTAAACACCCGACCAGCCTTTTCAACTATGGTGATTTGATTCAGCTCAAGGGTTATCTTTACTCTCCTTTCCCTCCCAAAAATCCGGGGGCTTTTGATTATAGAAAATATCTTAGCACCAAGGAAATCTTTGGATGCCTGAATTTACAGAGCGATTCTGAAGTAAAGATATTAGAGAGGGGGGAAGGCAATTTTTTTATCTCCAAGATAATTCTTCCAGTAAAATATTATATTCTTAATTTCTTTAAGAGTAACCTGACCGGCTCTCACCAGGCGATTTTGAGTGGTTTTGTTTTAGGGGAGAAAAGAGGTATTCCACAGGAGGTCTATAAGCTTTTCACCGATACCGGCACCCTTCATCTTTTAGCCATCTCCGGCTCAAATGTGGCTATAGTTGTTCTTGTTTTTTGGGGAGCTTTCAAGCTGTTGAGGATACCTTATCGGGTCTCATTACTTCTGGTTTTTCCTCTGATCATAGTATTCTCTTTTGTTACCGGGAATCAGCCCTCAGTGGTTAGAGCCTCGATTATGACTTCTATTTTCCTTATTTCACTTTTGGTAGAAAGAGAAAGAGACCTAATCAATATCTGGGCTTTAGCGGCCCTGGTAATACTTTTCGCAAATCCATCTTCTCTTTTCGATGTCGGTTTTCAATTATCTTTTGCGGCTACCCTGGGTTTGATCCTCTGGGTTCCTAAATTAGAGAAGCTTTTCCTATCCAAGCTAAAAAACCGGTTCTTTAAATATTATATAGCACTTCCCTTTTTCGTTTCCCTTTCAGCTCAGCTTTTCACCTATCCGGTTACCGTTTATTATTTTAATAAATTCTCTATTTATTCCCTTTTGGCTAATCTTTTTATCGTAACGCTCACTGGTTTAGTAGTTATGGTAGGGGCGATTTCACTTCTGATCAGCCTTTTAAGCTTGAAGCTGTCTATTTTATTTACTTCTTTCAACTGGCTTTGTCTGGAGCTTATACTGAGAATTCTGTCCTTTTTCTCTTCCCTTCCTTATGCAGATTTGAAAGTCTCTTCACCCTCCTTTGTTTTTATTTTAGCTTTTTATCTTTCTCTTTTTGCAGCTATTTTTCAAAAAAGTCTAAAAGGATTCTTGTTAAGGACATCTTATCTGGGTTTTGTCTGGATAGGTTTTCTTTTGATTTTTAATTCCCTGAACAACCGGTCATCCGAATTGAAAATCACCTATCTTTCAGCTTCAGGTGAGGCAGTTCTGGTAGAAGCTCCTCAAAGCAAAAGAGTTTTAATAAATTTATCAGAAGAGCCTCAAGAGGTAGAAAGGATTATCCTTCCTTTTCTTTATAAAAAAGGGATAAACCAGCTGGATGGGCTGATCCTTACAGATGAAAAAAGGTTAGAGGAAAAGCTTTCCGAGCTTTTAGGAGAGATAAAGGTGAAAGAGATCTGGGTGGTTAAGGAGGGGGTCCCGGTTTTAAAAAAACTTTATGGAACTAAAGTCGAAATTAGGGATTTGAAAGAGTTAAATCAGCTCTGGTCAAGAGTTAAGGTTTTCTCAATTTATCCCGATAAAAAATCTGGAAGGGGGACATTTGAACATAGTCCCCCTTTGATGCTAAGTTATGGGAAATTTAAGCTGTTGCTGGCTGAAGGTTCTTTCCCGGATAGCTTAGCCATCAGGTTAAAACCCGATATAGTAAGTTTTAATCTGCAAGGAGAAGATTCAGGCTGGATAGATCATTACCTGAATGAAAAAAATGATTTAAAACTAATTATATCAGGCTATGAGAGGCTTAATTTTTTCAAGGCTGATCTTAAAGAGATTTTCGAGACTTCAAAGCTGGGCGCGGTAGTAATTGAGGTTAACGAAGCAAAGTATCAGATCAATACAGCCTTGAGAAAAGAAAAACTAATCGGGAAGCTTTAAGATGAGTTTAACTGGTAATCTAAATACAGTCTCTTTTCCTGATCTGTTACAGTTGATCAGCTCCAGCAAAAAGAGCGGTATGCTTACCCTGATGCGTCAGACTCAGAGAAAAGAGATCTATTTCCAAGAAGGGAATATAGTTTATGCTACCTCCTCTAATGCTGAAGAGGAGCTCTTAGGAAACCTTCTTCTGAGGTTAGGTAAAATCTCACAGCAAGAGTTAGATGAGGTCTTGAAACTTCACCGAACTACTGGTAGAATGATTGGTACTACCATTGTAGAAATGGGTCTTTTAAAAAAAGAGGAACTGGTGGCTTGTTTGAAACTGCAGATCGAAGAGATCGTTTATAATCTTTTCAGCTGGAAAGAGGGTGATTTTACCTTTCAAGATGGCAGGGAGCCAGTCGAGGGACAAATAACCACTAATATGAATACGATTAATGTTATTATGGAGGGGACCAGGAAAATCGACGAGATGTTAGAGATGCAGAAAAGTCTTCCTAAAGATAATGTGGTTCTAAAAGGAAATCCTAATCCCAAAATTGGATCCAGTGCCATAAATCTAAGCCTGGGTGAATTCAAGACCCTGCTTATGGTAGATGGGGATAAAACTTACCCGGATATTTTAGCGGTAAGCCCATTAGGTGAATACGATGCATCCAGGGCTTTGCTGAGGCTACTGGATCAGGGATTGGTGCTCCCCGGTGAAAAAACCCAGACCAAAAAAGATAAAAAAAGAGAAGAAGCAGTTATAATCGAGATATTGCTTCAGGTATTCTCCGCCAGCTATTCAGTCGTGGATAAAATTCTATTACAGAAGTTAGGTAAAGTTCAGGAAAAACTCTGGGATAAAGCTCTAAATCAAAAGAAATGCATATTTCCGGTTTTAAATCATTTAATGAAAAATGGAACCTTGATTCAATCCATAGAATTAGTAGAAACCTATCGCAATATGTCTTTATACAAGATTCCAGAAGAAATTAGATTTCATCAGATCTTTCAGGGATTGCAGAGTTTGCTTTTAAGTTATTTGACTTTAGCCCATCATTTCGTAGGCGAAGATACCACTCGAAAAATGATTAGCGCGATTAAAAAAAGCACAGCTCCTTATCTTTTGAAGGAGAGGGAGATTGTAAAAAAATTTGATTTAGAGGATGATCTGTATAGAACTCTCAAACTTGCTTTAAAAGGTGAGGAGATAGTTTAGGAGGAAGAGTTGTCGGGACTTAAGCCAAAACTGCATTTGGGATTGATGCTGGGGGTCTTGTTTTTTTTCTCCGGGAAAGATTGTCTGGCACAGGAGCAGAATAAGGGGGATGCTTCTTTTTTAGGAGCACTGTTATCGATTTTGATCCTGTTAGTGCTGGGTGGCGGAATATTTTTTGCTCTTAAAATCCATGCACTGCTTAAGGGCGGGGAACTCTCCTCAGCCTGGGTTTTCTCAGGCATAGCCTTATCAATTTTATTTGTCTCCATTTTCTTGAAATTCCTGAGCAGTTTAGGGGTGATAAACAGTGTTTCAGCTTTAGTTTTACTTTTACAGTTTTTTGCTTTTATCCTTCTGGTTTTTGGATTCATCCTGATAAAGAAAAAGCTCAGCTGAAGACTGTCACCTGTCCTGCGGTGGCTACGAGCCCGCCCGCCCGTAGGGCGCCAGATGTAGTCTCCGTTTCTCGGACCGGTATGGTGTATTCTTTTACAGTAAAGTTATCCCTTTAAACTGTCGATAAATTTTATGGTATATCTTTTTTAGAGAGAAAAGATTATGGCAGAATTGCTTGAATTGGAAGAAAGGATAGAGAAGTGTCGAAAAATCCTTTCCGAACATCCGGACTCTCAAATATTTGCTGCTCTGGCAGAGGCTTACCGGAAAAAAGGAGAGCTGGATAAGTCGTTTGAAATCTGTCGGGGTGGACTAAAAAACCATCCAGATTATGGAGCTGGCCATCTGATTATGGCTAAGGTCAACTTTGACCGGGAGATGTATTCGGAGGCGGAAAAAGAACTTCTTTTAGCCATAAAGGCAGATGGCAGGACGCGGGTTACAGAACAGCTCCTGGCTCGGATAATGGTAAAAAAAGGTGAGTTTAGAGAGGCAAAAAATATCGTTGAAAAACTTCTATCGACTGACAAAAGGAACCCAACCCTCAAATCGCTTCTGGAAGAAGTTCAGAAAGGTTTGAAGGAGGAAAAAAGAAGAGGCGTGGTATTCACACTTCCTGAAGCACCGGTTCGAGGAGAAGATGAGCCAGTAAAAGTCGAAAAAAATCTACCTTTTTCAGAGGTCCTTTTCTCCTTAACCTCTCTGCCAAATCTTCTGGCGGCACTGGTTGTAGGTGAGGATGGGTTAGTTAGAGAAAATAGATTGAAGATCGATTTAGACCAGGAAAACTTAGGTGCAATTATCGCCGAACTTTTCAGAGAGATAAAAGCAGGTTTGCCCAGGCTCAATTTCGGCAACCTGGAGCAGTTTTTGATAGAAGCAGAAGAGTTCAGCTTCTGGACAGTTAAACTAAAAAGAAATATTTTGTTATTGGTCTGCAGGAGTGAAGCTAATTTAGGGTATTTAAAGATACGGGTTGACCAGATCTTAGAGCGTCTGGCTGAAGAGTAATTTATTTAAGGACAAAAAAGATGGAAAAGTCTGATTTTGGATCCGTAGGAAAAGATAGTTTTAAAGAATATCGACAACTTTTTATACTCTCTGCTTTTCTGGCGGTTTTCCCGCTTCTCTTTTTTCCAAAGTATTTAGAGACTGAGGTCAACCCGTTTTTTCTTTTTCCGTTTGAGTTCATATGGTATATCCTGGTTTACTTTTTCCTTTTCCCTTTACTCTCCTTTTCACTAATCTTAGTATATTCTTTTTTCAGCCTCCTCCTAAGGATTACCATAGGTTTTGTCTTTGGGGTGCTTATTTCTTTTATGTTCTCTTATAATTTACTTCTTTCTCTGAAGCTTGGAATGTTAGCCTACCTTCCCTCGATTCTGTTTCAGATAGTTTTATTACCTTTTATTTTCAAATTCTCATTCGGGGATAAGATCTTCAAATTGGAAAGAGAAAAAAGACTTGAAAGATCAAGACCTCGGCCCGAGGTGAAGGAGGAGGTAATTCCACTTCATCCAAAAGCTGAGGTAAAAGAGAGCACTTTAGAAAATGCGTTGAGTTACCT
>JAUYBY010000011.1 GCA_030692925.1 Candidatus Zixiibacteriota bacterium | reverse complement strand
CCAATATCGTGGGGATAACAGCCTCTGATGTGGAGGATGAGGATCAAGCCTCGACCAGAGCCACTTATTTTAGATTACACCAGAATTATCCCAACCCTTTCAACCCAGAAACTGAAATAAGCTATACTCTGCTGAAGGATTGCTGGGTCCGGCTCACCATCTATAATATCCTGGGCCAGAGGATAAAGACTTTGGTTGATGAATATCAAACAGCGGGCGATAAATCAACACATTGGGATGGAAAAGATGATCACGACTACCAAGTGGCAAGTGGAGTTTATTTCTACCGATTACAGGCTGGAGAGTATGCTGAGATTAAGAAAATGCACTTGATCAAATGAGCTCCTCTACAAGTTGGGGCGGGGTAACCCCGCCCCTACAAAAACCATTTACTACCTACTATCAACTGGCATTCCCAATGCCGAAGGGGGGATTTGAACCCCCATGGGCTACGCCCACTGCGCCCTGAACACAGCGTGTCTGCCAATTCCACCACTTCGGCTCAAGAGTAATATAATCTTCCCAAAAAAAGAGAGCAAGTAAAATTTGAGGTCCCGGTAGCGTCCTCACTCTCGTGAGGACGTGTTTCGTTGCCACGAGAGTGGCAAGCTACGAGTTCTATGCAAACCATCCAGTGTTGTCAGGAGTTACCTCCTGACAACAAGTGAATCGTGCAGTCAGGTGGTAACACCTGACAGCACTAAAAGAGAAATCTAAATCGCCTCGTGTTAGTCATTCTGAGGGAGTCCAAATGGACGACCGAAGAATCTCTTCTAGAATCTTTAGATTCTTCGTCCTTCGGACTCAGAATGACATTCAGTCACTCCTAATCTCACTGAACACTAATATGCTATGTTTTATACCTTTCAGTAACCTCTGCCTCTTCATCTATAGAAAAGACCTTGAATTCATCTATGGGTAGGGATTCATCTTTTTCCGCGGTGATTTCCAGTCTCAGCATCTTGTTGAGTTTTTTTATCCTGCTCTCCTTGCCTTCAGTTAAAATCCTGTAGACCTCTGAACTGACCAGAAGTTTATAACTTTTTTCGACTGACCTGACCTTTGCCCTTCTGAACCATCTTTCAATTTTGGCGGCTAAAGTCTCCTTGGATAAAACCCTGCCGATTCCATCGCATGTAGGACAGGGCTGGCTGAAAGTGTAAAGCAGGCTGGGCCTGATCCTCTCCCTGGTCATCTCGATTAACCCGAAATCTGATATGGGCAGGATGCTGTGTTTGGAGCGGTCATATTTAAATGAGGATCTGAACTCCTCAAAGACCCTCCTGCGGTCCTCAGCCGAGTACATATCGATGAAATCCACGATGATAAGCCCGCCTATATCCCTGAGCCTGATCTGGCGGGCTGTCTCCCTGGCTGCTTCCATATTCGTCCTCAAAATGGTCGACTGCTGGTCCGACCTTCCCACAAACCTTCCGGTATTGACATCAATAGTCACCATAGCTTCGGTCTGGTCGATAACGATATAGGCACCCTTTTTTATCCAGACCTTACGGTCTAACATCTTCTCTATCTGGTTCTCCACGTTGTAAAAATCGATGATCGGGATATCCTTGTTGTACAGCGTCACCTTATTTCTCAGGTTAGGTGCTATCACCCGCAGGTAGGAGCGGATTTTCTTGAACTCCCTTCTGGAATCTATCACCACCTGATTCACTTCCGGGGTAAGCTGGTCCCGGATCACAGAGGCAACCATCCCCATATCCTTATGCACCAGAGAAGGAGCTTTTCTTTTTTCCGCTTCCTTTCTTATCTTTTTCCATAATCTCAAGAGCAGCCGGATATCGTTTTTAAAATCCTTCTGCTCCTTCCCTTCAGCTACGGTTCGGATGATCGCTCCGAACCCTTCAGGCTTTAGTCCCGAGACCACCCTTTTTAGCCTTTTTCTCTCCTCCCGCTCAGTTATCTTTTTGGATACTGCTATATTTTCTTCTCCAGGAACTAATACTAAGTATCTTCCAGCTAAAGAGAGCTGAGAAGTCACCTTGGTTCCTTTGGTGCCCATAGGCTCTTTCATTATCTGAACCAGAATCTCCTGGTCTTTTTTAAGTAGCTCCTCGATTTTATGATAGTGCTTTTTTTTCTTCCTCTGAGCTAACTCCTCTTCTTCCAAAAAATCTGCCTCATATAAGTCGGTTATATCTGAGACATGCAAGAAGGCGCTCTTTTCTAAACCAAGGTCTAAGAAAGCAGCCTGCATTCCTGGGAGAACAGCTTTGACTATCCCCTTGTATATATCCCCGACCATCCTTTCCCTTTCCGGCCTTTCTACCCATAACTCCATCAATTTGGAATCCTCCAAGATGGCAATCCGGGTCTCATATTCCGAAAGGTTAATTATGATATCTTTCTGCACTTTATCCTCTCCCCAATTTTCTAACTTGTTTAAGACCATTGTCGGGTAGCTTTCGCAACCCGACCTACACTGCTCAAGCCTGTAGCTTTTGGCTACCTGCTACTTGCTTTTTTTTCCTTGAACCCTCGACTCCTTGAATCCTTTTTATTTTTCCGACTCACTGCCTCCCATTCAGAATTAATCCTATAGCTTTTTCTATTTCCTTTAAATCCACTTTTGTATTTATACACGGCCCAAAAGGACGTTGATTTAAAATCCCGTAAACCGGAATAGGATAAACGTCCTGGATCCCCGCGGTCAGGTCTCTTTCGCAGGCAACTGCCACGATCACCGTGGGTTTTCTCTCCACCACGACCTTGCGGGCAAGGGTTCCACCGGTAGCTATGGAAAGAGGAGTGGAATAGTTATCCCCCAGCTCGATTATCTGGCAGATCTGACACTTTCCGCACATCCGGCAGTTCCGGTAATCAGCAGTTACCTTCTGGGGACAATCATAGTCCTGAAGACAATGAGAAAGCAGGATCAAAATCCTTTCAGGACTAATCCTTTTTCTTGTGGCTTTGAATAGCGAATTATTTACCGCCACAAACGATTGCCTGATCTGGTCTTTGGGCAGACCGAAAAATCTGCCTAAGATGAGATTTATTGGAAAAAGGACTGTCAGGGTGATCTGCTTTTCACCGTGCGGAAAAAGAAAATCTCTTTCAGTAAGAGCAGAAAGAACTATCAGGAAAAGGCCGCCACTAATCGTAATCAGACATAACCCCAGGAAAACCTTTACTGCCAAGGAAAAATAAGGATGAAAACTGCCCAGGCGTGGCGAGATCAAATACCATAAGCCTAATACCAGCAAAACCACCAGCAGCAAGCTCAAAATTGAAAGCAACAGAAAAATCCCTTTTCCTTTGTTTTCGCCGTTGGCGATTGGCGGTTTGTTATTTATCTTTTGCATTTTTCTTACGACTATAGCCTTTGGAATTTAGCCTTCTTATCCTAACTTTTCCCCGGCTTCTATTCTGTATCCTCTTAAGAATTCGTCAGCAGTAATTTTTTTCTTTCCCTCAAGCTGTAGTTCTTTTAATTTCAGGATTCCTCTGCCTGCCTGAACCAGAATCCCTGTTGATTTGTCTGCACTAATGATCCTTCCAGGTTCAGTTGAGCCCTCTTGCCCCGTTACTATCTCTGCTTTATAGATTTTCAAAAGCTTCCCTCTGAAAAAAGTAAATGCTCCCGGAGTTGGAGAAACCCCTCTTGTCAGGTTATTGACCTCCTCAACCGGTCTTGACCAGTCTATCTTGCAAAGCTCATCAGTTATCTTCGGCGCAGGAGTTGCCTCCAGTTCATTTTGAGGTTGAGTCTTCGCCTCCTTTTTTTCGATCAGATTTATGGTCTCAAGTAAAACTTCTGCTCCAATTTTGGAAAGTTTTAAAGAAAGCTCTCCACAGGTTTCTTCTGGCGATATCTCGACCTCTTTCTGCAGAATGATATTTCCAGTATCAACTTTTCTCTGAATGAAAAAGGTGGTGACTCCGGTTCTCTTCTCGCCTTTGATTATTGCCCAGTTTATCGGAGCCGCGCCCCGGTATTTAGGCAAAAGAGAGGCGTGCAGATTAATCGTACCATAAGGTGGCAAACCAAATACTCTTTCCGGCAGAATTCTAAAAGCTACAACCACGGTTAAATCAGGTTTTAGCTCAGATAAAGTTTGATAGAACTCCTCTGATTTCAAATCCTCTGGAGTTAAAACTTTGAGGTTATGTTTTATCGCAAATTCCTTCACTGGAGAAGCTGAAAGCTTCAACCCTCTGCCTTTGGGCTTATCTGGTTGTGTGACTACACCAACAACCTGATGCTCGCTTTTCAAGAGCAGTTCCAAGCTGGGTAGTGCAAACTCTGGAGTTCCCATAAACACGATTCGCATAACGTCTTTACTTTTACCTGAAGACCTGGAGTGCAAACCTTTCCTCCGGATCCGTTTCGCGGATAGGTTTGCCAAAATAAATTGTCCTGTTCTTTTATCCTCTTGATGATTAAGAATAATAAAGCTAAAGCTTTATACTCCAGAATCTTCCTTCTCTTTTTATCTCTCTGTCGATATTTTTCTCAACTTTTTCCCTAACAATTTCCTCTTAATCGTGCTCAGATGGTCGATGAACAAAACCCCGTTCAGGTGGTCGATTTCGTGTAACAGGACACGACTCAACAACCCTTCGCCTTCGATTTCTACCTTTTTTCCTTCTAAATTCAAGGCTCGCACTCTGACCTTCTGAGCCCTCGTTACATCCTCATAAATCCCTGGAGCGGAAAGACAGCCTTCCTCGATTACCTGATTCCCTGATAACTCGACTAATTCCGGATTAATCAAAATTATCGGCTCCTCTTCCCCGTCTATGTGAGTGCGGTCTATCACGAAAATCCTTTTGGCAACTCCGACTTGATTACCAGCCAGCCCGATTCCTCCGATCGATTTCACAGTTGCAAGCATGTCTGAGGCTAAATTTTTTATCTCCTCATCAATTACTTTAATCTCCTCAGCTTTCTTCCTTAAGATCGGATCCCCGTATTTTCGTAGTTTTAAGATAGCCATAATTTAGGTGATAGGTCTTTGCTACAAGCTACCTGCTACCCGCTACTTGCTTTTGACTATAGACTTTAGCCTGTTTTTACTCCGCTTTCTCCACCCGTCCGGCAATAGAGCTTTTAAGAAATTCGATTTTGACCTCATCCGCTACCTTCAGGACAACGACGTTCTCTTTCTCGTTGAATCCAACGATTGTGCCGAACATCCCGGAATTGGTCACTACCTTGTCTCCTTTCCTGAGATTTTCCAGCATAGTTCTGTGTTCTTTCTGTTTTTTCTGCTGGGGACGGATCAAAAGTAAATAGAAAACGACGATAATCAAAAGCCAGGGTAGAAACGTCAGCAATCCTGCGCCCCCCTGCTGCCCGCCCTGGGTCCCCATTGCATAAGCGCTTTCAAATCCTACGGATCCAAATATGGACATCCTTACTCCTTTCTGTAGAGTTTAACGTTTTTACGCATTCAAATCTTTTATCTTTGTTTTCACCTGTCATTATCCACAATCCCACATCTGTAGTTGCCCAATTTATTGGGCATTTTGGCTTGATGAATCAAGCGACTACTATATCGTCGAGCTTGATAAGCCAAGCATCTACAGCTTGAAGTCGCGGGGCTTGTCCGCCTCAGGCGGACGCCTACGAGAAAATCAATGATTGATTCATCGTAGGTCGGGCACCCTTGCCCGACTTGTTGAAACTCCGCTCGATGAATCGAGCAACTACACGTGAGCGGACTGGTAAACCTGAAGGTTTACACTCCAAAGAGACCTATTTATCTATTCCTCCTCTTTTAATTCTGACGAATTATACTGCTCCAAAAACTTTTTCCTCCAATCTACAAAAGTCCCCTGCAAAATCGCTTCTTTGATCTCCTTCATCAGTGAAAGATAGAAATAAAGCGAGTGAATCGTCGCCAATCTCAATCCTGCTATCTCTCCGCTTTGAAAAAGATGCCGGATATAAGCCCGGGAATAATTCTGACAGGTCAGGCACCCGCATTTTTCATCTATGGGTGCAAAATCTTCCGCATAACGAGCTGCTTTGATGATCATCTTTCCTTTTCTGGTGAAGACTGTCCCGTTGCGGGCATTTCTGGTCGGCAGAACGCAGTCAAACATATCCACCCCTTTTGCCACCGCTTCCACGATATCCTCTGGAGTCCCCACACCCATCAGATATCTGGGTTTTTCCACCGGGAGATAACCTAAAGTCGACTCAACCAACTCCCACCTCATCTCATTCGGCTCGCCCACTGAAAGCCCGCCTAAGGCAAAACCTGGAAAATCTAAATCGACCATGAAACTGGAGCAAAGTTCCCTCAAGTTCGGATAAATTCCCCCTTGAATGATTCCAAAAAGGGTCTGCTTTTCTTTTTTCTCGTTTTTCTCGTGCTCGAATTTAGATCTTTTTGCCCAGTCCATTGTATACTCTGTTGCCCTTTTGGTAAAAGGGTAGGAGGAAGGATAAGGGACGCATTCATCTAAAGGCATTATTATATCTGCATCCAGAGAATGCTGTATTTCTATCACCTCTTCCGGAGTGAACTGGTGTGAAGAACCATCCAAATAGGATTTAAAACTAACCCCTTCTTGGCTGACTTTAGCTAAGGGGTTCAAGCTGAAAACCTGATAACCTCCGCTGTCCGTGAGAATTGGCTTCTGCCAGCTCATGAATTTATGCAAGCCTCCTGCTTTCTCAACTAATTTATGCCCGGGTCTCAGATAAAGATGATAGGTATTACCCAGAATCAGCTCAGCTCCTAAATCTTCCATCTCTTTTGTGCACAGGGTCTTGATGGAAGCCTGAGTCCCTACCGGCATAAAGACCGGGGTGTTGACCTGTCCGTGAGGCGTATTTAATAACCCGACTCTGGCAGATGATTTTTCATCTTTTTTTATGATTTTAAAATCGAAGCTATTCAAACTTTTCCTTTTTCTTTTTTGATAAAGCCGTACCCTCCAAGTCTCTTGGAAAGCCCTCCCCAGTATTCCTGAGCTTTGGTGCAGTAGACCAGGGGTTTGAACTTATTTATATCCGGACGGTCATGTTTATCTAAATATTCCTCATCCGCATGGGTGGCTACGATATCTGCTATAAAAAGGTCATGCGAGCCTAATTCCAGAATGTGCCTGACCTGACATTCTAAATTTATCGGACATTCTTTAATCAAAGGAGCTTTGACCACAGACCCGCCCACCGGAGTGAGATGGGTCTTCTCGAATTTATCCATGTCTTTGCCGGAATAAGTCCCGCAAAAATCGGTTTCTTTCAAAAGTTTTTCGGTGGTCAAATTAACCACAAATTCCCCGGATTTGGAGATGATGCCGTGCGAAAATCTGGATTTGCGAATGGCCAAACTCAGCATAGGCGGCTCTGAACAGGCAACCCCTACCCAGGATGCGGTGATGATATTCGGCTTATTATTTCCCCATTGGCAGCTTACCATAACTGCCGGCAGAGGAATAAGCAGGGTTTGTGGTTTTAATTGCTTTTTAGCCATAAATTCTCCTTTGAATTGTGCGATTGGCGATTAGCTGCTTGCTGTTCGCTTTAAATCTCGTAAACTTCTTGATCCTTTCAATGCTTGACAGTGCCTTGTTTTATTTTTCGTAGGGGAGGGGCTTGTTGAGCTTAGCGAAATCCCCTACGGGGGTCCCCTCCCTCTTTTTTTCCGGGAGACCACACGGTTCGACGATTCGACCAGCTCATCGTGCTGAGTCACATCGAAGCACAGGCTCACCGTCCTGAGCAGAGTCGAAGGAAGGGTCTCCCCTACTTTTCTCTGATCTTCGAAGTTAGCCCGATAAATCGGGCAACTACTTCGAAAGAGCTGGGAGCTTGTAGCATGTAGCACAAGCTTTTCTACTACTTGCTTTTTGTTTTCTTGCCTTGAACCATTGAACCTTTAAACCTTTGAACGGTCATTTATGTTTTTAGCTACTTGCTTTTTTCAATAGAGTTGACAAAGCTTCTTTCAGATTCCTGACTCCAGAAACCTCAATCTTGAAATTCTCTTTCAAATTCTTGAAATTACTTTCTGGAATCACACATTTATTAAAGCCTAATTTCTCCCCTTCTTTGATTCTCCTTTCGACCTGGCTTATCCCCCTGACCTCTCCACCCAAGCCCACCTCACCCATAATCAGGATGTCCTTTTTCACCGGGATGTTTTTGAAATTTGAGACCACTGCCGTGACAATTCCCAGGTCTATTGCCGGCTCATCAATCCAGACTCCTCCAGCTACATTTACAAATACGTCTGTGGAAGAGACTCTCAGGTTCTCCCTTTTCTCTAAAATGGCTAAAAGCAGGGAAAGCCTTTTATAATCAATGCCTGAACAGACCCTCTGGGGCATCCCGTAGACCGTAGGTGTAACCAGAGCCTGAAGTTCGACTAAAAGCGGCCTGGTCCCTTCTAAGGAACAGACTACCACTGAACCGGATGTGCCTTCTCCCATTTCAGATAAAAAAAGCTCTGAGGGATTACTGACTTCAACCAGTCCTTTTTCCTCCATCTGGAATACACCGATTTCATTGGACGAGCCGAACCGGTTTTTAACCGATCTCAAAATCCGGTAAGCATAATTTTTCTCCCCTTCAAAGTAGAGAACAGTATCAACCATATGCTCTAAAACCCTGGGACCTGCTAAGGAGCCGTCTTTGGTAACGTGCCCGACTAAGAAAACTGCCACTCCTTTTCCTTTGGCGAAATTTATTAACTTAGAAGCGCATTCCCTTATCTGAGAAATGGACCCGGGAGCACTTTCCAGATTAAGAGAATAAGTAGTTTGAATCGAATCCACAACTGCCATAACAGGAGGATTCTGCCCCAGAGTCTCCAGGATCGAATCCAAATTCGTCTCGGTCAAAATATCAATTCTATCTGAATCTATTCCCATCCTCTGTGCTCGTAATTTTACCTGTTTTAAAGATTCCTCACCGGTTATGTAAAGAACCCTGCCAGAACTTTCAGCCACTTTCTGAGTTGTCTGGAGTAGTAAGGTAGATTTCCCGATCCCTGGATCTCCACCTACTAAGACAACCGAATCCCTGACAATCCCACCGCCCAGGACCCTGTCTAACTCGCCGATTCCGGTTTTTATCCTGTCCTCTTCCCCGGATCTCACCTGATTTAAAGGGACTGGAACAGCAATTTCCCCTCTTTCATACGATTTTTCCCTTTTCTTCGACACTTTCTCCTCGACCAGACTATTCCAGGAGCCACAATCCGGACATTTCCCCATCCACTTGGGAAAACTGCTCCCGCAGTTCTGGCAGATGAAAATCGTTTTTAATTTGTCAGTGGCGGACATATAAGTTTAGTTTTTTTGTCAAATTTTTTATTGAGCTTGCCAGGTCCCCTGACCTGGTTCGCCTCTGGCGAATCGGGTCAGTCCCGCCTTTGGCGGGACGACGGGCACATTGAGTTTCGTCGGGCGTAAAGCCCGACGCTACGCTCTTTAGCTCCTTGCTACGTGCTGCCTGCTTTTCTTATTTTCCTTCTTCCTTTTTTCATTTTCCTTTATTCGTCATTAGTCATTCGTCATTTTTTTATATGAGCGTCGGTATCGGTCCCACAGACGACCCGTGGATGAACTGCATGACCACCGGGTCGGTACTATTCTTAGTTTCCTCAGGTGTTCCCACCCAGATGATCTTCCCCTCGTACAGCATCGCTATCCGGTCTGCGATTTTGTAAGCTGAAACGATATCGTGGGTAACCGCGATGGAGGTTATCTTAAGGGTATTACGCAGACTGATTACCAGCTCGTTAATCACGTCAGCCATAATCGGGTCCAGACCGGTGGTAGGCTCATCATAAAGGACAAACTCCGGGTCCATAGCAATTGCTCTTGCCAGTCCCACTCTTTTTTTCATCCCGCCGGAAAGCTCAGCCGGTTTTAAATTCTCAACTCCAGCCATACCGACCAGTCTCAGTTTTTCCTTTACGATTTCTTTAATCTTCTCCCTGCTCAGAGCTGTATGTTCTGTCAGGCCCAGGCCGACGTTTTCCTCCACGGTCATCGAATCAAAAAGAGCGGCACCCTGAAAGAGCATCCCGAACCTTCTGCGCAGGTTAGACAGCTTCTCATAGCTGTAAGCAGTTATCTCCTCACCATCTATGAAAATTTGACCCTCGTCAGGCTTCATCAATCCGATGATATGTTTTAGAAGGACGCTTTTTCCGCATCCGCTTCTCCCCAGAATGACTATAGTTTCCCCTTTGCTGATATTCAGGTCAACCCCGTTCAAGACCTGATTATTGCCGAAGCTTTTGTAAACTTCTTTAATCTCGATCATTGTTTAGCTGGTAGCTATTAGCCTGTAGCTGGTAGCTTTCTAAAACCTATCAATTCTTTCCCTTCGGGGATCATCTTGTGCGTATGTTTCCCCTGTATTCCAATCAAACTTAAGTCCAAAATTACTGTGACATTCTTTCCCAAGACGAATTATGAATGTCCAAACTGATTTATCATCTCTCCCCTCAAACTCTCTAGAGTATAATTCCTGGATAGCATAATTTAAATTATCTATATCAGTTATTTCTATTATCTCTCTAATAACTATATCAATTTGATCCTTTTCATCTCCTCCTAAACCCTTTGCAGGTTTATTATACCGTGCAGCGATTGCCCCAATTATAGCCAAATTGTAAACAATTTCTCTTGGTAATCTTTTAAAATAATTAACATCCCTGGTCTTATTACATATCCTTCTAAGCCAAAATACAGAATGAGATAATATCGCACTATCACCTAACTTAGCAGCTTCTTTGCCACATTTAGCAATACAATAGACAATTGTGCTAATTGTATCTTCAAATGTTCGTTTCTGATTACTTACATCAACTAATCTCATCATTATTACTTCTATCGCGTCATAATAAGCTAATGAAAAAGTTACTAACTTTTCTCTTATGAGTGAATCTCTAATGTTTACAATACAACTAATCAAAGAATCTAAATGACCGATCTCATCTTCATTCGACATAAGTGGTTCTATTGCAATACCTTTCATAATAAGATGCTCTCCAAGCCATCCTATGGAACAACATATTTCACCAAGAAATTCCTTTTCTTTCTGTTGTATAGATTGTTCGCTTAGTTCACCAATTGCATCAAAAATTGGATGTATTGCTTCAACTCTTTCAGTTTCTATTAATTCTTTACCTAACTTTTTCATGAAAGATATTAATTCCAAAACAGCTTTCCAGTTAGAACCAAAGCTTGCAAAACGATTGGCTAAGTTTTTAGAGGTTAAAATAATGTCAAGAAGCAAGCTTGGATGTCCAGATGTAATGACCACCTCTTTCATGAAGGAAAGATGAAGGACAAGTAGTTTTGACAAATAAAAATAAGGGTCCCAACTTTGCTTTCTAATACTTTTCTGTGTTTCGAATTCTCCCAATACCTCATTTTTAAGCCACCCCTCAATAAGCTTAACAAGTTCATCATGAATTAATCTCCAAGCAATAAGATCATGATTAAGTAGAGCTTTAGCCGACATGTCTACTACAATTGAAAATGGGTCATTTATTTTCCCTTTTTTGCTAAGTTCATTAACATCTTTCATAAAGGACTTATATTCTTCAAGTTTTAATTTAAAATTAGCAATTTCTTTTTCATGTTCCTTTTCTTTCTCTTCTGTTAATTCTTCTTTTATAAGCTTTTGCCGAAATAGTAAAGTCCTAAATTCGGGAGTTGTGAACTCCCATTCAGCAGGTTCAGGTACCTTGTAAAAATGAAATACATATCTTTTCAAATCTTTGGGCTTAATTCCATTGAAAACTTTGTCAACTAATAATTGTGCATTTAGATATGTTGAATATCTGTATGTTAACGCAATGAATTGTACACCAAGAATAAAAAAGGCCATCAAAAGAAATATTGGGAACCAAGGAGTTAGAACCAAAGATACAACATAAATGTCGTAGAGAGAAAAAAGTAAATAAGAATTTAATAGAGTGAACGCCCCTATGACAGCGAAAAGCCATACAATTAGACCAATTGAAATAAATAGAAGTGTCCGAAAATCTTGAAGGAGAAAAGATAAAGTTCGGATTGAGTATTTTGCAGTTAATTGATTGACATAAAAGAAAAGTGTTGCATACCACAAGCCAAATAGAGCCAATGTGGCAGTCATCAGTGTTAGATATAGACTTTGCATATTTTTCTCTACTTACTATGAATTATTCCCGTCGGGTCAGGGGACCCGA
>JAUYBY010000060.1 GCA_030692925.1 Candidatus Zixiibacteriota bacterium | reverse complement strand
GCTGGAAAAGTATGGCTGCAAATCTATCCGATATTGCGGCTATGGGAGGGATTCCTTTAGCCGGGATAATTTCCTTAGGGGTTTCATCAAGAACAAAAGTGGAAGATATTCTGAAACTCTATTCTGGACTGAAAACCCTATCTTCCAGATTCAAGTGCCCGATTGTAGGCGGAGATGTATTCTCATCTAAAGAATTGGTTATAACCATCTCACTCTTAGGAGAGGTAGAAAAAAATCTATTTAAAACTCGGTCAGGTGCAAAAGTCGGGGATTTAATCTGTGTAACCGGTGATTTAGGGAAAGCTGAGGCTGGGCTAAGATTTTTAAGAAGCTCCTTAGGGAAGAAAAAAATCCACCTAAATAATTCGATTATAAAAAAACATCTTATCCCTTATCCGAGGATAGAAGAAAGCAGGCTTTTAGTGAAGAATTTGAAGATAACTTCAATGATCGATATAAGCGATGGGCTTTCTTCTGATCTATATCACCTCTGCGAGGAAAGTAACAAAGGCGCTTTAATCTATGCTGACAAAATTCCTATTAGCCAGAAAACGAGAGAGACTTGTAAGCTTTTAAACCTTTCTCCTCTAAATTTAGCTTTAAGCTCAGGGGAGGAATATGAGCTTCTTTTTACTTTAAGCCCGGAAGAAGAAAAAAAGCTTTTAAAAGTAACTCAAGGCAAATTTCAAGTTAGCATAATTGGAAAAATAAAGAATATAAAAGAGGGAGTCAAGATTTTAGACCGGGATGGCAAAATCAGAAATTTGAAAAAGACCGGGTATAGGCATTTTTAAATTTCTTTCTTTATATGGAGTGCATGGACCATGTCAATGCTTTGTTCCCCTCCCTTGATGGGAGGGGTGAGGGGAGGGTGATTCCAAAAATATCTTTCTTATCTACCCCTCTCTCGCATGGAGAGGGGATTTTCCACTTCCCTGTAGGGGAAGTGATGGGGAGGGGTCAACTTCAGTTATAAATAAAAAACGTCCGACAGAAACGTCGGACGTTACGATTTTGAGAATATAGCTGGACAGTTCATTGTTTAAGTTCTGTAAGAACCCAGATAGATCCTCATAAGGCTGTTGCTATTATCATTTCAAGAATTAAAACTTCGAGAAAAATGTTTCCCTCTTGATAAGGTCTATCGCCTTCCCACCAGATAGGATGATAGCCATAATGTGCAGCACAAGTATAGATGTTATGTCTCTCAATTCTTATATCACATTTCCAGGGAGGAATGGTGCAAAAGAGTGCAATAAGAAGGAACCAGATAATCAAAATGGTTTTTTTAGTTTTAGTCATATTTACTGAAAAACCGGTCCCCATGTTGCCCTCAAGGTGGGTTGTTGTCCCGCCTTGAGGGCAAGGTGGGTTTACCAATAATCTTTTTCCCTTAAACTTTTGAACTATTGAACTATTGAACGTTTGAACTTTCTTCTTCGCTTTTTACGACCCGTGCTACATCCACCACCCTATCCCCCTCATCTAAGTTAATCAGCTTAACCCCTTGGGTATTTCTCCCAATCTCTTTTATCTGTTTTACTGGCTGTCTTATTATAATCCCCTTCTCGGTTATAATCATCAGCTCGTCATCTTCTAAGACCTCTTTTATTGCCACAACTTTACCGTTTCTTTCAGAAGTCTTTACATTTATAACCCCCTTACCACCCCTATTTGTTACCCGGTAATCGGAAATTGGAGTCCTCTTGCCAAAACCGTTTTCAGTTACTACCAGTAATGTTGCATCCCTCTTTATCACCACCATCCCTACGACCTCATCTTTCCCCCGCAGGGAGATTCCCTTAACCCCGTATGCTGTCCTGCCCATGCTTCTAACCCTATCCTCAGAGAATCTTATAGCCAGACCTTCTTTTGTCCCTAAAACTATATCACAGGTTCCATCAGTAATGGTCGCCTCAATCAGTTCATCCCCCTCATCAATATTTATAGCATTAATCCCACCCCTTCTCGGATTTGAAAAGGCAGAAAGCTCGGTTTTTTTGATAGTCCCTTTTTTAGTTGACATCACCACATAGCGATTCTCAACAAACTCCTTAACCGGTGCAAAGGCTCTGATCCTTTCCCCTTCAGCTAAATCTAAAAGGTTGGTAATCGATTTACCCTTAGTAACTTTTCCTCCAACCGGAATCTCGTGAACTTTAAGCCAGTGACATTTCCCGATATTGGTAAAGAAGAGGATATAATCATGAGTTGAGGCGATAAAAAGATGCTCCACAAAATCCTCCTCCCTGGTCTCTATACCAATAACCCCTTTACCACCACGACCCTGTTTCCGGTAAGCATCAATGCCCAGTCTCTTTATATATCCATAATGGGTAACAGTGATCACCATATCTTCTTCAGCGATCAGGTCCTCTATGGTGAACTCCTCCTCCTCTTCCCGGATCTCAGTCCTTCTTAGGTCCCCGAAATTTTTCTTTAAAGCTAAAAGCTCCTCTTTTATGATATTCATCCTCTTAGCTTTACTTTCCAATGTCCCTTTAAGGGTAGCGATCAGTTTGATCAGCTCTAAATATTCCTCTTCAACTTTTTTTCTTTCCAGGCCGGTAAGCCTCTGCAATCTCATATCCAGTATAGCCTGGGCTTGAATCTCCGTCATCTTGAACTTCTTCATCAAACCATCTTTAGCCTCTGCTGGATCTTTGGAGGATTTAATTAATTTGATAACCGCATCTATATTCTCTAAAGCTATCTTTAAACCTTCAAGTATATGAGCTCTGTGTTCTGCCTGAGCAAGCTCGTATTTTGTCCTGCGGATTATAACTGTATGCCGGTGTTCTATAAATAAAGTGAGAAGCTCTTTTATATTTAAAACCTTAGGCACCCCACCCACTAAGGCTAACATTATCACCCCGAAGGTTGACTGCATCTGGGTAAGTTTAAAGAGCTGGTTCAGGGTTATCTCAGCCGGGGTTTCCTTTTTTAGCTCTATTACTATCCTCATCCCTTCCCGGTCAGACTCATCCCTTAAATCTGAGATCCCTTCCATGACTTTATTTGTGACTAAATCCGCTATCTTCTCTAAGAGGTTAGCTTTATTTATCTGATAAGGTATCTCGTTGACGATAATGCTTTCCTTCCCGGATTTCTGCCTTTCTATATTTGCCCTTGCTCTTAAGACTAAGCGACCTCTTCCGGTTTTAAAATATTCTTTTATCCCGCTTCTGCCGTAGATGATACCACCAGTAGGAAAGTCAGGTCCCTGGATATATTTTAAAAGCTTTTCATCCTCTAATTCCGGGTCATCTATCAAAGCTACTAAGGCATCTACTACTTCTGAAAGATTATGAGTGGGTATATTGGTCGCCATACCAACTGCAATACCGGAGGAGCCGTTGCAGATTAAATTCGGAAACTTAGAGGGTAAAACCACAGGTTCTTCTCTGGTACTATCATAATTAGGCACAAAATCGACAGTATCTTTATCTAAGTCAGCCAGCACCTCCATAGCAAAGGGGGTAAACCTTGCCTCTGTATATCTCATAGCAGCCGGGGCATCTCCATCTATGGAGCCAAAATTCCCCTGTCCATCTACTAGAGGATACCTCATATTGAAATTCTGAGCCATTCTAACTAAGGTAGGATAGACCACCTGCTCACCCTGAGGATGGTAATTACCTGAAGTATCGCCAGCGATCTTAGCACATTTACGATGAGGCCTTCCTGGAGTCAAATTCAGATCGTTCATCGCCACTAAGATTCTGCGATTGGAGGGTTTCAGCCCATCCCTGACATCCGGCAGAGCCCGGGCAGTGATGACTGACATAGAGTAGTCGATATAGGAGGATTTCATCTCCTCCTCCAGTAAAACCGGAACTACTCTTTCTCTTTCTAAAGGCATTAAATTTTTTTAGTTTAAGTTTATGCTCTGATTTCCATCCATCTTTAGACTGACATTATGGGGCTGTTGCTGAAGAAGGTAGCCGCAAGCTTCAGCTTGCGTATCAATAGCTGGTAGAATCGCAACGCAGACATAAAGTCTGCGGCTACCAACTCTTTCTAAGGTCATTTAGTTCTTCTCATTTATTTTTGCAGGGCTGGTCCGCCCCTGGCGGACTGCCTACGAGAATGTAAGTGGGTGATTTCTCGTAGGTCGGGCACCTTGCCCGACAAAATGGTAAAGGTAAACCTTTACACTCCAACTTTGCATCCATCTGGATGCACTCCAAAATACTGGAGGTCTAAAGACCTCCGCTACATTTTACACATCCAAATTCTTTACATACCTGGCATTTTCCTCGATAAATTTCCGGCGTGGCTCTACCTGGTCTCCCATTAAAATGGTGAAGATATGGTCTGCCTCTGCGGCATCATTCAATGTAACCTGTAACAATGTCCTTTTCTCCGGGTCCATAGTTGTTCTCCAGAGTTGTTCTGGATTCATCTCGCCTAAGCCTTTGTACCTTTGAATACCAACTCCCTGGCTTCCTAATCTCTGTAATAATCTATTCTTCTCTTCATCCGAATAAGCGTACATCTCGGAATTACCTTTTTTCAATCTATATAAAGGCGGCTGGGCAATATATACATAACCCTGCTCTATTAATTCTTTCATATACCGGTAAAGGAAAGTTAAAATCAAAGTCCTGATATGAGAGCCATCCACATCCGCATCAGTCATAATGATTACTTTATTATATCTGGCTTTAGAGATGTCAAACTCATCACTTCCAATCCCGGTTCCTATGGCAGTTATCATAGTTCTGATTTCCTCATTCGATAAAACTTTATCAAAGGGAGCTTTTTCCACATTTAATATTTTCCCCCGTAGGGGCAGGATCGCCTGAAATTTTCTATCCCTGCCCTGTTTAGCAGAGCCACCCGCAGAATCACCCTCAACTATGTAGATCTCACAATCTTCTGGATTATCCATTGAACAATCAGCTAATTTCCCTGGTAGATTAGCGCCTCCTAAGGCACCCTTTCTCCGGGTCAACTCCCTGGCTTTCTTTGCCGCTTCCCGGGAACGAGCCGCAGTAATCGATTTCTCACACACCTTCTTGGCTATGGAAGGGTTCTCCTCAAAAAACTCAGCCAACCCCTCGCCAGTAATCGATTCCACAACCCCTTTAACCTCACTATTACCTAACTTTGTTTTAGTCTGCCCTTCAAATTGCGGGTCCGGGATTTTAACTGAGATAACCACAGTCAAACCTTCACGGGTATCCTCACCTTGCAGGGCTATATCAGAATTTTTGATAAGATTATTTTTCTGGGCATAGCTATTTATAGTTCGGGTCAAGGCAGTCTTAAATCCGATCAGGTGAGTCCCTCCCTCGATAGTAGCTATGTTGTTTACATAAGAGAAGATATTCTCAACATAGGTATCATTATACTGAATTGCAATCTCCACGTCCACATTCTCCCTGACCTTATGAAAATAGATCGGTTTGGAGTGTAAAGCTTCTTTATTTTCATTCAGGAACTCAACAAAAGTGGCAATTCCACCTTCATATTCAAAAGTTGCTGACTTCCCGCTCTTTTCATCCTTAAGCTCAATCTTAAGCCCTTTATTTAAAAAAGCCAAGTCCCTGAGTCGGGCTGAGATGACATCAAAGCTGAAATCGATCTTTTCAAAGATCTTTTTGTCAGGTTTAAATGTAGTTCTGGTTCCGGTCCCCTTGCTTTTACCTGTAACCTTTACCTCGGTTTTTGTATTCCCTTCTTCATACCTTTGAAAATAGATCTTTCCATCCCTGGATACCTCCACCTCGCACCATTCGGATAAAGCATTTACCACCGAAACCCCTACTCCGTGAAGACCGCCTGAGACCTTATAGGTCTGATGGTCGAATTTCCCTCCAGCATGCAGCATAGTCATCACCACTTCTAAGGCTGGCTTTTTCTGGGTGGGGTGCATATCCACCGGGATCCCTCTTCCATTATCCTCAACTGCTACGCTGTTATCTTCATTAATACAGACCTTAATGGTATTGCAAAAACCAGCCATGGCTTCATCAATACTATTGTCCACCACCTCATAGACCAG
>JAUYBY010000095.1 GCA_030692925.1 Candidatus Zixiibacteriota bacterium | reverse complement strand
TCGCTCTGCATCCCAACTATCCCAACCCATTCAACCCGACTACCAATATCAGCTTTGCTCTGCCTGAAGATTCTCGGGTTAGCTTAAAAATATATAATCTATCCGGTCAATTAGTCAAAACCGTGTTAGATGCTAATCTTCCAGCTGGTACTTTCACAGTAATCTGGGATGGAACCAATATTTCAGAAGAAAGAGTTGCCTCCGGTATCTATTTCTATAAACTAACCGCTGGTAATTATAGCCAGACCAAAAAAATGTGTTTCATGAAATAATAAATTTCAGAAGCTAAGTAAAAAGGAGCGGAAAGTTTCGCTCCTTTTTTATTTTATGTGAACTTATAAAACTTTTATCGACCTTACAAATTAAAGTTTTTCCATTGACAAATCATTCTTAAAATATTATATAACTTGAGTTTATTTGGTAAATAAAGATGGATAAGAATTTTCAAATTTCAAAAGCAAAAGAGGTAGAAACAGTCTTAAAGATAAGCCAGGCAGTTTCTCGGACATTAAATTTAGATGAAATCCTTGAGATGTCCTGTAGAATGACTGCCCGGGCTCTTAAAGCTGACCGTTGCTCCATAGGGTTGCTTTATACAAAAGATGTCTATGAGATTATTCATACTTATCGTAAAAAACCTTCCTATCCGTCAATCGATGGTGAAAAGTTTAAGTTGGCAGATTACACTCACATTGCACAGAACCTTTTGCAAGGAAAAGCATTTCATCTGTATGACCATAAGAAAATCCCCCTTTCCATCAAGGAAAGGAAGCTCTTTAAACAGTTAAATCTAAAAGTCTTCTTAGCTGTTCCTATTATAGTAGGCAAAAAACCCTTAGGTGCTTTCCATCTGGGCAGAGCAGAAGAGTCCACCCCCTTCTCCTCCTCGGATATAAACCTCTGCCAGACCATAGCCAGCCAGATAGGAATTGCCATTAAAAATGCTACCCTGGTCAAGGAATTAAAGGAAAATCATCAACTGTTAGAAAAACAGAGTGATGATCTGAAAATCAGGTATCAACAGCAAAATCTTATCTTAGATATTAGTAAATCTCTTTTTCAGACTTTAAATTTACAGGAGCTCTTTGATATAATTACCCGAAAGACCTGTGAAGCCATAAAAGTAGATAGATGTGCAATAAGCACTTTCGACGCGGAACAAAAACAGGGGGTTATAAGATCAATCTACCTTTCCCGCGGAGCAGGGTCCAATGGAAAAAGCAAACATTATTCCTCCTATTTGGGGGGGAAATATACAATAGCTGATTTTCCTTATATCTACAAAATAGTTCAGAAAAAGAAAATCCTCGTAACTGAAAATATTTTAACAACTCCATTAACCCCAAGAGCCCGGAAATATTACCGGGATATCGGAATAAAATCCACTCTGATACTACCTCTTTTCTCTGACAGTAAAATGTCTGGAATCCTTCAGGTAAGCAGTATAAAAAATTACCGCCTCTTTACTGATTCGGAAATCAAACTCTGCCAGACCATTGCCAATCTTACATCTATGGCTCTGGAAAACGTCAAACTCATGCAGGAGCTGCAAGAAAAAAGCACCAGTCTGCAACAGCAGACAGAAGTTTTAGAAAAACAATACCGGGAACAGAATATACTTTTGGAGATTAGCAAAGCCGTTTCCCAGACATTAGACCTTCAAAAGCTTTTCGACATAGCGACGGAAACCACTGCAAAATTGTTGAATGTTGAACGCAGTACCATCCTTTTTTATGACAAGGCTAAAAAATTTGCCACCTATAAATCAGCCTATATCAAAGGCAGGCACCATCGGGAATATGTGGATCGGGAGTTAAAAGTAAGTCGATACCCCACTCTGGCTAATCTCCTGAAAAAAAACCTCATCCTTTCCGAGTCTGACATCTCTGAATCCCCCTTCCACCCCCAGGACAAAAAATACTTCCAGAAAAGAGGAGTAATATCCCTTTTAGCTGCGTCCTTCAGCTTAGGAACTGGAATAGCCGGTATCTTCTCAATTGGCAGCCACGGTAGGCACATCAAATTCTCCGATTCAGAGGTCAGGTTATGTAAATCAATAGCCAATCTTCTCTCAGTTGCAATTCAAAATGCTATGCTGATGCAGGACCTTCAGCAAAAAAGTCTGACCATTCAAAAGCAGAGTGAGACTTTAGAAAAGCAATTCAGAGAACAAACTATTCTTTTAGAGATCAGTAAAGCTTTATCCCAGACCTTAGACCTGAAGAAGCTTTTTGAGATAGTCACCCAAAAGACTGTCGAGTTGCTGGGAATAGACCGAGCAGCAGCGATGATGATAGATCAGAAGACTGGTTATTTCCCCTTGTTTATTCACTTCTCCCGTGTCAAGCAACCGCCTGAGCTTAGGATTTTTCCTAAAAGTGTGAAGGATTTTCCATATATTATTGACCAAGTCAGGAACGGTCAATTATTCTGTGTCTCGGATGTTGCTAAATCTTCTCTCACTTCAAAAGAAAAGAGCTATTTCCGGAAAAGAGGAATTAAGTCAGTCCTTTCAGTTCCTTTCATTTTAAGGGGCAGACTTCTTGGGGTTTTAGGCTTAAACAGTATCAGAGAAAAGCATGAGTTCACTGAACCGGAGATAAAACTAAGCCGGGCTATTGCCAACCTGCTTTCTGTGGCAGTAGAGAACGCCAACCTGATGGAGGTTTCCAAAAAACATTCAGAGGAGTTGGAAAAGCTTTCCCTCCAGATTATCAATGCCCAGGAGGAGGAGAAAAAAAATCTCGCTGGCAAGTTGCACGATGTAATCGCCCAGGATTTGACTGCTCTGCAGTTAGATTTGAAGATGAGTCAACAGGAGCTTCCTGAACAGTTTGCTCAAACCAGAAACAGACTAAAAGAGGGAGAAGGATTAGCCAGACAGGCGCTGGAGAATGTTTGCAATTTGACTATGGACCTGCGTCCTCCAATTTTAGACGATTTCGGGCTCGCCTCTGCCATACGCTGGTATGTGGATGGCTTCAGCCGGAGAACTAATATCAAAGTAGCCTTAAAATTCCAGGAGCTGGATTGTAAATTCCCTCCGGAATTTGAAACTGCTATTTACCGGACCATTCAGGAATGCCTTACTAATGTAGCAAAACATTCAGAGGCAAACAAGGTAAACGTATCCCTTGATAAAAAAAATGAGCATCTCCGTATAATAATCCGGGATAACGGCATCGGGTTTGATCCGGAAATTTTCCACTTTACAAGTGGATTCGGTTTGTTTAGATTAAAGGAGAAAACAGAGCTTTTAGGAGGAAAATTCAGAATAAGCTCAAGGAGAGGAAAAGGTACCAGAGTAGTTATTATATTTCCTTGTAAGGATAAGGAGAAAAAATGAGCAAAATAAAAATATTGATTGCGGATGATCATAAGATTTTGAGACAGGGGATCCGTTCTTTGCTTGCCCCTCAGCCGGACTTTGAGGTAGTCGGAGAGACGGCCGATGGTCCGGAAACTCTGAAAGAGACTTTTAAACTGAAACCGGATGTGGTGCTGATGGACATCGGCATGCCTAATTTAAACGGATTTGAAGCCACCCGGCAGATTAAAAAGAAACTACCTGAAGTGAAAGTGCTGATTCTGACTATGTATCAGGATGACGAATATGTGCTGCAGGCACTCCAGTCCGGCGCCTCAGGCTATGTGTTAAAAGATGTGGCAGTCGAAGAGCTGGTCACAGCCATACGGGCGGTGAATAACGACCAGTATTATCTAAGCCCTTCTATTTCACGCACAGTGATAGATGCTTATCTGCGAAAAACTGAAAAGGGAGAAAGAGAGCCTTCCGAGCTTTTAACCGCCAGGGAGAGAGAGATTGTTCAGTTGATTGCAGAGGGATATACCAATAAAGAGATTGCGGCCAAACTCTTTATCAGCGTTAAGACTGTGGATGCACATCGCTCACATATAATGGAAAAACTGGATATCCATGAGGTAGCTCGACTGGTCAAATATGCCATTCGTAAAGGAATAACGGATCTGCATACTAAAAGATGATGCTTATAGGTAAGATGATAATGTTTGAAATTGTTAGGTAAGACCTTATCTATAAAAAAACTTGACAAAAAGGTAAAATTCAATAGATTATTTCTGAGGGGTCGGAATTAATTCAGTTAATTGAAAACTAAAAAAGATTCTAAAATTTTTTGCTTGAAGCAATCTCTGAGAATTTGTGGACTCAAGATAATAACCCTTACTCCAAAGGAGGTCTTATGCGTTCTAAGTTTCTGTTTCTCTTGTTGGGGGTGCTTCTTTTAATCGTACCGGCAAAGATTTGCGCCCAGACCGATAGCTTAACCGGGTCTATTTCCGGCGTCGTAACTGACACAACTTTTGCTCCGATACCAGGAGCTATGGTTGCAGTTTTCTCTTCAGTTCATCCGGAGATGCCGGCAGGAATGGCGATGACCGACTCGACCGGGCATTACAGAATTCACCATCTCTTAGAAGGGGATTATTTAGTTTTGGCCGGAGCTTCAGGGTATCAGCACAGGTGGTATAACAATGTCGAAAAAAAGGAAAATGCCACACCGGTTCATGTAACCAAAGGGCAGGATACGCCCAATATCGATTTTTCGCTGCCCAGAATAGGATTCCCGGGCATGGGAGGCATAGCTGGCAGGATAATGGACAAAGTTACTGGAAATCCTATAATGGGAGCTTGCGTTTTCACGTTCAATCTGGATTATCCACTTTTACATGGCTACGCTAAGACTGACTCTTTAGGTCACTACCTGATAAAAGGGTTAGTGCCTGGAAAATACGTAGTTATAGCCAAAGCGCTTAACTATTTTCCGGAGAAATACCCTGAGCCGGTCATTGTACCCCCAGATTCGATTGTCAGAGGAATAAATTTCGCTTTAGTGCCAAAACTTACAGGAGGTATAGCCGGTTTAGTCCTGGATGCGAACACCGGTGAGCCTGTCCATAAAGCCTTCATCTTCGCTCGCAAAATGGATGGCCACTGCTCCGGTTTTGCTACAAGCGACTCTACAGGCTTTTATCATATTAAAGGGCTTGATCCTGGCTTTTACAGGTTGATCGCTTATGCCAGAGATTATTTCCCTGCAAAGTATCCCGATTCAGTATTAGTCAAGCCCGGAGAGGTGACACCCGGTATCAACTTCCATCTAAAGAAATTCCCGCCTCTGCCAGACGGAGTGATTGCCGGGAAAGTGACAGATGATAGCACCGGATTGCCGATTCCAAAAGCTCTGGTCTTGGGCATTGCTTTTCCGGATACCAATCTTCCACCTTTTGTCCGCGCTACCTTCTCGAATGAAGATGGAACTTATGAGTTAGCGCACCTTCCCAGAATGCCTTTTATACTCTTTGCCCATGCGCCCAAGTATTTAGGCGAGTTTTATGATAATGTTCACTCTATTAAGGATGCTACCCCGGTTACGCCGGATGCCAACAATATCGATTTTGCCTTAAAGGCACGGGAGGCAAATGTGTTCAGTTCTGTAGGTGGAAGGGTAACCTTGAATCAGATGCCAGCAGAAGGAGCTTTTATCTTTGCTTACAGCGGAAATCAATTGAAAGGCATCTTCCCTACATTATTTGACGGCAGTTACAGTATCGAAGATTTGAGCCCGGACCTTTACTCTTTGAATGTTACTTATCCCGGCGTTAATAGCTCTGAATGGGCTAATCTGGATTTGAATCAGGTTGAATCTCCAGTATTGAATTTTTATCTCAACTCCTCTTCAATCTATCCGTATGGTGATGTAAATGTTGACCGAGCCGTATCAATATCTGACGCGGTGTTTATTATAAATCACCTGTTCAAGGGCGGACAAGCTCCTCAGATTCCCAACCTTGCAGATGCCAACGGAGATTGCAGCATCAACATAGCTGACGTAGTTTATCTGGTAAGTTATCTTTTCAAAGGAGGTCCAGCCCCTAAGAGAGGGTGCCTGAACTAATGCAGAAAACCTCAATATAAAATAAGGTATATACCTGATTGCCAAAGCCTGTCAGTGAAATATATTGAGGTAGAGATTAAGAAAAAACGAGGGTGTGCCCTGTAACTTCGGGTAGTTTCTAGCCCCCCTCTACCCATACAGAGCTTAACACCCTCTTTTATTTTGCCCCCGTACGGGGGCAAAATTGGTTGATGGTTGGTGGTGGGTTGGTTCATAGTCCTCTCATCCCCTCAAATGTAGTAATTCGATTATCATAGTATGGTTACCTGAGAAAATCACCTGTAAATTTTTCTTGACAAAAGCGCATCCCCTGATTATTATTAGGTCAAGAATCTAATATAGAGCGTTTTGTTTTAGCGTTACAAGTTAGAGAGAACGAGGGTGTACCCTGTAGCTTCGGGTAGTTCCTAATCCCCCCTTTACCCGTACAGGAATTGACACCCTCTTTAATTTTGTCCCGATTAACCGGGACAAAATTGGTTAATGGTTCATGGTGGTTGGTTAATAGTCCCCCTTCCCCACTTTTAGTTGACGCTGCAGATTATGATCCAGATTAAAAAAAATCAAAGGATGTGTCTTCATTCTATCAGATTTTATCACTTGAAATGTGGAACACATTCTAAGTTAAAAAAATAATGCAATCCGGTCGTGGGCTCTAAAACGTAGCTTAAGGTTATCCCATACATACTCTCTATAGTAGCTGAAAGGATAGCAGGGATAAAATGTAATCTCCTCTTTGAAATAAGAGCTCCTGCAAAAACTAAGAGGAATTCATCCGGTACGGGCAGCCCGAAAATTCCCAGCAACAGCAGAACGAAAATTAAGGGGTAGCCGTGATGTGATTATAACTCGATAAGAATTTCAATCATACGAGATTTATTCTGTCTGGATTCTACCAAATGTAGTTGCCCAATTTATTGGGCAATGAACGAAAGCCTGATAAATCACGCAACTACAATTTCGGCACAAAAAGAGGCGGATTAAAAGCTCCGCCTAAAGTAATACTTTAAGTCTTCTGGTATCCCTATCTTTAATAAATAGAAAGTTCGCTGATTCACGTGCAACTTTAAGTGCTTTTAAAATCTTCAGTCCCTAATTCTATCCCTTGATATTCCCGACCGGTCTGAGCTCAATTACTTTCCTGGATATGCCCGCGCAGTCAACTGCATCGACCACTTCGGAGATATTCTTATAAGCTATCCCCGCCTCCTCAGCCAACCCGGGCATTGAAACCGCCCTTACTATAATCCCCCTTTCCTCCATTGACTTCATTAACTCATATCCTCTCACTTTTCTCTTGGCTGCCTCCCTGGACATAGTCCTGCCTGAGCCATGTAAAGTTGAGCCCATAGTCATCTCCATAGCTCTTTGACTCCCTACTAAAAGGTAAGAGGCGGTTTCCATAGATCCACCGACTATGACTGGCTGGCCAATCGATCTGTAAAACGCAGGCACATCCGGATGCCCTGGCCCAAAAGAGCGGGTCGCCCCCTTTCGATGAACTAATACTTTCTTCTTTTCGCCATTCACCAGATGTTCTTCCAATTTGGCGATATTGTGAGCTACGTCATAAACTATATGCATACCCAGGTCTTTAGGGTCCTTATGAAATACCCGGCTAAAAGCTTCCCTGACCTGATGCAGAATTACCTGACGATTAGCAAAAGCGGAATTAGCCGCACAAACCATTGCTCCATAATAGTCCTGCCCTTCCGGGGAATTATAAGGGGCGCAGGCAAGCTCTTTATCCAGCACTTTGATATTATATTTTCTCATTGCTTCAGTAAAGATCCGGAGATAATCTGTGGCGATCTGGTGTCCGAAACCTCTGGAGCCACAGTGAATCATCACGAATATCTGATTAGGGCGATCGATACCGAAGAGTTTAGCTGCCTCCGGATGAAAGATTCGATCAGTCTGGGCAACCTGAACTTCGAGATAATGGTTTCCAGAACCGAGAGTTCCCAATTGGTCAACTCCTCTGGAGATTGCTTTTTGACTCACCTTTTCAGGGTTTGCTCCCGGAATCCTTCCGCCCTGTTCAATCCTTTCCCGATCCTCTTCCCAGCCGTAACCGTTCTGAATGCACCAGTCCACCCCTTTTACCATTAATTCCTTAAACCTTTCAATATTCAATTTCACGAAACCTGTAGATCCCACACCGGCTGGAACAAGACGGTACAGAGTATCCATCAGTTCGTTTAATTTTGGCTTAAGCTCTTCTAATATCAGATTAGTGCGAACCGATCTCACTCCACAGTTTATGTCAAACCCGATTCCGCCAGGTGAGATGACCCCTTCTTTTAAATCAAATGCTGCCACCCCGCCGATAGGAAATCCATAACCCCAGTGCCCATCCGGCATACAGTATGCATAATTCTGAATCCCGGGCAAACAGGCCACGTTGGTAATCTGGTTATAAACCCCCTGGTCCATTTCCTTCATTATCTTTTCTGAAGCGATTATCCTGGCAGGAACTCGCATCCCCTCCTTTTCAGTAACCGGAATTTCCCAGATATAATCTTCTATTTTTTTGACTTGCATATTCCTCCTTATGTATCTAAAATCACCTGAGCTCTCCAGCCATTATCCATCTTCTTCACCTCGAGCATGTGATAGGTGATAGCTTTTACATCTCTCCTGACTTCCTGCTTTTTGTAATCTATCTTCTCACCCCAAATTGTTCCTTTTAAACTATACTCCTCATTTTTACTTATCTTCAAATCGAACTTAGAGAAGAAAACTTTCTGGGCATCCTTCAGATATACAAGTTCGGATATGAAATCAAAAAGGAGGTCATCTAAATTCAAATCCTTTATCAGTATCTCCTCTTTTTGCTTTGGCTTGACATGTTTTGTATCTACCATCACCTCAAAAGTAGCCAGAGCGCAGGTCTCGAATAGCTCCTCCAGGGTATCTCCGTAAGCCTCAAAGGCCGCATCTGCAATGGCAATGTCTTCTAAAAATTTGAAATTTGGCATAAGTGTTTTCGACTATGACTAAATGCTCATTCTCCTTTTTTCTTCCTGGCAGCAAAAAGAATATATCCTAAAATAAATCCCATAAAGAAAAACCAGAACACCAGTATGGAACGGGACATCAGCAGGGACCAGAAAAGAAACTTGATAGAAACCATTCCGGTATTCTGTAAGATGAAGAGCACCAAGAGAAGCGAAAGAATCAAAGTGACAATACCTTTACCACTCATCTTTATTCTTGATTCCTGACAATATTTGGTTTTTCAAGATAAACATAAATCTGTAGCGGAAGGCTTCAGCCTTCCATTAGTTTCTTATCAGTGGAGGTCTGAAGACCTCCGCTACATCCAATTCAAAACGCCGTCGCTTCTTGAGAGTCCTTGCAGGATCCGTAGGAAACGGCGGCGTGCTTATATACTCAAAATCCTTCAAATGTAGTTTGTACGACCTCAAGTAGCCTTGATTATACAATCAATCGGGCAGACCTGAACACAGCGAGAACCTCCTTCTAAGCCCTCGCATTCGTTACATTTACCGGGGTCGACCAGGTAGATATCCCCCTCAGCTATAGCCGTTTGAGGACACTCTGGTAGGCAAAGTCCGCAAGCAGTGCACTCGTCTGTTATCTTCATTACCATCCTCTAAAATCACCTCCTCGGCCAAAATACCCTTAATTAATACGAATCCGCTCCTTAATTTGGCGGTTCAATATATGCTAACCCTGGTCGATTTGTCAAACATTATTTTAATTTGACCTAGGTCTTATCGAACAGAGCAGATTACTTTTTCTGATGAGCTTAGAATAAAGACAGAAAAGGTTATGTAGAATTAGCAGTTGAGTTTTTAGATCGCAAAAGGTTTCGGTAAGCTTTTCTGCCCGAATAGTATAAAGCAAAAAGCCCCGGCAATAACCTTAGAAAACGCAATTTAGTAAAAGGAGAAATAGTCGGCCTGATCTTTAAAGCTCTTATTGGGGAATGTGCTTTGCGATAAAGCCTGCTATAAAGCTTGTAAAACTCTTTAGACGGAAGCTCAGTGGGCAAAAGACAATGAGCCAGGTCAAAAAGACGGTTATCGGTGAACATTAGCTGGCTTTTTACCTCCTCATAAAATTCTGTTCCTGGAAGCGGGGTTAAAATAGTGAACTCATGGTAGAAGATCTTCATCTCGTCCATATATTTCAGATAGTAGCATTAACTGATTTTCTGATTTACCAACGGGTTAAGATTATCACTTAATCTAACACTTTATATGACTGATTTTTCTGGTGGCTTATTTTTTTAAAGTTCTGAGAGAGATCTCTGAAAAACACGTCATGCAGGACTGGGAGCCCTGCCTACGAATGGGAAGTAAGTTTTAATCAATTAATAGTCAGATAGGGCACATCAGGAGCTATTACTTATTCTTAATGCTGTTGCCTATGTATAAGAGAAAGAAACTCCTGTCTGGTAACTGCTGATTCGCGGAAGCTTCCTAAAACCGATGAGGTCACCATTATAGAATTCTGTTTTTCCACACCTCTCATCATCATACACAGATGCCGTGCCTCTATCATCACCCCTACGCCAATAGCGTCACTGGAATCTCGCACCGCATAGGCTATCTGCTCAGTCAACCTTTCCTGGAGTTGTAATCTCTTGGCATACATATCTGCCAGACGTGCTAATTTACTGGCACCGAAGACTTTTCCCTGGGGAATGTAGCCGATATGACAACGTCCAAAAAAAGGCAGAAGATGATGCTCACACAAGCTGTAAATCTCTATATCCTTTACTATAACCATGCTGTTGGTTTCCTGGGTAAAAAGCGCCTCATTGATCAACCTCTTGCGGTCAATCCAGTAGCCTGAGGTCAAGTAAGCCAGGGATTGAGCGACTCGCTCCGGGGTTTTTAGAAGCCCCTCACGCTGCGGATCCTCTCCCAGCTCTATCAAAAGCTCTTTTACCAGCTTCTCAATCTTGTCACAGTTAATTTTCTTGTTCATGGATTATCTCCTTTTTCAAAAGTTCTGTGTAGTTATAAAGCGGCTGCATGCCCTCCCTTGAAAGGTTTAAAGTAAGTTTCTTTATGCTTAAGCCAGACCCAGGCAGCACTAATTCCGGATTCAGCTCGTACAGGGGTATAGCAAGATATGGACGGCTTGCGATCTGCGGATCAGGAAGAGTGAAATCATCCTTCTTTAATTCCAGGTCATCATATAAAATCAAATCCAGATCGATGGTTCGCGAAGCATATTTATTCTTGCTCCTTTTTCTGTCTAAATCTTTTTCTATCTTCCTTAACACTCTATTTTTTAACTCCTCTGGTGAGAAGTTAGTTTCGATTTCTACGACACAATTGTAGTATGGGGGCTGCTTTAACCCACCTTCTGGCTGAGTTTGATAAACAGTTGAGATTCCCAGGATATTCACTTCTTTTGACAATAGTTGAATTGCATTTTTGACGTTCTCAGCCGGATTGATGTTGGAGCCTACCCCGATAAATGCCCGCACCATAGCTAACCTTCACGCTTTCTTTCGATCTCCACTCCCACACTCCGCGCAAAGCGAAGTGCAGAGGGTTTATCGACTCTAACCTGAATCTGCATAACTCCTGGCTGCTCCAGGCAGATTTCAGCTATTGACTCAGCCAATGCTTCAAGCAGATAATATTTTGAATCCTCCACAATGTTCAGAACTTTCTTTTTCAGGGCGCGGTAGTCCACGGAGTCCTCAAATCTATCGCTTTTGGCAGCTTTACCCAGATCAGCAAAGATGATGAGGTTTATCACCACATCCTGCTTTTCTCGACGCTCCTCTTCGTTAATGCCGATAATACAGCGGGCAGAAAGGTCACTTATCAGGATTTGGTCCATTACCGTACCCCTTCAAATGCAGACCACCATCCACATTGATGATCTGACCGGTTATGAAATCATTTTTGAGAAGATAGATTACTGCATTGGCAATATCATCCGGGTTACCATGCCGTTTAAGTGGGACCGTTTTCATAAGCTTTTCCAGGTAGCGCTTATCCTTACCGGGTGGAGGAAGTATCAACCCTGGAGCTATTCCATTTACCGTCACATCTGGGGCGAATTCCAGAGCCATCATTTTAGTCAAAATTGAAAGCAGGTGTTTGCTCAGAATATACGGTACATGCAGAAAGTCATATCCCTTTATCCTGGCATCCAGCAGATTGATAATTTTCCCCCTTTTGACCAATCGAGCGAATTCACGGCTCAAAACCAGCGGAACCCAGGCGTTCACCTGCATATGCAGCCTCAGGTCTTCAAAAGACATCTGTTTGAGTCTGCCGGGGAGAAAAACCGAAGCATTATTCACTAAAATATCCAGTGAGCCGGCGATCTTCAAACCTATGGAAATCAGATTATTGTATTCTTTTGAATTCTCAAAATCAGCTTTCACCAGCCAGGAGTTCACCTCATAATCAGCCAGCTCAGCGCACAGTCTTTTAGCATCCTCTTTGGAGCTATTATAATGAATGACGACATTCACGCCTTCCCTGGCAAGAGCAAAGCATATTTCACGTCCAATCCGCTTAGATGCCCCGGTGACTAAAGCAGTCTTTCCCTGTAACTTTTCCTCTTTCGTCTCGATAAGACTCCTCCAATCCTGCTAATCTTATGCTTAAACCAGCAAATCGATCTTCGCCGCTAAAATAAAATCGTTCCGTGAAAGCCCTCCAATCTTGTGAGTGGAGAGTACTAACTTGACCTTGCTGTAGAAGATACAAATATCCGGATGATGATTTTGCTTCTCTGCCAAATCTGCTACTTTATTGACAAAGGCTATACTCCCTTTGAAATCCCTGAATTGAAATTCCTTATCTATAGATTTATCCTGGATTGTCCATCCTGGAATCTGAATAGCCAGTTCCTTGACAGCCTGGTCAGATAGAGAGCTTTCCCCGGTCATCACCGGCTTGCAGTTTTCATCTGTTAATTTCATTTTGTCTCCTTTTTGGCAATCAACGGATAATCCCTGCCAGGCTTTCTGGTCTTACTCTCTCCCCTTTCTTGATTAGCTCGCGAGCTGCATCCACTTTGCCCCAGACATTGCACATCATCAAGCCTCTGACCTTTCCCTCTTTCAGGTAGTAGATGACGCCGGTATCATTTTCCTTTTGCCAGTCTGCAAAAGTCTCAATCTGTGAATCCACCTCTCCAACGGCTTCGTATCCGAACTCGAAAAGGTCGGAGAAGAAGTACGGCATATAATCGAACTGCTCATACGCGCCAGCCATATTTCTACCTGCCCATTTGCCCTGGTTAATAGCATTATCCCAGTGCTCCACACGCATATTCTGACCCAATGCCTGATAAGGGAAATAGGCATTGTCCCCTGCAGCGTATATATTGGGATCAGAAGTTTGCAGATACTCATTTACCACTATTCCGTTGCCAACCTTCAACCCCGCCTGCTGAGCAAGATCAATTACCGGAGTTATTCCTATGCCTACGATTAAAAGATCAGACTCGACTTGTTTCCCGTTACCGGTCCTGGTGATGAATTTGTCTCCGTTTTTGACAAAGGAAGAAGGCTTATCTCCATTCAGTATCGTGATCTCTCGCTCAATGTAGTGCTGTTGAATCGTTTTTCCCAAATAGTCAGGAAACACCCGCTGGACCAGGTACGGCTCTGGAAAAATCATAGTTACTTTGACCCGGTTGATATTAAGTGCGGCTGCTATTTCAGACCCGATAAATCCTCCGCCAATGACCACAGCCGACTTTCCTTCCTTTGCCTCTTTTCTGATCCTGAGATAATCATCCAGGTAGCGATAATAACAGACGCCTTCCAAATTCCCTCCAGGAATGGGCAGAGTTCGAGGTATGCCTCCTGTTGCCAGAAGCAATTTCTCATATCGGAAGCTACTTCCATTTCCATCTCTCACCGCTTTTCTCCTGGCATCCAGTTCTACTATCCTGGTACCCAGCTTTATATGGATTCCGTTTTCATCATAGTAATTCTGATCGTGCAAAAATATTTCTTCCACTTTTTTCTTGCCGAACCATAGTTTTTTGGAAAGGTGCGGGCGGTCGTACGGAAGATGTTTCTCATCTCCGACCAGCAGGACCGAGCCTTTCTTGTCATGTTCCCGTATCGCATCTGCTGCGCATCCGCCCGCCAGTCCTGCCCCCACTATAATATATGTGTAAGATTGTTCCGGCATTGTTCGAACCTCCCTTTTAACCTACAGAACTATCGATCTTCTTAATTTGTCATACTGGAGAAGACGCAGATATTTTAGCATAAAAAGAAGGAAAGTCAAGCTATTTTTGAAACGGAACCCCGTTTGCGGGTCAGGAGTTTTGAGGTTTCTGGCCTACTTACATGAACAGCTCGAATCGATCCTTTTTTGCTTTGCACACCGGGCAGACCTCTGGCGGTTCATCTCTGGCGCATAAGTAGCCGCACACTTTGCATCTCCAAACCGGCAGGGGCAGAGAGGAAATACTTAAGACTGCAGATTTGGTCTGTGCTTTTTTTCTCTCCTCTAAAAGAGGCCGCCTTTCCGGTATCGGCCCCAGCTTCTGCTCTCCGTTCAGAACCGCCTGTGATACATACAGCGCACAATAGCAGGTACCGTAATCGTTCAGGTCCGGGTCTCTATAATCGCAGGGGCAAATTATGTCCAGGTCATCCTGTTTGATGCCAGATGACAATCTGCAAGGACAATTCCAGTATCCGTACCGTTTCTCATTCACCAGAATACCCCTGACGAGGTCTTTGGTATGCTCCACATCCGGATTCAGATGGTACCCACCTACTTCAGCTTCCCGGTTCAACTTCTTGTATAATTTGTCTACTTCTTCCTCAGAGACTTCGATTTCGTCTTTCATATTCCAATCGTCTCCTTGATTTCATCCTCCTGGTATCCGATAATGCATTTGCCATCGATCACCAGAGTGGGAAACGTACATGCGGGATTCCAGCGCTTCAGCTCCTTCATCGCTTTTTCCCTTTCTTCGCCCTGGAGAAGGTCAACATCGGTATAGTAATATTCTACCTTTGCCTGGTCCAGTAACCGTTCGGTCTTCTTGCACCATCCGCATGTGCTCAACGCATAGAGCGAGATGTGACCCTTGTTCTTGCCCTTGACGTGATCCATTTCCATATCTACCCCTTTCGTAATAAGAATAATATCAGGAGCCTGGGGTCCCTGACCTACTAGTTATTCTACTATACTCCATGAAAACGATCCAGTCAAATTGCTTTTAATTTCAATAGAATCCCCGACTTTCAGCGGACCAACTCCTGAGGGCGTGCCTGTAAATAACAAATCTCCGGGCCTGAGCATCCATATCTTGCTCAACTCGACCAACAGCCTTGAGATGCTAAAGATCATATCCCGGCTGTTCCCTCTCTGCTTTTCGATTCCGTTAACTTTGCATCCAAATGAGATGTTGTTCAGGTCAATTGACTTATTATAAGGAACAAAACTACCAATCGGTGCGCTCTGTTCAAATGCCTTGGCAATTTCCCAGGGCAGACCCTTTTTCTTCAGGTCAGCTTGAACATCCCGCAAGGTCAAATCCAAACCAACCGTAACGGCAGACACAAACGAAAGTGCCTCCTCTTCCCTCAGTACTCTCCCCTCGCTACCGATTTTGACCACTATCTCCACCTCGTGATGAAGCTCTTTTCCGTGCTTGGGAAAATGAATCTTCTCCCCTGGCTTAACAAGACAGGATGCTGGTTTAATAAAAACAACGGGTTTTTCAGGTACAGTGTTTGACAGCTCCTGAATGTGCTCTGCGTAATTTCTGCCAATGCAGAAAATTCGTGCGCAATTTAGTTTGTTCTTTACCATCTTTTAATTTTCTATGAAGCCTTGTAGGCAAATGAATAATACTAAGGCCAAACTCACCCCCTTGATCCCCCTCTCTTGTTAAGAGAGGGGGTATGGAGGTGAGTTCAAAACCTTTAATAGTATCAGAAGCACAGGGCTTTCGACCCATTTCCGCCAACTCACCCCTTTTATTCCCCTCTCTTTCTAAGAGAGGGGTTAAGGGTGAGTTCATAATCTTTGACTATCCGCCGAATTACTAACCCTCTGCCTCTTCCAGAAAACGTACTTCACCCTCGATGACGCCAGCCTCCTTCCCGGCTTTAGCTCCCTCCGGCGCGCTGATGAAGGCTTTAGCCCGATCGAGGTCGTGTACCTCAAAGAGAAAAAACACAGTGTGAGCGTCATCCAGTGAACGCCAGAGATGGACCAGGCTCAGTCCGGCTTTATGATGAGCGCTCGCATGCGAGTCAAATATCGTCTTCCATTTCTCATAATTACGAACCCGGTTTCGACATAGCATATAGATCATAATGTCAACCTCTTAGCTGCTGAACTCACCCCCTTGATCCCCCTCTCTTATTAAGAGAGGGGGTATGGGGGTGAGTTCAAAACCTTTAATAGCATCAGGAGCTCACGGCTCCTGACTTGTTTCTGCCGATTCTCGGCATCCACTTTCCTGTTTTCTCTTTATACTTCCTGTATTCCTCTCCAAATTTCTCTTCCAGCAGTTTTTCTTCATAACTTGCGAGGAAATTATAGAAAATGAATATCCCCGCAAATAACCCCAGGGAGAGAAGCGATAACGTAGAGATCGCCAGTCCCAGGTAAGTCAGGTTGCTTGCCAGGTACAAAGGATGTCTAACATACTTGAAGGCTCCGCTTGTTATCACTTTGTCAGGCTTCTGTTCACGATTGACCACTATATGACCCGACCTGAAAAGATATATAGCAGTGATAAACATAATGCACAGGATGGCCAGACGAATATACAGTAGGAGATAAGCCGATAGAAAGGTAGATAGACGCAGGAAAAATGAATCTCCTGCCCAAACTACCAGAAACAACCCCAGCCATATCAATTGCCCAGCATCACCGAAAGGATGTTCACCATTTTTTTCTTTCATAATTAAGAACTGCTGAACTCACCCCCTTAATCCCCCTCTCTTAAAAGGAGAGGGGACACAGGGGTGAGTTCAAAACCTTTAATAGTATCAGGAACGTGGGGATCCTAACCTACTACTGATTTTTCGCTTTTGCTCCGACGGCTTTTGCAAATGTAGATGGCGTAGGGCTTCATCTTTCCGGATTGGTAACATGCACTTCTACTTCACCATCGATTTCCACAGAACCTCTAATCGGTAATCTCCCGTAAGTTCTATAAGCATAACTCTCTCCGTAAACTGAGGCAATATTTACGTCAACTATACCGACTGGGTTCGCAAAAACTTTCGTAGGTAAGATTGGTTTGAAAGCTATAATTAATAAAGCAACGGCAATAATTGTTAAAATTATTTTGGGATACAAATCCAGCTTTAAAGTAATGGTTTTCATAAATCCTCCTTTTAGGGTTTACAAACTTTACAGGGAACATACCGAAAAAGTTTTTTTCACTTTTCTTTTCTAACTAAATTAGTTACTAGGTCAACCATCTCCGCCTTTGGCGGGGTGGTTGACAATCTTCTTCTACACTCACCCCCTTAATCCCCCTCTCTTGTTAAGAGAGGGGGTATAGGGGTGAGTTCAAAACCTTTAATAGTGCCAGGAACGTGGGGATCCTAACCTACTACTTATGCACTAATTAATTACTATTTCCCAACTCTGATCTGATAGCAAAATGTAAAGTATCGAGAGTTTCCGACGTCTTCCGCAATGCTTCCAGAATCGGCTGCAAACGGGAGGGATCAAGACAATAGGTAGCAATAATCCTGTCGTTCTCATCTAGTTCCAAAAAGCCCTTGATGGGCTTTTTGTCCGGTGACATGGATGCCCAGATTTCTGCAACGTATGACTCCTTGAAGTCTGCCTTGATCTCATTACCAGAGCCTGGGTAGCGGAAAAATGTACTCTTTTTGTCGAATTCCTCTATTTGTGATATCCACTCCTCGAGCTCCTGCGAAATGGTACTCCAATCGAATATTGTAAGTTCTGACAATTTTTTCATATGTTCGTGCACAAGGGAGGTGAAGTATCGATAGAGATCACCGATGTTATGAACCCGGTGGATGGGAACCCAGCTTTCAGCTACCTTGATGGCTGGTTGCCCTCCACCAACTTTATTGCCGAAGGGTACCTTAAGACTCCGGTGAATGACGACCACACAAGATTTCAGAAAGAGCTCGGAAGCATGGCGGTGAAGATATGCAATGGGTAGAGACGAATTGTAGAAGGGTTTCGACTTTGCCTGTTTTTCGAGTCGGGATGCTGCCTCTTTGAAAGCATCACCAATCGCGCCGAAACCACCGTCAATGTGATAAGAAAACGGCTTGAACTGATACGTCGGGGCTGAAGGATACTTTTTCATGTCTTATAGTTAAACTTTTGATTCTATGGTCTCCCTATAAGAACGACTACATTGACGCCAGATTAATGTCAATCTCACCGGGGGATCCTAAGTTACTACTAAGGTAAAGCTAAAGCTTTACACTCCAGTTTTCCAAGCCTTTAGACTATTGCCTATTGCCTGATTAATAAAAGCGTCCCCAACGAGATTTGAACTCGTGTTACCGCCGTGAAAGGGCGGTGTCCTGGACCGGACTAGACGATGGGGACGAAAATCAGTCGATGGTTCATAGTGGGTGGTGTCCTACCTCCCACCACCTATGACCTACCACCTATTAGTCACTAATCACTCTCTCACTAATCACTTCTACTCGCGCCTAGGGGGAGTTGAACCCTCAACCCTCGGATCCGAAGTCCGATGCTCTATCCAATTGAGCTATAGGCGCAAATTTAAAGCCAATATAAAAGCGGGTAACCTGGATGTCAAATGAAATATACTCGCAAAGCGAGATGACGAATGACGGATGTCGGATGACGAAAAAAATATTCACACTGTCATTGCGAGGAGTCTCGCCGAAGGCGAACGACGAAGCAATCCCTATAAAATAAAAAGATTGCTTCGTTCCGTTAAATCGGAACTCGCAATGACATTCGGTGAGCTCCGGACAGAGGCATGTATCACCCTCAAACGAGTTTGAGGGTGCCACCCAGTCGAATTTCCCCACCAGCGACCCTAAAGGGTCGCGCTACGAACCCCCCATCCCAAAAGATGGAGGTCTAAAGACCTCCGCTACAGTTCTACACTTCTTTACTTCTTCTCCATGTCATCAAAAAGAGGCCGACCATTATAATGATAGTGCCCAGCCACAAAATATTGATCAGAGGCTTCCTGCTGACCTCTAAAAGGAGAGTCTCTCCGCCCCCTTCTTGTCCTTTCTTGCCGATGCACAAAGCCACCATCCCCTGGTCAGCCATTACCCTTTCTAAGAATATCACGTTGCTGTCAGGCAAGGCAGCCTCTATCTGCTTGACATCCCGGTCCTCTCCAAAAACAACTGCGGGAGTAGCGGTTTCTTTTTTCCCGTTATAACTCACCTCAAGCACCGCACTCACTTTCATCTCTCCACCCTGACCGTGAGGTGCCATATCAAAACTCAAGAACTTAATCTTATACCCCTCTACTTCCTTTTCCTGCCCTTTTGCAAGCTCGAAAGGCTCTGAGAAGGAGAATTCTCCACCTCTGTATTCCATAGGCGCAAAATACAGGTCCTCTGTCAATTTTTTCTTGATGTGCGGCTTATGCATCATCGCCTGACTGTATTCACTCCAGTAAAGTCTGGGCTTAACGATAAAATCATCTTTACCCTTTTTAACCTCTACCAAAAGAGAACTCCCATCTTTAGAAGATGGATTTTCCTCCCCCATAAAGGTAAGCTGGTAACCAAAAGCCTCTTTTGGCTCACCTTTTGGCAGGTTCAGTTTTATAGATTTCGAATAAGCTGAGGTGGTCAGAATTCCGATAAACATCAGCCCGATTCCGATATGAGTCAAGTAACCGCCGGTATTCAGCAACTTGCCTTTTAATCTTCTGTAGAAAACTATGAAATTGGCTATCAGGACAAAGGCTGAAAAGAAAAAGAAAAGAAAATATGATAAATTTCTGACTCCTGAGATTACGGCGATTATCGAGAAGATAACGACCAGACCCAAGGGAAGAGCAATCTTTTTGGTAAGCTCTTTTACCGTCGTCTCTTTCCAGGGCAAAAAAGGAGAAAGGCTCAAAAGAAATCCTAAAATGATGGCAATCGGGAGATTCGTTCGGATGTAATAGGGAACAGTAACGTTGGAGGCTTTGCCCAAAACACCGGTGATAATCGGGGCAGATGTTCCTATCAAAACCAGGACAGCAGATAAGGACAAAAAGATTATCCCAAGAAGAACCACGAACTCCTGAGATAAAACAGATTTCCCGCTCTCTGCACTTTTCAGTTTTGTTGAGCGATAAATCAGCAGACCCAAAGAAAAAGCGCTAAAAAGAATCAAGAAGAAAATCAGATATTTATTCAGCCCCAAATCAGCAAACGAATGAACTGAGAAATCAGCTAAAACTCCGCTGCGGGTGAGAAAAGTCCCGTACAGCACCAGAAGAAAGGAAATTATGGCCAAAAAAAGATTGGTTTTCCTCAGGCTATTTTTGTTTTTTTCTAAAATGAACCCATGGACTAAAGCCACGGTCGTCAGCCAGGGAATCAGGGAGGCATTCTCCACCGGGTCCCAACCCCAGTACCCTCCCCATCCCAGGACCTTATAAGCCCAGAAACCACCCACAAAAGTCCCGGCGCCTAAAGTCAGGGCAGAAAATCCTACCCATGGTAGAGAAGATTTAATCCAGGTATCATATTTATTTTTGACCAGAGCAGCCAGTGCGTAGGCAAACGGGATGGCTATGGCAGCATAGCCGATAAAAACCAGAGGCGGATGAGATACCATCCAGGGGTCTTTTAAAAGTGGATTGAGTCCTTTCCCCTCAGGCGGAATGTCTGCTGAAAGTCCAAATGGGCTTTTCTTCAAGAGTAATACCAGCAAAAAGACCTGCACTAAGAGGTAAAAAAACAAAGTGTGTCCCTGTAACTGGTCATCCTTTTTTCTGATCAGGAAAAGACCTAACAGGAGCCCGATGAAAAGCCATAAGAGGAAAGTCCCCTCTTGCCCAGCCCAGAAAGAGGATATGAGATAAAAGAAAGGCAGGTCAGTTGAACTGTAACCGTAAACGTATGAGGTCTGGAAGTTATGCGTTAAGAAAAGGTAAAAAAGGTACGCAGTTGCCAGCAATGCAAAAAGAAAAGTCAGATAATAAACCTTTTTAGCCCAGGACAATATCTTTTTATCTCCATTTGAACTCAACAGAAAAAGCAGAGCTGAAAAAACGACTCCTAAAAGACAGAGAACTAAAAGAAAATCACCCAAAACCATTTATTTACCTCCCTGGTATTTTGAAGGGCATTTAACCAAAATCTGATCCGCTGAGAATAAACCATCCTGATATTTGCCTATTGCCACAACGCTTGGTGCCTGCTCAAAATTAGCCGGTTTCACACCGTTGAATACCACTTTCATCTTCTCCCCTTTTGGATCTTTCAAGCTGAAGTAAAACTGATGATTTTCCAGATCGTATCTGGTATCCTCCGGAATTACTTCACCGATTATCTGAACCGAGGTATTGGAACTCATCGCCTCTTTAAATCCCACATAGGGGGTCAGATTTTTTCTGAAAGACAAAGCCCCGAAAACCACAAATACCAAAATTATGCCAATGCCGATTATATATTTTAACTTCATTTCTTCTCTAACTCCTTCACCTTTTTATCCAGCCTTAGTAAGTAGATGAATACTCCCAGCCAGATGATTAAGACCACAACCATTACTCCTAAATTTGCAGACATCCTCTAAAACCTCCTTTTTAACGAAATATAGAACAATTTGTTCTGCAGGGCTGGTCCGCCTCTGGCGGATGCCTACGATCACTAACCTCTTGATATATCGTAGATCGGGCACCCTTGCCCGACTCTTTTCAATTTTTACAAGCCTTTTATTTTATAGTTGATGACCCCTTTATTTTCTTATGCAAAATAGTCACTTTGACTTCTAAGTTATATATCCAGACAAAAAGCAAGCTAAACCCTAAAAGCGAGCTTAAGAACACCAGTAGAACCAGGGGCGGCATCTGGATTTTAATCTGAGAGTTTACTATCGAGTCTGTTGGGTGTAAAGACTGAAACACTCTGGGAACCACGAAAACTAGAAAAGGAACCGTGATAAAGGCTAAGATTGAGTAAACCGCAGAAAGATTAGCCTTCCTGTCTTCCATCTCAATGGCTGAACGTAGAGCCAGATATGCTCCATAGATCAAAAGGAGAATGAAAACCGAGGTCTCCCTCGGATCCCAGTTCCAGTAAGAGCCCCAGGCATTTTTGGCGAAAATCGCACCAGAGACTGTGGCTAAAATCGCAAATAGAAATCCGAGCTGAGAGGAAATTGCTGCTTGAAGATCATAGACCAGATCCTTCCTGGATAGATACAGAATGCTGTTTACCATAGCCACTAAAAAAGCCAAGACCGTGACCCAGGCAACCGGCACGTGAAAGAAAAATATCCGGGAAATATCACCCAATTCTTTTTGGGGAGGAGGCATCAAAAACACCAAGACCACCACTGTTCCAATCAGCAAACCCGTCAAGATTTTCCACCACATTACTCTATTCCTTCTTGTTTTCCCTGTCTACTGTCTACTGTTTGCTGTCTACCATTTTCATTCTTCCCAAACAAAGTCAAACAGTAAAAACGAAGCTACAAACATCACCACAGTATAAGAGAAAAGTATCTGCAGATCCCTCAGTCCTTGTGAAAATGAGGCTCCCTCAGATGCCAAATTGGTTCCGGAGATCACTGTAACCAGAAGAGGCAGAAGAATGGGAAAAGAAAGAACCGCAAATAATGCTCCTTTTACGCTGGCTTTAGCCACTATGGCTGCAATTATGGTTGTCGAGCATACCAGCCCTAAACTACCTAAGACTAATACGCATAAAAAGAGCCAGAAATTTAAAATTGAAAACCCTAACATTATGACAAATAAAGGCACTATGATTATCTCCAGAAAAAGCAGAAGGACCAAATTATAAAGCAATTTCCCCGCAAAGATAGACTCGGGTGAAGCTACCAGTTTTAATAAAGTCGAGGTTTTTGCCTCTTCCTCTTTTATGAATACTTGAGCCAGCCCGGACATAGCTGAGAAAAAGATGACAATCCAGAAAAGGGAGGATTTTATTTTTGAGCTTAAAGAGAACATCCCGATAGAAAAGCTGACTACTGTCAGGGTGATTACCGCAAACATCACTAAAGCATCAAGGCTATAGCGGGTGCGGAGCTCTGATTTGAAATCCTTAAGAAATAAAGCTGAAACCCGGCTGGTCCAGGTTGAGGATTTTGTCCCCATATTTGATTTCCCTTTTATCATTCGTGGCTAAAACTAAAATCCCTCTCTTTTTCTGTTCCGCTATTATATTATCCAAAAGAAAAAGGCCAGGCTCGTCCAAATTGCTTCCCGGCTCGTCTAAAAGCAAAATCTGAGGATCATTTAACAGGGCAAAAACGTATTTCAGCCTCTGCTTCATCCCTGAAGAGTAAGATAAAACCTGATCTTCTCCCCTGCCCTTTAAGCCTACTTCATCCAGCTTTTTGTTCAATTCATCTGGCTTAAAATCTAAGCCCTGCACCTTAGCCAGGAACTCCAGGTTTTCTAACGCGGTTAACTCATCATATAAAGACAGGTCCGGCGATGCAAAACTTATGAGTTTTCTTCTTTCGCCTCTGTTTTTTATTTGACTGTCCAGATTAACATTTACTTTACCCTTAGATGGTCTCAACAAACCAGCTAAAATCTTCAAAAGGGTGCTCTTTCCAGAACCGTTTTTACCAGTAATGACCAGGGATTCTTTTTCTCCAAGCGAAAAATTGATCCCCTCGAAGACTTTTCTGAAACCGAAGCTCTTAGCTAAGCTCTTAACTTCTAACGAAATCATAAAATTATGGTGAAAATACTCAAACAGCTCTTCTTTGTCAAGCTTTTGATTAAATATGTCAACACAAATCAAAAAATAGGAAAGTCGCGGTAGGTCGGGCTGTCCCGATTTTGGCGGGACTGCCCGACAAATCACTCAGTGGAATATCTATATCTTAGAGGTGTGTCCGGTAGCCTGCGAAACCCGATCTACTCCTACTTTTCAACTCTTCAAGTTTGCGGCTGCTCGAAAAATCTTTTGCGTAAATCATCCGTAATCCACTTAGCCATATCCTTAAAACCTTTTTCCTTAAAATTCTCCTCAGACATATAATTTTTGAAAACCTCCCACCCTTTTTCCTTTTCCCCTTTTTCGAGGTAATTTAAAAAAATCGAGATAACCCTGCCCATATAATAATCTGTGCCTCGCTCATCCTCACTCATCTCTTTTATCTCTTCTTGAAGCTCTTTTATCTTTTCATCATAATACAAAGAAAACTCAATATCTACCTGTTCCTTATCTACCGATACCTCTTGGTATCTATCCTTTTCCCATTTATAGATCAGGCTGACGCTGGGTGAACAGACATGGCAGAGATCCATATAGAACTCCCATTGCGCATCCAAAACTAAAAGCTCCTTTAAGCCATCAAAGTCGAGATCTTTTATGCCGAAAATAACCTGAGTCTCAGGAAGGTCAGGGAGAAGCTCGAGAACCTGATGGTCTTTCACCTGGAAAATCTTAAGATAAGTACAGGTCCAGCAGTTTCCCCCGGTCGACCCGGTAACTACAAATTCTTTCAGACCATCTTCATTTATATCTGCTATTGTGACACTATCTCCATTCAGATGATTCCCTAAATCCAGAACCCATTCAGAGGTGCTGTAAATATCTGTCAATTTCCCATCTTTAAACTCGTAGACCACTAAACTATCCTGCTGACCTATTTTGTTTTTTGCCTCCCAGTGAATAATGGTTATGACTTGCTGATTTTTATTATCCAGGCTTTCGAAGATAGCATCCTTGATGCTATAGCCATCTTTTAGATTCGCCACTATCTCCTTTTGAAAAATTTCTCTGGTAGAGGGCTCCCTTTTCCTGAATAATAAAGAGATTACAAAAAGCACAACCACAACCCCTATTAGAATTAGCACTGGAACAAGAACTTGTTTTTTCTGCATATAGATAGATTAAGTTTGAACAAAAATATACAAACTGCAATCAATTGTCAAACATAAAATGGTTTTGTAGGGGCAGACCCTTGGGGGCTGTTGCTTAACTCATAGAAATGGTAAATTGAGTCAGGAGTCGTTGACGTAGGGACAGCCCTTGTTGAGCGAAGCGAAATCCATTTTTTATCTGGATGGCTGTCCGCATTAGAGTTAGGACAGGGACAAGCCCTGTC
>JAUYBY010000072.1 GCA_030692925.1 Candidatus Zixiibacteriota bacterium | reverse complement strand
GATCTAAATGAGAGGGGAATAGGGAAGCAGGACTGAGTTATAGTGAATGGGTCGCCCGCAAAAGATAGCTGAGTGATAAAGCGGTGGGCCAAACTGAATCAGCGTCTACTCCACAATAAGATTGAGGTGGTTTTAAATCGCGTTGAACCAGCTTTTCCATGTGGGAATGCAGAATTGGTACCTTAAATCGATGTACCTCCGAAAATATCACAGCTGATACCTCTATAGCCCCTTCGCAATAAGAAGAGAATTCTTCGAATGAGCACCCGAGCTCATTTTCCCATTCTACCCAAATTTCTCTTGGGGATTTTGTTATTACCTTATCAATGAGCGCTTCACCAACAAACTGCCTCAGAGGGGAAGAGGCATAAATGAGTGCAGTAGCTCCTTCCCATTTACCCGAGAATTTTCTCCTTATTTCCACTCGCTTCTCGCCTGACACAATTTTGTCCGCAAAGGTTGGCTTGACGCTAAGTACTAAATCACAATGAGCAGAGTTTCCATTTAGAGTCAAATTTTCAATTATGCCTGGCAGCTTTTCTAAGACAGCCTTCCAAACATCCCCGAAATTTGCACTGCAAGCTAATTCCTCATCAAATAATCTATACTGAGTTCCCGCCGGTCCGTTCATCTGAAATCCGAAGCTCTTAAAGAAAGATTCCCAATTAGTCCAGACTTGAGATGGAGCAGTAAAGTGAACTTTAGTCGCTTTATTTCTGATCTCCGCAGCAACTAAGCTCATTAGCAACGTTCCAATTCCCTTTGCTTGATTATCTTCCTTAATCCTCATACTACAGAGTTTAGCATCCTTGCTCTTTCGCAAAACGGCTGCACCTATAGGGACTTCATTGTGATAAATTAGAAAACCTGAACGTTCTTTGGTTTGCAGACCAGATTTGACTTTTTTCTTAAACCAGAGATCTATACCGGGGTAGATGTCTTCGCATTCTTCTATTAGATTTTTCAAGTGCTCAAAATAATCTTCCCTGGGGATGTAATCGCCACCGAATTTTACAATCCGCAGTTCCCGATTAATTTTCAATTCGCCAAACATAAGCATCCTTTCTCTTTAAGTTTGGCCCCAATCTTTAAAATACTTTGAGAGTTTCAATTCCTGATTTTCGTAATCGTTTTTTTCTGTTGGTTCTTCTGCAGGTTCTGACATTCTGTAAAAGTTTATATTTGCTAAAGTCTCGCCATCCCTAAGATAAGTCGTAACATTGTGGCCACGTACTTCAAAAATTATTGGGGTGCCCTTGCCATCTTCTCTCTTGGATCCAAAAAACGGGTGAACGAAGCCTGCATAATGAATACGTAATTCTCCTAAGGTTTCCGAAATAGCTTGGCAAGAAACAGCCACATCTTTAGGCAGTTTAAACCTTTCTTTAGATCTCAAAATGTAAAACTTTTCCTTTTCGATTTCAAGTAGCTCGCCCTTATTGACTTTGATCCCATCCCAAAAGCCCTCTGGTTTGAAATATTTTTCTTTTTGAGTCAAGTCAATCTCAAGGTCCTTATTGTTATTATTCTTTTTTGCGCGAAATGCTGACAAATCAGTACTTGGATCAGGCAAGAGATTAACCCTTAGTTCAGTGATCTGGTTTCCGTTCTTCTTAAATTCATACTTTTCGTCTAGAATGATTCCCCCAAATAATTGAATCTCGTCGTTCTTAATTTCACTCCATTCTGGACATCCTCTAAAAAGCCTCAGCTGACTTAGTGCTATCCCTTTTTTTACCACTATAGGAAAAGTAATTGGGGTAACCTCTAAGAATAGACTTCCACCATATTCCTCATCAATTGTATCGTAAGTATGACATTCATCCACTATCAGTCTAGTTAATACATCCAAACGACCAATTGAGCTTTTCCCTGTTGTTCTACCAAAGAATTTCTTACCTTTTGGTAGTCTCAATACCTCTTTAAGTTGAATTAAATATGTAACACCCGTTTTAAGGGTAGTCTTTTCTTCAAGATCTAAGATCTGTTCTTTATAATCATTTATTATTTGAGTAACTTTTGTGTATCTATCAGGTTTTATACTCCCTCTCATTTTATAACCTAAACTTGAAAGATGTAGATCAAAGGAGGAAGAGTCTACCTTTCCATCTAAATTTTTTATAATATCGTTTTTAAACAGTAGCTCAGTTTGTTTTTTGTTAAGAACACCAGGTCTAATATTATCAATCTCGTCCTCTTTAAGAGTCATAAAGATATCAACTATAAAATGGGTTTATGGGTCTGGACCTAAATAGCTACATGAGTACTCTTAGAATAGCTCAGGAAGTCCAAATTTGTCAAGAGAAATTTCAGGCATTTAGGAATTAATTTACATGGATGGTGCAGTATGTGAAACTATTCACATTTAATTTCCGAGGTGCTGGGGATGTGTAAGCATAAACTCTGATTGATTTGCACATTTCTATCTCCAATCAAATCTGTACCTCTGGGCAACGTGGTCAAAGGCTTCTTTGGATAAAGAATTTTTCAGAATCTCATCTATCTCCTGAACCCTGGATTGCCAGAAATCCTTATCCTCCCAGGTGAAATCTTTACTGGGCAGGACCTTTCGGCAGGTCTCCCACTGGTCCTCTTCTAATTTCCACCATTGGGGATGGGCTATCTGGGTGCCGTAGGTCTTCTCATAATAATCTAAATTTGAATCTATCTGGCTGCCTGGAAAATGGGAGTAATCTCCGATTGCCCAGAAAAGGTAACTATTATCAGTTTCCATCATCATCTTCATAAAATCGATCGTCTCCATTACGGTCTGGTGGGTTTCTCCCGGGTGGTTGAAGATTATATTCGCTCTATGCAGCACTTTTTTCTGGCTCAGGTTGAGTGAAAGCTCTTTGAAATACTCCAGATACTTTAAAGGATTATTCACCTTGTGCATAATCTCAAGCATTTTTGGCGAGCCGCTCTCCAGTCCAAATTGAACTTCGACCTTTAACCCGGAAAGCAGATCTGCATCCTCATAATCCAAAAGATTCGGGTGAGTTTCTATGGAGACCCAGAAATCATAGTTTTTCTCTTTTAATTTGCCCAAAAATTCTTTTCTCCATTTAGGGTTTATCCCGAAACAGGCATCCGCTAAGGCTAAAGAATAAGGTTTCAATTCATCCACTATTCTCTGAATCTGCGCTATGGCTTTATCCGGGCTCATCTCTCTCCATCCCCGGTTCCTCTTAGCCACCTCCATACAGAAATTACAGGAGAAGGGGCAATCCCGGCTAAGATATATATAGAATGGATAAGGGTATCTACCTTTTTCATTTTTCTTATTTGTTATCTGGCTTAAATCCAAAAAGGGAAGGTCTTTTAAGTTGGCTGTCTCTCCGGAGAGGATAACAGGTTTTTCCTCTTTTTCCACTTCCCCCTGGCAGACCTTCAAAAAAGCTCTCTCACCTTCGCCAATCACTATGAAATCAAAAGGTGATTCTGGATAGGTGAAATCCTCTGGCACAGCACTGGGATGATAACCTCCCACGATCAGGGTTGCTTTAGGATTTATCTCTTTCAAAATGGAGCCCACGGACAAAGTTGCCTGATAGGAGAGACTTGTCCAGCAGGAGATTCCCACCACATCGAAATCCAGTTGGCTCAAAAAAGATTTAGCCTTTTCCTTAAACCTTCTTATGGTTACCCGGCTATTGGGCCTTCCGATCTCAGTCTCCAGGTCGACCATCTTTACATCAAAATGTGGCTTCAGATAAGAATAAAGATAGAGAAGCTGAGATTTTACCTCCAGCCTTTCCAATTCTTGGGGAAAATAAAAGATCGAGGGGAAAAGGAGAAGGATTTTTTTTGCTTGGCTCATTTTTCTATTTATGGAGTGCCTTGACTATGTCAATTACTCTATAATAATTCGTTGACCAGAAGGTTTACACTTTTGTAGTGCTCGCCATGTCCTCTGACCTGGCGAGTTAAGTGAATTTAGCTTTTCCGTTGGGTCAGGGGACCCAACGGGCACAGAGAACCTCACAGCTGATTGAGCGGATTAAGCTGACATCAATTATTCTTATCTGCTTAATCTGTTCCATCTGCTGTGAATGATTTTTCCATCCTGCTTAAATGCGAGATGCAATACACAACCTCACCCTAACCCTCTCCTTGAAAAGGAGAGGGGAAAGCCAATTCAGGTTCTATAAATCGAACCACTACATTTAAACCTTCTTTTCGTTTTTCATCTCAATTCTGTACAGGCAATAGGGATTGTTAAATCTTGAGCCTGAGGAGCCTATGGCCGTGGTAGAACAGCCACAGCGGCACATTTTCAGATGAGGACAGTCCTTGCAAAAACCCTCAGCTTTATCCGGTGAGAACTGACGGTTATAAGAGAAAAGAGACATATCAAACCAGATCTCCTTCAGAGGTCTTTGTCTGATATTCCCTTCCACAAACTCCTCCGGCATCGAGAGGCATCCTTTGATATTCCCGTTACTCTCTATCCCTATCACCCTGCACCCGGCATAGCATCCTAAATACGGGTAACCTCTCCATAGATCGTCCCCTAATTCGCCGTAATACCCTATATTTTCCCCTACGTCTATCTCGATTTTCTTCTCATCTCGGATCTCAATAATCTTGTGAGCCAACTCCGGCATATCCTCAGGCGTCATAGTCCCATCTCTCATCTCACACATCCTGCCAGTGGAGGTGGTCATCTGGACCCTCCACAAGGGAATTCCGATATCTAAAAGGTCCTGGTAAATAAGGTCCAATTCTTCAAGATTAAGCCTGGATACCTGGGTTAAGGCGCAGACTTTTTGGCCGCTTTCCTTTATCATCTTCAAGGCCTGATAAGCTTTTTTATAGCTTCCTTTGGTTCGCCGGATCATATCATGAGTCTTTTCAGTTCCATCAAAGCTCACTCCCACCATATTCATTTCGATCTCTTTGAAATCTTTTACCACGCTTTCATCCACACGCCAGCCATTGGTAACCAGGCCGACTTTTACCTTTTTCTCTTTGAGCCTTTTGGCTAACTCTTTCCAATCCTTTCGCAAAAGAGGCTCACCCCCGGATAAAGTCAAAAACTCACATCCCAATTCAGCTAAATCGTCGATTAACTTCAAAGACTCCTCAGTGGTAAGCTCATCCTCCCTTTTCTCACCCGCAGAGGTGCCGCAATGCAGGCAGCGCATATTGCACAAAAAGGTTATCTCCCAGACCGCATTTGAGGGGTAAAGTTTGAATTCACTCATAAGTTCTTCCTTTCTTAGGCTTTTTTCCTCTGTTTTAGACGAGATTGACAGATTATCTCCAACATCTCATTCAGGTTGTATTTCCAGGATTCACAGTTGTTCTCTAATTTTTCTTTTCTCCAGATGATCCGGTGAGGACATCCACCCATACATAAGGGAAGAATATTGCAATCCTGACAGCTCTGGTTTTTGAAAGGATTCCAGTTCAGAAAGGGGAAAAGGTTAGGATGGAAAGAATCAACCGGGGTTTTTATGTTTCCACAGCTTCTCTCAGTTATACCCACATCGTTGAAACACTTATACAGAAGACCTTGCGGGTCGACGATATAGGAGTTCATACTCTGGGCAGAACAGTACGAAGCCAAAGGGGAAGGAAGCTTTTCCAATCTGAACCCAAAATCCAAGGCTAAGTTATGTAAAGCATATTCCGTCTTGGAGAACTCTTTATTGTCGTAACAGTTCTCCGCGATATTTATGCAGACCTCATTAGCCGCCTCCACATTTCCGAAGAAGAGATTTACTTTCTCCTGCAGATTGTTGTTGACCAGGTCAGTCAAAAGCTCGGCTATATCCTCTTTCCGAGTAGTCTTATCAACGTTTACTCTGAGATTCAAATCCAAAATATCCCTGATATCGGTCATATTCTTTAAAATAACATCATAGCTTCCCTGGCCATTGGCTAAAGGCCTTCTTTTATCGTGAATCTGTTTTGGCCCATCTACACTTATCTGAATCGAGCTCACCCCTAAGTTCTTAAGTTTAGCAGCTATCTCTCTGGTTAAAAGGTAACCATTGGTCATCATTCCGGCGCCATAAGCCACCTTATATTCTCCGCAGATATCCCTGAAGGCTAAGCTTAATTCCTCAACCAGGTCGAATCTAACCAAAGGCTCACCTCCATACCAGGAAACAGAGAAGGTCTTCACGGTTTTAGCTTTGTCCTCCAGAAAATTTACCAAAGAATCAATGGTCTCAGTTGACATAGATCCTTTTTTGACCTCTTCAAAGCAATATTCACACTTGAAATTGCAGGCTAAAGTTGGGGCGATGATCAATCCCAGGCGGCTGGTATCAAAACGGTCAAGGCGATTTTTCAGCTCTAATTGAGAGAACTCGTCCACCGGGTCATCTATCAGGAAATGTCCGTGCCTGAGTTTGGAGACTAAGTCTCTATATTCTTCTTTCTGGGACAGGGAATCGATCTTTTCAGGATTGGAGATCAAGTCGCAATAATCTTTATACTTATCTTCCTCCATTAAAGCCAGGCCACCGGTCCAGGAATTATAAGCTATGACCTTACCATCTCTCCTTGAAAGAAAATGACTATACCTGGACTTCTTCATTTAAAGAAAACCTTCCTTTCTTAAATCTACAGAGTTACACCTACCTTTTTGGGACATCTTTTACAATCCTCTGGCAGCTCTTGAGAGTTCACATATTTCCTTAAATATCTATACTTTTTTCCATTCCAGATCTCAGCCAGTTTCTGTTCATATAGATTACCCATAGTCTCATCTGAAAAACAACAGGGCTTGATCTCACCCTCAGAGGAGATTCGAAGATATGTCCAGGGCTCATGGCAGAATCCGGCTGAGCTTTTTCTTTCTAACTTTCCATTCTCTACAAAAGCTTCAGAATCCGTAGGTAAAAAGTAGACCGGGACAAAAGGGATTAATAGAATCCCTTCTTCCTTGGCTAAGTCCAAAGCCACCAAAAAGATCGATTTGGCAAAATCAGCATAAGGGGTTAAAGAGTGTCTTCTTAATCCCTGGTGTAAAATAATCAGGTCCTGGACAACAACTTTTTGTACCCCTAAATTGGCTGCCAATCTTACAAAATCTGGCAATTCCACAATGTTTTCCTTTATGGCCACAAAGGATAAGACTATCTCTGGTGAACCTTTACCCTTTTTTCCTCCTAAGTCTTTTATCCTTCTGATATTCTCAATTATCCTGTCGAACTGGTCGTTTCCGGATAAAAGCTTATAAGTTCCGGCATTTGCAGCATTTAAGGAGACGTTGATGCTCAATCTGTCATAAGATGAAAACTTCTCAGTCCATTTGCCGTTCATCAAGATACCGTTGGTGGTGATATTTATCTCTATCCCTTCAAAATTTTCTACTACATAATCGAACATCTTCTCATAATCCGGGTTAAATAGAGGCTCTCCCCAGCCATAAAGCCCTAAGGAAGTGGCATATTCCAAGGGCTCTGACAGTTTCACCCATCTCTCAAAGGGAAGGTCAGAATAATGAGACGAAGTTTCCGGGGAACGATCAGTGCAGAAAATGCAGCGGTTATTACATCTGGTTCCGGTCGGAGAGATGACATTCACCGGAAAGGATTCCAAGATCTCTTTCTGGACAGACCTTTCCTCCTGATTCAGATTATCGTTTTTTTCGCGAATCCTAATTTTTCCCTCTTTAGAAACCATCCTGAGAATTCCTGAAGAATCTATATTTTTATACGATTCTTTTCCTATAGTAACTAAGCAGGAGCTATCAATTAAAAGGTAGCTCCTTTGGACCTAACAATTACAAAACCCTAGCAGATTACGAAAGCAACTTATCAGGTTTCCTCTCTTCCTAATTAGCATAGGAAGAGAGGAAAAATCCATTCTGAGGAGTTTAGATCTCAATTATCGGGATGCCGTACAAAGGCTTTATCCGGCAGAAGGTGGTGCAGGGATTATACTTCGGGCACACTCCCACTGTGGTAACCTCCTCTGGATCGATGAGATATTCCATTCAGCTCACCTCCTTTCTTCGGTGAAAATTATTTCAAAAATTTAGTTCCAGAGCATGTCAGCTAAACCTTTTTCTTCTAATTTCAAATATCTTAAATGAGGGTAAAAAAAGTATTTTTTTTTAAGAGATATCAGAGACAAAAACTCCTATACGAATTTTTTGCTAATATACAGATTTTTTTAGCTTAAGCAAGAAAAAATTTCGATTTTTTGCTTTATAGGAGATATTTCTGTTTTTGTCTTGAGTTTACCAGATAGGTAAGATAACCATATTTTTCCTTGACAAACGCTGGTTTAAAAATTATTAATATTTCAACACTTGTAAGCATTATGAAAGGCAAAAGGAAAAAGGTATCACATTTTTTAACTTTTAAAAAGGAGGTTAAGTGCAGAAGTTCTATTTCGATATCAGGGATATCTTCAGAGCTCCCCGTTTAGCGCTTTCCGGAAAAAAACTCTTCATCCAGACCTCAGGGTTGCTCTGCGGGTATCTGGGTTTTTTGATCCTGACTTATTTCGCTCATCTTTTAAGTGACAGGAGACTTTCTGAGGTCTGGGGGAGTTATGGTCTTTTTCCGGTGTATGATTTTTCCTTTGGAGGGTTCTTCCCCTGGCTGATATTTATCATCGGCGGTGTCTTCTTCATCTCGATTTTTCTCCTCTCGAATGCCGCGGTAGGAAAATTGACCTATGAACAGCTCAAAGGAGATGAGTTTTATTCTACCAAAGATTCCTTCAAATTCCTGAAAAAGAACTGGAAAACAGTTCTTCTCTCCCCCCTTTCGATCTTAGCCCTGGTTATAATCTTACTGATCTGCGGCATAGTCATCGGGCTTGTGGGAAAGATACCCTATGTAGGCGAGTTAGGGTTGGGGATTTTCTACGGGGTCCCGATCTTCGTGGTGGCTCTTTTTACGGCTTATACTCTTTTCATTTTCTTCATCGCTTTGTTTATGACCCCAGCCATTGTTGCCACGACTAAAGAGGATGTGTTTGAGACAATAGTCCAGCTTTTCTCCTCTATCTGGAGCCAGCCCTGGAGGTATTTTGTCTATACTGGTCTTTCAGGTCTCCTGGCAAAATTAGGAGCCTTTGTTTTTGGCTACTTCTGCTTCCGTGGTGTGCAGTTAGTCAACTGGTCTGTCGGGGTTTTGATGAAAGATAAACTCTCCGAGATAATCGAGGGGGCTTTAGGATATCTGACTGTCCCTTCCTCGATTCTTTATTTCTTTTCCAATATCTTTCCGGGAATCCGGTTTGCATACCTGGTCCCAGAGCCGGGATGGGGAGCAGGTCTGAACTGGTCAAAAGAGATAGCGGCTTTTCTGATAGGGATAACCTTTATTTTGATAGTCTTTGTGGTTGTCTCCTATGCTTTAACCACCTTTTCAGTCGGACAGACTTTGACCTATATCATCATCCGCAAGAAAAAAGATGATGAAAACCTCTTAGAGAAGAAAACCGAGGAGGAAGAGGAGGAGGAAGCTAAAACCAAGGGAGAGGAGAAGAAAGAGGAGTCTAAATCTGAGACCCCGCCAGGTGAAAGCCAAAAGTAATTCTAAATCCGGTGATTTCTTAAGGGAGGTTTTCAAACCTCCCTTATTTGTTCTTCGTAGTGCGAACCTTTCAGGTTCGCCGAGGGAGGAAATTCACAGCAGATTTGAGCAGATTAAGCTGGAGTTTAGAACGGATCCGTGGGACAAGAGTGAGGACGCTACAATGATTTAAAGGCGACCCTTAAAGGGTCGCGCTACGAACAGGCAAGATGCCTGTTCCACCAATTACTATGATTAACTGTTTCCTAATTGATATTGAAGGGACGATTGTAAAAGATAAGTCTTATGCTCCGGTGGAAGGTGCGGTTGAATGGTTACAAAGGGTTAAAACTTTTGGTAAAAAGTTCAGCTTAGTTTCAAATAATACTACTCACTCACCGGAGGAGCTTCTCTCATTGCTCAGGAATAAAGGTTTCGACTTGGGAGAAGAGAATTTGGATACCTGTATGAAGGTTACAGGGGAATGGTTGAAAAAGAAAAGGTTAAAATCCTGTTTTGTGCTGGGAAATGAGGCTTTGAAAAGTTATCTTGGAAAAGAGGGGATTAAGATCAGAGAGGATAGTTCAGTTCAAGCTGTTGTTGTGGGTCTGGATGAGGAGCTAAATTTTCAGAAGCTTAAAATTGCTACCAGAGCTTTGGTTGAAAATGATGCTTATCTGGTAGCCCTGCACTCTAATAAGGTTTATAAGGATTCAAAAGGTGAGATTGCCCCTTCGGTCGGAGCTGTCGTAAAAGCCTTAGAGTACACCTCTGGCAAAAGAGGTCTTATTATGGGTAAACCGAGTATCGATTTCTACCGTAATGTATTGCGGAGGCTTGAAACTAAACCTGAAAATTGTCTTATGATTAGCGATGACCCGCTTTCGGACCTGGTCGGTGCTAAGAAGCTGAAAATTAAAACAGCTTTTGTCCTTTCGGGTAAGTATGATCGGTCGATTTTAAACAGGCTTGACAAAAAGAGAAGACCGGATTACGTTTATAAAAGTATAGCTGAGATAAAGTTTTAGTTATATAGGGAACTTCAAAAAAAAGATGACTATGTCGGGCAGGGTGCCCGACCTACGAGAAAAATCACTTACACTCGTAGGCAGTCCGCCAGTGGCGGGACAGCCCTGCGAGCTATTCAGAGACATCTCACATTTGATGCAGGCTGATCAGCCAAGGAAGATAAGGGTTTAATATGCATATCGGGATTGTGGGTTTGCCCTTTGTGGGAAAGACTACTATCTTTAATGCCCTGACTTCTGCTCAGGCTAAGACTGGAGAATATTCCAGCTCTAAGGAACCTAACCGGTCTGTGGTGAAAGTTCCGGATCAAAGGGTACACAAAATCGCTGAGATGTTTAATCCCAAAAAGGTGACTCCCGCAGAAATAGAATATATCGATGTTGCCGGGATGGTCAAACCCACAGAGACGGGTCATTCTGAAAAGGAAAAAGAAGCTGAGCTTTTCTTCCATTTAAGGGGAGTGGATGCCTTAGCTTATGTTATCAGGCTTTTCCGGGATGAGAATATCATCCACCCACTTGGCAGCATTAATCCATTGAGGGATATGGAAAGTTTCGACCTGGACTTGACCATTCTCGATCTGGAGACTATTGAGAAAAGAATGGTGAAGTTAGAGAAAAGCTATCATACTACAAAATCTCCTGAGGAAAGAAGGGAATTCGACCTTTTGACCAAGTGCAAGGCTTGTCTGGAAAGGGGCGTCCCCCTAAGGGATGTTGACTTTATGCCTGAGGAGATAAGGCTTTTGAGAGGATACAGTTTTCTAAGTTTTAAGCCGATTCTGATAATACTAAATTTAGGGGAAGAAGACCTTTCCGAAGGAGAGAGGCTGGAAAAGGATTTTTCCTCAAAACTTAAATTCAAACACAGTTTGATCTCGGCGATCTGCGGGAAATTAGAGATGGAGATATCCCAGTTAGAGGAAGAAGACAGAGCGTCTTTTTTAAAAGAGTTAGGACTAAAAGAACCTGCCAAAAACAGGATGATCAGCACTTCGTATAATCTATTGGGACTTATCTCCTTTTTTACTGCCAATCAGAATGAGGTGAAAGCCTGGGCAATCCCTTCAGGAACAAAAGCCCTACGGGCCGCAGGCACGGTGCATACGGATATGGAGAAAGGGTTCATTAAAGCTGAGGTAATAAACTACGATAAGTTAATAGAGGCAGGCTCAATTCATCATGCCAAAGAAAAGGGCCTGGTTCGTCTGGAAGGGAAAGATTATATAGTTCAGGATGGGGATTTGATTTTTTTCAGATTTAATGTTTGATTTTGGAGTAAAGAATGTAGTTGCTCGATTTATCGAGCCAGTATCTGCCAGATGAATTGGGCTACTACAATCTTGGATGGGCAAACCTGAAGGTTTGCACTTCAAAAACTCTTGAGGAGACGAGACTATGGATGATTTCAAAAAAGATTTCATTAAGGATGTCAGGCATATCCAGGAGGAGATGGATTTACTTTTTGATCATTTCTATAAGATGAGGCATTCGCCGGTTTTAACCTCCAAGAGATTGTGGCGACCACCGACAGACGTTTTCGAGAAGGAAAATGAGGTTATAATCCTTCTGGAGATAGCCGGGATGAAGCAGAAAGATTTTTCCATCACCCTTTCAGACGATATCTTGATTGTTAAAGGCGAAAGAAAAGAGAAAGCTGAACCTTCTATAACCGGGTATAGAAACAAAGAGATAAATTTCGGGATGTTTGAAAGGAATATCTATCTGCCGGAGAATATCGACCCGGATGAAATTGTTGCTGCGTATAAGGAAGGATTTCTGGAGATAACGATTAAGAAAAGAAAAGGGAAAAAAGTAAAAGCAAAAGAGATAGAGATTGAGGAAGGATAAAATCAGTGTTATGCAGTTTTCTAAGTAACTCAGTAAAAGGCGCGTCTATGTCATTCTGAGCCCGTAGGGCGAAGAATCTCTTAAAATTGATTTCTAACAGATTCTTCGTCCGCCTTCGGCGAACTCAGAATGACAGGCGGAAACAGATAGCATAGACCAGTTGGACGAGGAGGAAAATTTGCTAAGAGAAGAAACCAAGATATCCGAGGAAATGAAAAAGCTGACAGATGAGCTTTCCATATTGCCCCTGCGGGGGAACGTGGTGTTTCCCTCCCTGATAATCCCTCTGGTGATAACTGACCAGAAATATGCCAAGCTGATAGATGATTCTCTAATGGGCGGAAAGGCGATCGGGCTCTTTGCCCAGAAAAATACAGAAGCAGAAAACCCGGGGCCAGATGATATTTACAAAATAGGAACTGCTGGCACCATCTTGAAGATGCTCAGGTTTCCAGACGGGAGCGTGCGCTTCCTGGTGCAGGGTCTTTCCAGAGTAAGGATAAAGAGGTTTCTAAAAGAAGATCCTTTCCTTTTTGCCAAGGTTGAGCCTTTAGAAGACATCATTGAGGAGTCTGTGGAGATGGAAGCTCTGATGCGCACCATCTTAGATCTTCTGAAAAAAGTGGTGAATCTGGCTCCCTATCTACCGGATGACCTGCAGATCTCCGCTTTGAACACTGAGGATCCGGGCAAGCTTTCTGACCTGGTCGCCTCAAACCTGAACATCACCATAGCCGAGAAACAAGAGCTTTTAGAGACTATAGAGGTTAAAGAAAGGCTCAAAAAACTTACCCTTTATCTAAATAAAGAAGTAGAAGTTCTCGAGCTTTCCAGAAAGATCCAATCCCAGGCTGCAACTGAGATGGGAAAAATTCAGAGGGATTATATCTTAAGGGAACAGTTGAAAGCGATTCAAAAGGAATTAGGTGAAGCAGATGAGAGGACCCAGGAGGTTGAGGAGTTCAAAAAGAAAATCGAAGCGGCTAAAATGCCGGATGAGGCAAGGGAATCAGCTTTAAAAGAAGTTGACCGGCTCTCCAAGATGAACCCGGCTGCGGCAGAATATATCGTCTCCAGAACCTATTTAGACTGGCTGGTGAACCTACCCTGGAGCATCGGAACCCAGGACAATTTAGATATTAAGGATGCTAAAAGGGTCTTAGATGAAGACCATTATGACCTGGAAAAGGTCAAAGAGAGAATCTTAGAATACTTAGCAGTGAGGAAATTGAAGTCTGACCTTAAAGGTCCTATCCTCTGCTTTGTAGGACCTCCAGGTGTGGGTAAAACCTCTTTAGGAATGTCGATTGCTAGGGCTTTGGGAAGAAAATTCAACCGCATCTCCTTAGGAGGGATGCACGATGAAGCTGAAATACGTGGTCACCGCAGGACTTATATCGGCTCTTTGCCCGGAAGGATAATCCAGGGCATAAGAAGGGCTGGATCTAATAACCCGGTCTTTATGTTAGACGAGGTGGATAAGATCGGTCAGGACTTCAGAGGAGACCCCGCAGCGGCATTATTGGAGGTCTTAGACCCGGAGCAGAACCATTCCTTTTCTGACCATTACTTAGAAGTTCCCTTTGATCTATCCAAAGTAATGTTCATCACTACAGCCAATATCCTGGATCCTATACCGGCAGTGCTCAGGGATAGAATGGAGGTCTTGGAGCTTCCAGGGTATACAGATCTGGAGAAGCTGCAGATTACCAGGAAATATCTCATTCCAAAAGAGCTTGCCAATCACGGTCTAAAAGAGGAGAACCTTTCTTTCCAGGACCAGCCCTTGAAAAAGATAATAAACGATTATACCAAGGAATCTGGCTTGCGGAATTTAGACCGGGAGATTGCCACGGTCTGCAGAAAAGTGGCCAAGAAGGTGGCTTCAGATGAGGTGAAGAAAGTCGAGATAACCCCGGACAACCTGCACGAGTATCTTGGTCCCCCAAAATTCTTCCAGGAGATAGTGGAGAGGTCTGCCCAGATCGGGGTTGTACCTGGGTTAGCCTGGACTCCTACTGGTGGAGAAATACTGTTTATTGAAGCGACCAAGATGAAGGGGAAGAAATCCCTGACCCTGACCGGTCATTTAGGTGAGGTGATGAAGGAATCTGCCCAGATCGCCTTATCCTACGTGCGCTCAACTGCTGAGAAATGGGGTATCTCTGAAGATTTTTTTGAGAGATTTGACATCCACGTGCATGTGCCAGCAGGCTCGATCCCCAAGGATGGACCTTCCGCCGGAATAACTATGGCAACCTCAATCACTTCCCTTCTGACTGAACGCCCGGTCAAGCCCTTTTTGGCAATGAGCGGAGAGATAACCCTGAGAGGCCAAGTCCTGCCAATTGGAGGGCTGAAGGAAAAAGCGTTAGCTGCCTACAGGGCAGGGATTAAAACCATCATATTATCCAAACATAATCAGAAAGACTTAGAAGAAGTCCCGGAAGAGATCAAGAAGAAAATCAAATTCATTTTTGTGGAGACAGTGGATGAGGTCATGGAGCTGGCCCTGGATAAGAAGAAGAAAAAAAGTAAGAAGTAAGATGTGAGAAGTGAGACGTGAGTTGTAGGGGCGACCCTCTGTGATCGCCCCTTTTTGTCATTCTGAGGGAGTCCCTACGGGCAAGACGACCGAAGAATCTACAAAGTCCAAGTGGATGGTAGATTCTTCGCCCGTTGGGCTCAGAATGACATGCAGTCAAGTAGAGCGGGGTAACCCTGCCCCTAACAGTCAAAATACCTCACAGCTGATTATAAGGATTAAGTCGAATTTGACCTTGAGGCTGATAAATCTGCTCCAAACATCCGTTTAATCCGCTTAATCAGCTGTGAATTTGTGGTCAGTAGCCTGTCCACATTAGGGTTCGATGAATCGAACCCCTACTTTTTTTTTACGGTCACGAAAATCGGATCACATTCACGTCTTTTTTTCTAATTTTCTCCTTTCCTTTTCCCCAGTCTTTTATTAAATTCCTTCAGCTTTACAAAAAAGAAAATATCATGCAGGAAAACTACCAGATCAGGATAAAGGAATTACCTGAGGACCAGAAGCCCAGGGAGAAGCTGATAAAATATGGGCCTGATGTTCTCAGGAACAGCGAGCTTCTCTCCATCATCTTAAACACCGGGTATAAGGGTTTAAATGTAATCGAGTTATCTGAGAGGATAATCAAGGATTACGGCTCAAAGGCGATTGCCCAGGAAAAGGACGTTGGCAGGTTAATGGAGACCCTTGGGATACCTCAGGTTAAAGCCTGCCAGATAGTTGCGGTATTTGAATTAGGAAGAAGGTTTTTCTTGGAGGACAAGGGCAGGATTCCAACTATTCGGACTCCTGAGGACGTTTATAAATATTTAGAGGAGATGAGGAAACTGCAGAAGGAACATTTCCGCGGTTTATATCTCAATATCCGCAACCGTTTGATCCATGACGAGGTCATCTCAATCGGGAGTTTGACCTTTAATATCATCCAGCCCAGGGAGGTTTTCCGCCCGGCAATCGAATATGGAGCGGCAGCAATGATTCTGGCTCATAACCACCCCTCCGGCGAGCCGGACCCATCTGAGGACGACCTGAAGGTTACTCGTAAAATCGTAGAGGTTGGAAAACTGATGGAGATAGACGTTTTGGACCATGTAATTATCGGGAATGAAAGCTACGTGAGTTTGAGGGAAAGGAATTTGATGTAGGAGGTTAAATTTCCTCTCCCCTCTACGAGGAGCGAAGCCCGGCGTAGCCGCCGTAATGCTTTATCGGCTTGTGGGAGAGGGGGAATAAAAAAAATCACCCTCCCTTTATCCCTCCTCTACGAGGAGCAATGCCTCCGTAGGACCGTAAAGCTTTTATCGGCCATCAAGGGAGGGAGGCTCTGAGTGCATCCACATAGTGCACTCCAAACTAGATAATCTTATGAGATACTTTAAGAATCTCTTCTTGATTACTGCAATTTTTTTCATTTTTCTATTTTTCCTCAAATATACCTCTCACCTTAAGGCGGAGGGTAATGATATGACAAAAGAAGGAGAGCAGACTGAGGAGATAAGAAAACCTGCCTGGGCTGGTCCGGCTGGTTTTTATCCTTCAGATCCTGTAAAGTTAACTAAAGAAATTGCCGATTTCTATAATAAGGCAAAAAAGGAGGAGATCCCCGGCAAGATAGTCGCCCTGATCTCACCACATGCAGGCTACATTTATTCAGGCCAGGTAGCAGCTTATGGGTATAAGACCTTAGAGGGTTTAAAATACCAGACAGTCGTAGTAATCTCTCCCACCCACGCGGTTTACTTTAAAGGCGCTTCAATCTATAACGGAAAAGCTTATCAGACCCCTTTAGGGACGATTTTGGTTGATAAGGAGTTGGCTTTGGAGCTATCGAAAATAGATAAAAGAATCTATCTTTCGGATGTTGGTCACTCGACTTCTGGGCAAAGGCCAGAGCATGCCTTAGAGGTACAGTTGCCCTTTTTACAAATAGTCTTAGGGAATTTCAAGCTGATCCCCATAGTCCTGGGCCCAGATGATGATTATGGAATGTATGAGGTTTTAGGAAAAGCTCTGGCAAACGTCTTAAAAGGGAAAGATGCCTTGATCGTTGCCAGCTCGGACCTTTCACATTATCATCCTTATGCAGAAGCAGAAAGGCTGGACAGCACAGTTATCAGGGACGTAAATGCGTTCAATTCAAGGGCTCTATTTGACGACCTTACCTCTGACCGGTGCGAGGCTTGTGGCGGAGGACCGATTATCTCTGCTATGATAGCGGCAAAGGAGTTGGGAGCAGACAAGTCCAAAGTAGTCAAATATGCCAATTCCGGGGATGTGACCGGGGATAAATCCGGTGTGGTGGGTTATATGTCTGCGGTTCTCTATAACACAGGGAAAAATCCAGGTGATTCTCCAAAGGAAAAGGCTGAAAAGGAGGTCCAGAAAAAGAAAGACACAGACTCCAGGATCTCGGATAAAGACAAAACATTTTTGCTTAAGCTTGCCAAGGAGACGATCGAATGTAAGGTTAAAGGAGTAAAATGCCCGGATTATAAGATAACCTCAGAGGTGCTTAAAGAGAACAGGGGTGCTTTTGTGACCATAAAAAAACGTGGAGACTTGAGGGGCTGTATCGGTTACATCCAGGCAATAAAACCGCTTTATCAAACGGTTCAGGAGATGGCAGAAGCCGCAGCTTTAAATGATCCAAGGTTTGAACCGGTTACTAAAGAAGAATTGAAGGACCTGGAGATAGAGATCTCGGTTCTAACACCTTTGAAAAGGATTACCGATGTAAACCAGATTCAGGTTGGCACGCACGGGATTTTGATCAGAAAGGGTTACTATTCCGGACTCCTTTTACCCCAGGTAGCCACTGAGAATAACTGGGACAGGAAAACTTTCTTAGAACAGACCTGCTTTAAGGCTGGTATATACGATAAAGACTGCTGGAAGGATAAGGATACGGAGATCTATATTTTCTCAGCAGATATATTTTAGTCTGGAAAAGGATTTTCAAGTAAAGGAGGGGATATGAGAAAGGTCGCCAAGATAGCCAGAAGTCTGGTTTTCAGCATTGTGCTGTTTTATCTTCTCAGCCTTTTTTTCACCCGGCCGCTTCTTCCTCCAACTGTCCAGAAAACGATTCCGAGCCTTTTATTAGAGGAGAATAATGCTTTCTCCTCAGAGTTTCAGTTAGGGTGCATCTTCTCCGGCATAATCGAGAAAAACCAGCCTTTAGCCATTTCACTTTTTAAGAAAGGGCTTCCTTTAGAGCTGATCTCAGAGCTTACCAGGTCTTTGTCCAGGGTTTTAGATTTGAGAAAATGCAAGCCTGGAGATTTTTTTTCCCTTTTAGCCTCACCTGACCATCTGCTCCTCTCTTTTGAATATCAGAAAGGGCTTTTAGAGAGGTATAAAGTAGTTAATAAAGAAGGAGATTTAGTTGCCTATTCTGTGCCGGTAAAACTTACCCGAATCGTGAAAGGTCTGGAGGGCGAGATAAAAAACTCCCTGTGGGAGGATATGAGAACCAAGTGCGAAAATCCGGAGCTGATAATGAAGTTCTCTGACATTTTTGCCTGGCAGATAGACTTTTTAAATGAGCCCCAGAAAGGGGACAGGTACAAGCTGATTTATGAGGAATATGAAAAGGACGGAAAGTTCGTAAGTTACGGCGAGATCTTAGCAGCAGAATATGAAGCTTCAAGGACAAAATATGATGCGATACTATATCAGGACCCGGAGGGACAGGCTGACTATTTTGATCTGACAGGAAAATCTTTGAGGAAAGCTTTTTTAAGATCGCCTCTCAATTACAGGAGAATCACCTCAACCTTCTCGGCTTCCAGACTTCATCCGGTATTTAAAACCTACAGACCCCATTATGGGGTAGATTATGCCGCCCCTTACGGCACGCCGGTGGTCTCCTCCGCAGATGGTATGGTTACCTTTGCCGGCTGGAAAAATGGTCTGGGAAGGACAATCGAGATCCGGCATGCCAATGGTTTTGCGACCTCTTATGGACATCTCTCCTCCTTTGCCCTGAAAATCAGGAATGGTGCCAAAGTAACCCAGGGCGAGATAATCGGCAGGGTAGGAACAAGTGGAATAACCACCGGTCCGCATCTGGATTACAGATGCATGGTTAGCGGAAGGTATGTTAATCCTTTAAAGATGAACCTGCCCTCAGCCAGGCCCGTTAAGGGGAACTACCTGCCTGATTTTAACTCTAAAAAGGAAAACCTGCTTTACGCTCTGAATCTTCTAACTAATGAGCTTACTTTTGCTTCTGCTGAATAAAATTTTGTGCATTACGGTAGGGACAGGACGGTGTCCCGTCCCTGCTGGAATTCTCTTCTCAAAATGATTTCTTCCAAAAAATTGCCTCTCCTTTTTCTCTTGTTCAATTTTATTTCTCCCTTCATTTGGAAGTCAGAAGCCCCACTCCTGCAGGAAAATCCCTTCTTAGTAAAAGAACATAATCTAATTCTGGTCGGTGATATAATGCTCTCACGGGGCGTGGATGTCACTATGAAGAACAAAGGGTATCTTTACCCTTTCAAGAATATCGCCGAAATAACGAATTCAGCCGAGGTCACTTTTGGAAATTTGGAATCGCCTCTTTCCAACCGAGGGACCAGAGGAGACCAGCTCTATTCTTTTCGAGGAAACCCTGAGGCAGTAAAAGGGTTACTTTATGCTGGGTTTAAAGTGCTCAATCTGGCAAATAACCATTCATACGATTATGGCAAAAAGGCTTTTGAGCAAACGCTTGAGGTTTTGAATAAGAACAACATCAAAGTAATCGGTGCGGGCAAAAATGTAACGGAAGCCAGAATGCCTGCCATTTTCGATCTGGGTGATCTGAAAATAGCTTTCTTGGGATACGACCTTTCTCCAGGTGCATTCCCTGCGGGGCAAAATAGCTCTGGTGTTGCAAAAGCAAGGCATGCTTGGATAATTAAAGATCTCGAAAAGGCTAAGGAAGCTGCAGATTTTGTCATTGTCTCGTTTCACTGGGGAATAGAATATCAGGATTTTCCAACTGAGTATCAGAAAAGCCTGGCTCATATGGCAATTGACTGTGGAGCGGATATCGTCGTAGGGCATCATCCACATACCTTTCAGGGAATAGAAATTTATAAGGGAAAACTCATCGCTTATAGCCTGGGGAATTTTGTCTTCGACCAGAAAGATTTGAAAAATAACCAGAGCTTCATCCTCAAGGTGACTTTCGACTGGGAAAAACTCCACCGGATTGAGATAATCCCGATAGAGCTTGTAACCTTCCCCCATTCCCCTAAGGTAGCAGAAGGTAAGATGGCTCAGGAGATACTGGATAGACTATATTTTGATTCATCTATTTTCGGAACGGAGTTTGAGCTTCGCAGCGAGAGAGGCGTCATAAAAGACGTCTTCCAGTAAAACGTGCCCACGTTGAGGGCAATGTGGGCCTACGGAATGTTGGACTTTTTCTTCTGGTAGTCCCGCCTTGCCCCCAAGGCGGGAGGATTATAATGCTTTTCCTTGGTCCCTCTGGAACTTCTAAAGTTTATGTTTTGACTTTGACCGAAACAGATTATATTAAATAAGAAATGTAGCGGAAACCTTTAGGTTTCCATTTATGGAAGGCTAAAGCCTTCCGCTACAAATTCGATAAACCTAAAAGGTTTATAATCCAATACTAAAATGGACCATAGAAAATATGTAATAGCTCTAAGGGAAGTAGCTAAGATTGGTCCCAAGGGGTTTCAGCAGCTCCTTTTTGCCTTCGGGTCTCCGGAAAAAGTGTACAAAGCAACCTCAGAACAAATCTCCAGACTTACCAGAATGGGTCCAGAGAAGGCTAAAGAGATTTGTAAATCTCAGGAAAAATTCACCGAGATTGAGGAACATATCTCTTTTTTGGAAGAACAGGGGATCGGGATCAAAACCATCTTAGATGAGGATTTTCCGCAAAGTCTGAAACAGATAGATGATCCGCCGCCTGTGCTCTATTTCAAAGGCGAGTTTCCCTTGTCAAATACGCTCTTTGTGGCAGTGGTGGGGACTCATCACGCCTCCTATGAGGGGATAAAGGATGCAACTGATATAGGAAAAGAGCTGGCTAAAAGAGGAGTGATGGTGGTCAGCGGTTTAGCCAGAGGAATAGATACAGGCGCACATTTAGGAGCACTGGCAAAAGAAGGGAAAACTTATGCGGTCTTGGGTTCTGGTCTGAACAAAATCTATCCAGAGGAGAATCTTAATTTAGCCATTGAAATCAGCAAAAATGGTGCTCTTTTAACCGAATATCCCCTGAACGCTCCAATAAATGTAGGTCAATTGATGGCAAGAAACCGGATAGTGGTGGGACTTTCTCAAACGGTCATAGTGGTGGAGACTGAGGATGAAGCCTCAGGTACGATGGATGCAGCCCAGAGGGCTGTTGACCAAGGGAAACCACTTTTTATGGTGACAAGAGTGGATAACAAAAGTTCTGAGGAGTTGGTAAGGATAGGAGCTATTCCGATCAAAGGGGCTGAGGATTTAGATCTGGTTTTGAATTATCTATGAAAGAGTATCTTGATTCTGAAGAAAAGCTGAAGCGGCTCAAGAAGCTTGTGGATCAGGCCTGCGAGAAGATAAAAAAAGGAGATCTGACCTTGGGTGAGGCAAAAAAGGAAGCCGCCCTGGTCAGATTAAAAGCAGAATCCTTGATCCCAGATCAGATGGAGAAATTCGATCTGATCTACGGGAGCCGGCTCAAAAGGTTAATCCAGCAGTTCGTGGAGAAAAAAATTGAAGGAAACAAAAAATCAAGCTGACTATCTCAGCATAAAAGAATCTAAAAGAGATAAATTTCTGGTCAAGGGTTCGAAATTTATTGCCACGGCTATACCGGTTGGCTCAGAAGAAAAAGCAGAACTCTGGCTCAAAAAGATAAAAAAAGAGTTCCACGACGCTACCCATAATCCGTATGCATACGTTTTGAGGCAAGGAGAAATCCAGAAGTCTACCGATGACGGAGAACCTTCCGGAACTGCTGGCAGGCAGATATTGTCTGCAATCTTGTCTCAGAATCTAAAAGATATCTTAATCGTGGTTACTCGTTACTTCGGTGGGGTCAAGTTAGGCACCGGAGGTCTTTCAAAAGCCTATTATGAAAGCGCTTTAAGAGTACTGCGGAGTTGTGTCTTCATCAAAAAAGAGCTTAAAGAGGAGCTCGTCCTGCTCTTTCCAAAAAAATATTTTGATAGGGTTCAGATGATTCTAAATAAAGAAAAAGTCAAAGTCAAAAAGCTGGCTTTTGGAGATAGAGCGAGAATGGAAATAGAGGTAAGCAAAGGAATCATTTTAAAGCTCAAAGATGAATTAATGAATAAGACCAGAGGAGAGATAGAATTTGAAAGAGTATGATTTCGATTGTCTCGGATTCGGAATCTGCGCGCTGGATTATCTTTCCATCTTGGACCCTTATCCGGGATTAGATGAGAAAGTGAATGTCGTATCCTCTTCAGTTCAGGGAGGTGGTCCTGTTCCCACTGCTATGGCGACTATGGCAAAATTAGGAGCTGAGGTTGCTTTTGTGGGGAAGATAGGCGATGATTATGAGGGAATGATGATCCGGTCTGAGTTGGAAAAATTTGGAGTCGATGTTGATTACCTGCTCATAGATGAAAACGTAAAAAGTTTAAAGGCTTTCATCTGGGTGGACAAAAACAGCGGGAAGAGAACTGTAGCTCTGGACAAAACCCGGATGAGACCGGTCAAGCCAAAAGAAATCTTTTTTTTGAAGGATGTCTCCTTCGAGTACCTGCATTTAGATGGCAGGGATATAGAGGCGAATATATTTTTAGCTAAAAAGGCGAAAAAGGACGGTTCTGAAGTTATTTTGGATTTAGGTAGTTTAAGAGAAAATATAGAAGAGCTTTTCCCTCTGGTTGATTATCTGGTGGTCTCCAGAGAATTTGCTTATGATTATACTCACCTGCAGGATTTAAGCCAGGCTTGTCTGGAGCT